>NZ_BAAACP010000012.1:0-102037 GCF_039521565.1 Paraclostridium tenue
AAAAAGAATTTTTATAATTAACCTACTGTTTAATTTTCAAAGTTCATTTATTTTCTCGCCCTTTTCTTAAGGACAAGTAATACTATACTACCTTTCAAACAGTAAGTCAACACTTTTTATCAAATTTTTTTATTTTTTTACAAATTCTTTTCATATTCTTTTTTTAATTTTTCAATTATCTTTCTTTCTAGCCTAGATACAGTCATTTGAGATATCTCTAATTCCTTAGCTATAATTGACTGAGTCTTATCTAAAAAGAATCTATCTTTGAAAATTTTAACTTCTAGTTCATTTAAAGTTTCTATGAATTTATTTATAAAATCCATATTTTCTATATTTCCGAAACTAGTTTCTTCTTGTCCAATTTTATCTTTAAGTGTTATTTCTTTATCATCTGAATCATCATTACTAGATGTATCTAATGACATTGGCTGATATCCATAAGAAGCTTCTATTGCTTCTAAAACATCTTCTTCACTACACTCTAGGTAATTAGCTATGTCTATAGCTTTTGGGCTTCTTTTATTTTTTTGTTCTAAAAATAATTTAGCCTCACTTATTTTTTTACTTAATTCTTGTATTCTTCTTGGTACTTTAACTGTCCATACTTTATCTCTAAAGTATTTTTTAATCTCACCTATTATTGTAGGTGTTGCAAAACTTGAGAACTCATAGCCTTTTTCAATATCATATCTATCTATTGCATATATTAATGCTAAAGATGCAACTTGATATATATCATCAAAATCTACACCCTTGTTAATGTATTTTTTAGATAGTATATTTGCTAAATACATATGTCTTTCTATAAGAATATTTCTTATTTCTACGTTTTTGTCTTTGCTATATATATTAAACAATTCTTTAGTTGTCATATCCATATAGCTTGTAGCATTAGCTACGTTCCTCATTAAATACCAACTCCTAAATATTTAGTCATTTTGATTGTTGTACCTTCATCAGTATTAGATACTGTATTAACTTCGTCCATTAGCGTTTTAATTATAAATAATCCTAGTCCGCCTTCTTTTGGATTTGCTAAATCAGGTTCTTGTAATGAATCAACATCATATCCTTTGCCTTTATCTTGTACTTCTATTGCTAATCCATTATCTAATATAGTAAATTGAACTAAAAATTTATCGTCTAAACTATGCTTTATAGCATTTGTACATGCTTCTGATACAGCTACTTTTATATCTTCTATATCGTCTAAAGAAAAGCCTACTTTATTAGCTAATCCAGATACTGTTAACCTTATGATACTTACATATTCTGGATTGGCTGTAACTTCCATTTTTATAGTTTCTCGCTCCAAAACTTATCCCTCCACTTTAAATATTTTGTCTAGTCCTGTTATCGTAAATATTTTTTTTACATTTTTTCTAGCGTTTACTATATATATATCCTTTTCATTTACTTTTAATCTTTTAAGTACACCAATAAGAGCTCCTAGACCTGTAGAATCTATGTATTCTAAATTTGTAAAATCAATCTTTAAATCCATTGGTTTCTCTTCTATTAACCCATTAAGATGTTCTTTTACCTTATCAGCTCCAGCTACATCTAGCTCTCCATTTATTCCTACATTCCAAAAATTACTATCTAATCTTGATTCAATATTTACAGACATAACTATACCTCCTTATTTACTTTCTGAAAAATTTAAATGCTTTTGTTATATTAGTTATTCCGCTAGCTAAACCTACTATATCCTCTGTGCTTTTTGTAATAGCTGCAACATTTTCTATAGTTTCGTGGATGTATCTTTCATTATAATCGACTATTTTGTATGTTTTCTCAACAACTTTAGTTGCACTATTTATTAATTTAGCTAAATATATTGCAATTATTAATGCTGATACACCAAATAAAATAGCTCCTATTTGCCATCCCACTGCATCCATTATATATTATCTCCCTCTTCTTCAAAAGTCTTACTTATTATTATTTCATCTTCAACTATATTTACATCGTTAATATCACAGTCTTCCACTATATTAGAAATTTTATTTTTTACAGTTTCTATGGTTCCATCTAAAACTTCTCTCGGATTGTCTTTTATCTCATCCATTTTTTCTTTAGCTTCTTTTCTTAACTCAGATCCTTTTTTAGGCGCTAAAAATAAACCTAGTAAAAATCCAATTATCGATCCAAATAAAAAATATTTACCTTTATTTTTGCTCATAAATGATATCTCCTTTCGTATTTATATATTTATTATATCCATAATTATGCAAAAAGAATAGGGTTTGTACACCCTATTCTTCCATCTCTATCTTAGCAATTGATACTACATTTACTTCATCATCAGTCTTCATAAGCTTAACACCACTTGTTACTCTTCCAAATAAAGATATTTCATTTACTCTTAATCTTATTAATACACCATCAGAATTTATTATCATCATCTCATCGTCTTCATTTACCATCTGAGCTCCAACAATATATCCTGTTTTATCTGCTATATTATAAGTTTTTATACCTTTACCCGCTCTTATTTGAGCTCTATATTCCTCAATTGATGTTCTCTTACCAAATCCATTTTCACTAACAACTAATAAATCTGTTCCTTCACTACAAAGGTTCATAGCTACGACTTTATCATCTTTATTTAGAGTTATTCCTTTAACTCCCATAGCTGTTCTACCCATATGTCTTATATCATTTTCATCAAATCTTATAGACATACCATCTTTTGTAACTAATATAACATCTTCACTTCCGTCAGTTACTCTAACATCAATTAATTCATCATCTTCTCTTAATCCAATTGCTATTAATCCTGATTTGTTTATATTTTTAAATTCTTCACGTTTAGTTTTCTTAACTATTCCATTTTTAGTTGCTAATAATAAGTATTGAGCATCGCTAGTGTCATCAATAGAAATCATAGTTGCAATCTTTTCATCGCTATTTAATTGTAATAAGTTAACTATAGCAGAACCTTTAGCTTGTCTCTTAGCTTCTGGTATTTCATATGCATTTAATCTATATACTCTACCTTTATTCGTGAAGAATAATAATCTACTATGAGTTTGAGTAGTTATTAATTCTTTTATAAAGTCCTCTTCTCTAGTAGTAAGTGCTGATATACCTCTTCCACCTCTATTTTGACTCTTATAAGTATCTATAGGCATTCTCTTTATATATCCAAAGTGAGTAAGAGTTACGGCTACTTCTTCATTTTCTATAAGGTCTCTCATATCTATTTCGCCTTCAGCATGTCTTATCTCAGTTCTTCTTTCATCAGCATAATTTTCTTTTATTATTGATAATTCTTGTTTTATAACATTTAAAAGTAATCTTTCATCACTTAATATTTCTCTTAATCTATTTATTTTCTTAAGAAGCTCTTCATACTCAGCTTCTATCTTGTCTCTTTCTAAACCTGTAAGTCTTTGTAATCTCATATCTAAGATAGCTTGAGCTTGTACTTCTGAAAGATTAAATCTATTCATTAGTCCTTCTTTAGCTTCTTGAGTAGTTTTAGATCCTCTTATAAGCTTTATAACTTCATCTAAGTTATCTAGCGCGATTCTTAATCCTTCTAATATATGAGCTCTTGCTTCAGCTTTATTTAAGTCGAACTTAGTTCTTCTTGTAACTACATCCTTTTGATGTTGTACATAGTGATATAAAACTTGCTTTAAGTTTAATACTTTAGGTTCACCATTAACTAAAGCTAGCATTATTATACTAAATGTATCTTCCATTTGAGAGTGTTTGTAAAGCTTATTTAATACTATATTTGCATTAGCATCTCTCTTAAGCTCTATAACTATTCTCATACCATTTCTGTTACTCTCATCTCTTAAATCTGAAATTCCTTCAAGTTTTTTATCCTTAACTAATTCAGCTATTTTTTCAACTAACTTAGCTTTATTTACTTGATATGGTATTTCAGTTACAACTATTTGTTGCTTACCTTTAGCTAGTTCTTCTATGTATGCTCTAGCTCTAACCTTAACTTTTCCTCTTCCTGTTCTATAAGCTTCAGAAATATTTTCTTTACCCATTATTATCCCAGAAGTAGGGAAGTCCGGTCCTTGTATAAATTGTATTAAATCTTCAACGCTACATTCTTCATTGTCTATAAGATGTATTGTTGCATCTATTACCTCTCCTAGGTTATGAGGTGGTATAGATGTTGCCATACCAACAGCTATACCGTTAGATCCATTTACTAAAAGGTTTGGAAATCTAGATGGTAATACTGATGGCTCCTTTAAAGATTCATCAAAGTTTGGTATAAAATCTATAGTCTCTTTATCTATATCTCTTAATAACTCAAGAGCTAACTTACTCATTCTAGCTTCAGTATAACGCATTGCAGCTGGTGAGTCACCATCTATAGAACCAAAGTTACCATGTCCATCTACTAAAAGTCCTCTAGTAGAGAAATCTTGTGCCATTCTTACCATTGCTAAATAAACTGCACTATCTCCATGTGGATGGTATTTCCCTAGAACGTCCCCAACAATACGTGCAGACTTTCTATATGGTTTATCTGGTGTTAAATTTAACTCGCTCATTGAATATAATATTCTTCTATGAACTGGTTTAAGTCCATCTCTTACATCGGGAAGGGCACGTCCAGCTATAACACTCATCGCATAATCAATATACGAATTTTTCATCTCCTTACCTATTTCAATAGGGAGTATTCTATTATTTTCTTCCATTGATATTCATCCCCTCTCTTATATATCTAAGTTTCTAACGAATCTTGCATTTTCTTCTATAAACTCTTTTCTTGGAGCTACTTTATCACCCATAAGCATTGAGAATATTTCATCTGCCATAGAAGCATCTTCTATAGATACTTGTAATAAAGTTCTAGTTTCAGGATTCATAGTTGTTTCCCAAAGCTGTTCTGCGTTCATTTCTCCAAGACCTTTGTATCTTTGAAGTTCTATTCCAGTTCTTCCAAGTTGCTCAAGTAAAACATTTAATTCTTTATCTGAATATACATAGTATTCTTTCTTTTGTTTTTTAACTTTGTATAGAGGTGGTTGTGCTATGTAAACATATCCGTTCTCTATAAGAGGTCTCATATATCTAAAGAAGAATGTAAGAAGTAATGTTCTTATGTGCGCACCATCAACATCGGCATCGGTCATTATTACAATTTTATGATATCTAACTTTTTCTAAATCAAAGTCTTCACCTACACTACATCCAAATGCAGTTATCATATTTCTTATTTCTTCTGAAGATAATATTTTATCTAGTCTAGATTTTTCAACATTAAGTATTTTACCTCTTAGTGGTAATATAGCTTGTATATGTCTATCTCTACCTTGCTTAGCAGAACCTCCTGCAGAATCCCCTTCGACTAAGAATATTTCACTTTTCTCAGGATCTTTTTCAGCACAGTCAGCTAATTTCCCTGGTAAAGATGTGCTTTCTAGTACACTTTTTCTTCTAGTTAATTCTCTTGCTTTTTTAGCTGCTTCTCTTGCTCTTTGAGCTCTTAAAGCTTTATCAACTATAATTCTAGCTGTTGTAGGATTTTCTTCTAAGAATGCTCCTATTTCTTCAACAGTTACGCTATCTACTACTCCTCTTACTGCAGTATTTCCTAATTTAGTTTTAGTTTGACCTTCAAATTGAGGTTCTGGAAGCTTAACAGATATAACAGCTGTAAGACCTTCTCTTATATCTTCACCTAAAAGGTTTGAATCTTTTTCTTTTAATATTCCATTTTTTCTAGCGTAATCATTAACTACTTTAGTCATAGCAGTTTTAAATCCACTTAAATGAGTACCACCTTCGTGAGTATTTATATTATTTGCAAAAGAATATATGTTCTCTGTATAACCATCAGTATACTGTAAAGCTACTTCAACCATGTAATCTTTTACTTTTTTCTCTATATAAACTATATCAGGATGAATTCCAGTTTTAGTCTTATTTAAGTGTTTAACAAACTCTATTAAACCACCCTCATAGTGGAATTCTTTTTTCTTTTCTCTTCCTTCTCTTTTATCTTCTAAAACTATCTTAACACCTTTATTTAAAAATGCTAATTCTCTTAATCTATGTTCTAGTGTTTCATACTTATATTCAACCTCATCAAATATAGTTGCATCTGGTTTAAACTGTATTATAGTTCCTGTTACATTAGTTTCTCCTACAACTTTTATCTCTGAAGTTGAAACACCTTTTTCATATCTTTGTCTATAAACTTTTCCATCTTTATGAACTTCTGCAACTAACCATTCTGATAATGCATTAACTACAGAAACCCCAACTCCGTGAAGACCACCAGAAACCTTATAACCTCCACCACCGAATTTACCTCCGGCATGTAATACAGTTAAAACTGTCTCTAATGTAGATTTCCCAGTCTTTGGATGAACTTCTACAGGTATACCTCTACCATTATCCTTTACTAATATGCTTCCATCTTCATTTATAGAAACATATATATCTGAACAAAATCCAGCTAGAGCTTCGTCTATACTGTTGTCCACAATTTCATAAACTAAATGATGTAAACCTCTAGGTCCTGTTGACCCAATGTACATACCAGGTCTTTTTCTTACAGGTTCTAATCCTTCTAATACCTGTATCTGACTTGCACCGTATTCTTGTTTCATCTAGTTCCCTCCATTCTCTATACTAATTACATTTCCTTTTTCAATATTGAAAATAGTAGTATTCTCAGTATTAAATATCTTTTTGTGAGAAGCTTCTGCTGTTGTTATAAACATCTGAACTTTGTCTAAATTGTCTACTAGCAACTTTTGCCTAGTTTCATCTAATTCACTAAAAATATCATCTAACAATAAAATTGGATACTCTCCAACTTCATTATTTATTAACTCTATTTCTGAAAGTTTCAATGAAATAGAAGCTGTTCTCTGCTGTCCTTGTGATCCATAAAGCCTAACATCTAAACCATTTATACAAATTAATAAATCATCTTTATGAATTCCATATCTAGTAGTTCTAGTATCTATATCATGCTGACGGCCTTCTTTAAGCTTTTTTATAAATTTTTCATATACTGTCTCTACAGTATCATCTTCGGTAATATTTATTTGATTTTTATACTTTATTGTTAACTCTTCTAATTCATTGGTAAGCTTTTTGTGCATTTTACTTGATATAGATGCTATTTTCTTTATAAAATCTCGTCTTAAAATGTATATATAACTACCATATCTAGCCAAGCTTTCATCATAAACTGTTACTAAATCCATGTCTACATAGCTACTTTTTAATAGTTTATTTCTTTGAAATAATATTTTGTTATAGTTTGTAAGATAATTGTAGTATCTAGGAATAATTTGACTTATCTCTTTGTCTATAAACACTCTTCGCTCCTTAGGACCTTCTTTTACAAGTCTTAAGTCCTCAGGCGAAAATATAACCACGTTTAAATTTCCTAATAATTCATATATCTTTTCTATATTTATTTTGTTTATTTTTATACCTTTTTTATTATTTTTACCAATTCCTATTTCTATTAGACTCTTTCTATCATGTTTTGTAAAGTTTCCACCTATGTATAAGTTTTCACTTTCAAATTTAATAAGTTCTTTGTCTTTATTTGTTCTAAAAGATTTTCCAAATGATAGTAAGTATATAGCCTCTATAATATTTGTTTTACCTTGTCCGTTTTTCCCTATAAGTAAATTTATTTTTGGATTAAACTCTAAATATAGAGCCTCATAATTTCTAAAATTAATTAAATTTAAGCCATTTAAATACACAAAGGGCACCCCTTTTATAGTATCTTTATTTTATTTCCTTCTACTTCGACAATATCATTTGATCTTAATTTTTTACCTCTTCTAGTTTCTATTTCTCCGTTAACCTTTACTAGACCTTCTTGAATTAAGAACTTTGCATGTCCACCTGTAGATGCTATATCTACTAGTTTCAAAAATTGATCTAATTTTATAAATTCAGAATCTATAGTTATTTCAATCATTGATTTTTCCTCCTTTCATTATATCAAATATATATTAAAAAATTTCTTATACTCTTAATTGTTAACATATACTTAAAAATATATTATATCATAAAAACCCAACTTTTTCAGTTGGGTTTAATTTTAATTTATATATTAGAAGATATTCTTACTGGAAGTAATAAATAAGTATATTTTGTTCCATCTGTTGGCTTTATAATGCAAGGATTTACATTTGTTGTAAACTCTATAAATATTTCTTCACTATCTATTACCTTAAGTGCATCTAAGAAATATCTAGAGTTAAAAGCTATATCTAAATAATCTCCTTCTAGTTCTATCGATACTTCTTCATAAACATTACCTCTTTCAGTATTAGAAGTTATAGCCATTGAATTATCTCTTATCGATAATTTTATTAAGTTATTCTTTTCTGATTGTGAAAGTAATGATGCTCTTTCTATACTATTTAGTAATTCTTTAGTATTTACCTTAGCTCTAACGCCATATTCTCTAGGAAGAAGTTTTTTATAATCTATAAAGTCCCCTTCTAGTAATCTAGTTATTATTTTTGTTTCGTTAATTATAAAAATAGCATTTTTCTCATCAAATCCTATTTTTATAGAATTGTCTTCTGATGAAAGTAAACCATTTACATCATGAAGTGTTTTTCCAGGAATTATAACTTTTATATTATCCATCATATTGTTTATTTCGCTTGATCTTACAGCTAGTCTGTACCCATCAATAGCAACTAAGCTTATATTTCCATCAACTATTTCTAATAATTCACCCATTAGTATCGGTTTAGTCTGATCTTGAGAAATTGCAAAAACAGTTTGTTTTATCATATTTTTTAGTAAATCTTGAGGTATATCGTATAACTCATTTTTATGTACGTCTGGTAATCTTGGATATTCATCTGCCGAATCACCTTTTATCTTAAATCTTGAATTTAAACAGTTTATATAAACATTATTGTCTGAATCTGTTTCTATTTCAACAAAAGTATCAGGTAATTTTCTTATAATATCCCCAAAAAGTCTAGAATTAATTACTATTTCTCCTTCTTCTATAACTTCTGCTTGTGCATAAGTATCTATTCCTATTTCTAAATCATATCCTGTTAGGTTAACAGTATTATCTTTTGCTGTTAATAATATTCCCTTTAAAAGCTCTAAAGTTGTTTTTCCGTTAATAGCTTTTTGAACAATTCCTATTTTATGTGCAAGTATTTTTTGATTACAAATTATCTTCATTGTGGATAACCTCCTTAAGTGATTATATACAAAAATAAATTAAAAAACTTAGTAGTAATAATAGTAGGTGATGTTGATAATGTGGATAAGTATCTGAATCAAAATAAATACAAAGATATCAACATGTGTAAAAAATGTTAATATCTTTGTGTTTTTTTGTAGGATAATCTGTATATATTTGTTGCAAAAAAATATATATACATTTAATTAAGATGATATCCACATATGTATTGTTTATAATTTACCCTTTTAAATCTAATATAATTTTATTTACCTTTTCTTTAAAGTCTTCATTGTTTTCTATATCTTTAGCTATCTTATCATGGGCATGAATAACAGTTGTATGATCTCTTCCGCCAAATTCTTCTCCTATTTTAGGTAAAGATAAGTCCGTAAGTTCACGAGATAAATACATTGCTACCTGTCTTGGATAAGAAATGGATCTTGTTCTTTTTTTAGAATTAAAATCTTCCATTTTAACCGAAAAAACAGAAGATACTTTTTCTTTTATTCTGTTTACAGTTATTTCTTCATGTTTAGAAGTTGTTATTATATCTTTTAAAGCTTCAGATGCTAATTCAAAAGATATGGTTCTATTAGTAAGTGAACTATATGCAACAACTCGTGTAAGCGCACCTTCTAGTTCTCTTATATTTGATTTTATATTTTTTGCTATGTAAACTGTAACTTCATTAGGAACATCTATATTTTCCATTTGGGCTTTCTTTCTAAGTATAGCCATTCTAGTTTCAAAATCAGGAGCTTGAATATCAGTTATAAGACCCATTTCAAATCTTGAGCGAAGTCTATCTTCTAAAGTAGGTATTTCTTTAGGTGGTCTATCGCTAGAAATAATTATTTGCTTATTAGCTTCGTGTAATGAATTGAATGTATGGAAGAACTCTTCTTGAGTTCTTTCTTTTCCTGCTATAAATTGAATGTCATCTATTAAAAGAACGTCTACATTTCTATATTTGTTTCTAAATTCTTCATTTCTATCATCTTTAATAGAGTTTATAAGCTCATTTGTAAACTTTTCAGATGATACATAAACTACTTTTGGGTCTTTTTTTTGCTCCATTATATGATGACCTATTGCATGCATAAGATGTGTTTTTCCAAGTCCAACTCCACCATATAAAAATAATGGATTATAAGCTCTAGCTGGAGCTTCTGCTACAGCAACACAAGCAGCATGTGCAAAACGATTACTATTTCCAATAACAAATGTGTCAAAAGTATATTTAGGATTTAGATTAGGATAGTTCTTTTTAGATTTATTATCTTCTTCTATATTGTGGTCTTTATCTAAACCTTTAACTTCATTTTCACTTAGGACAAATTGAATATTATATTTTTTTAAAGAAAGCTGATTTACAGAACTTTCAATTAGATTTAGATATCTATCTTCTAATATTCCTTTTGTGAAGTCATTTGGAACTAATAGTATTAGTGTATTTGATTGTATTTGTAATGGCTTAATTTGTTTGAAAAAGGCATTAAAACTAGGGGGTGATAATTCACCTTTTATAAGTTGTAATGTCTTATCCCATAAAGAAACTATATCCATAATTTAAAACCTCCGAACGAAATAATTAACATTTTCCACAAAGTTATTAACAAAATTTATAATTTATTTAAAAAATCATTTTTATGCAAAAAAAATATGGATAAATATGTGGATAAACTGTAAAAAATAAAAAAGACCTAATAATTTATAGAAAATATAAACAATATGTATATAAAGTTATAAATAATATCAATAATAATAAAAATATAGGTTATAACAAAAGTATTATCTTTTACATTAAAAGTTATGCACATTTTTATCCACAACTTGTGAATAAATTTAATATGTTAATAATTTTTATGAACATTATCAACAAGTATATTTATAATATCAGAATATATGTCAAACTTCAATGATTTATATACAATTTATCCACAAAATTAACGGTTTGTTGATAAAAAAGTCAACAAAATTAACTTAGCCGCAATCCTCAAAAAGGTTGCTAAAACTACGTCAAAAATACGTTGACAATCAGCTTAAAAGGATTTATAATTGTACGTGTTATGCTTACTTTGAGGGTAAAGTTATTATTTTTATAAACGGAAAAAACAATCTTGAAAGGCGGTGCAAAAAATGAAAAGAACTTATCAGCCAAAGAAAAGACAAAGAAAGAAAGAGCATGGATTTAGAAAGAGAATGAAAACTTCTAATGGAAAAAATGTTCTAAAAAGAAGAAGAGCTAAAGGAAGAAAGAGATTAACTCATTAATTTTAAAAAAAGGCTGCTGAAAAGTAGCCTTTTTGTGTAAAAAATTATAAATTTAAAGCTGTGTTTTAGGAGGATTTAGTATGGATTTCAAGAATACTAAAGGTATAAAAAAAGACTCTGATTTTAGAAAAGTATACAAACACGGCAAATCTTTTGCAAATAAATACTTAGTAATGTATATATTGGATAATAAATCAGACTTTAATAGAGTAGGATTTTCTGTTTCTAAGAAGGTAGGTAAAGCCAATATTAGAAATAAAGTAAAAAGAAGAATAAGAGAAAGTTTTAGGTTAAATTGTGATCAAAGTATAAAAAGTGGATATGATCTAGTATTTATAGCTAGAATATCTAGTAAAGATGCTGAGTATAGTGATATAGAGAAGTCAATTAAAAGTTTAGTAAAAAAAGCTAAGCTTAATAATGAGGGTTAGAAGATATGGGGGATTAAATTGAATCAATTATATAACTTACTAAAGAATATAAATGTTTATGCAACAAAGATTTGTATATATATAGTAAGGTTTTATCAAAAATACATATCTCCTTTAAAAGGACCTACTTGTAGGTTTTATCCTACTTGCTCTCAGTATGCAATAGAAGCTTTAAAAAAATATGGGGCACTAAAAGGGTCTTATTTAGCTATAAGAAGGATATTAAAGTGTCACCCTTTCCATCCTGGAGGATATGATCCTCTAAAATAATTTTAAGTGAAAAAGACACTTTGGGAGGTACTAAAATTGAATTTAATTAGTAACTTATTAGGACAAGTTCTTAAATTTATATTAGAATTTGTGACTAACTATGGTTTAGCGATAGTATTATTTACTGTATTTGTAAAAATATTATTATTACCACTAACAATAAAGCAAACAAAATCTATGAAGGCTATGCAAGATATACAGCCAAAGATAAAAGAAATACAAGAAAAGTATAAGAGTAAACCAGAAAAACAAAATCAAGAGATAATGAAAGTATATCAAGAAGCTAAAATAAATCCAATGGCAGGATGTTTACCATTATTAATACAATTTCCTATATTAATAGGTCTTTATAATGTATTAAGAAATCCAGTTACATATGGAGTTTTTGCTAGTAATGCTGCACAAAAAGCTGCAGATACAGGGTTTTTATGGATGCCATCTTTATCATCACCAGATAAAACATTAATAATAGCTATTTTAGCTGGTGCAACAACATTAATAACACAAATGTTAACTATACCAAAAGACCAACAACAAGGGTCTATGAAATTTATGACATATTTTATGTCAGCTATGATGGTTTGGTGGGGTATAAGTTTCCCAGCTGGTCTTGCATTATACTGGACTGTAAGTAACTTATTCCAATTAGCTCAATACTACTTAATAATGAATCCATTAAAAGCTAAGCTTGCTAATTCTGGGGAGGGTGTAGTAGATGAAACAAAGCCTAGAAATAAAAAGTAAAAATATTGATGATGCAATATCAAAAGCTTTAGGACAGTTTAGCGTAAGTAGAGAAGACATTGAAGTAGAAGTTATTAAAGAACCAACAAAAGGATTCCTAGGATTAATAGGAAGTAAAGATGGTATATACAAAATAACTATTAAGAAAAAAGAAGAAGTTATAAAAGAAGTGGATATTAACACTGATATTAAAATTGAAACAAAACAAGATCTAACAGATATCGATGTAGCTAAAGGTTTTATATTAAATATAATAAATAACCTAAATATAGATGCACAGATAGATATTAGACAAGAGAAAAACGTTATAAAGGTTAATATAACAGGAAAAGATGCAGCTTGCTTAATTGGAAGAAGAGGGGAAACTTTAGATTCTATACAATTTTTAGCAGGACTAGCATTAAATAAAGCAAATAAAGATTCACATTGTAAAATTCTTATTGATATAGAAAACTATAGATCAAAGAGAGAAGATTCTTTAATAAGATATGCAAATAAGGTAGCTAGAGAAGTAGCTAAGACTAGAAAAACTAAGAAGCTAGATTATATGAATCCATATGAGAGAAGAATAATTCACTCAACACTACAAAATGATAAGTTTGTAAAAACTTATAGTGAAGGTGTAGATCCATATAGAAGGCTTGTAATAGAATATAAAAAGCAATAATAAAAACAAACCTCCTAATATATAGGGGGTTTTATTTTTGAAAAATATTATATATAATAGTTAGATTGAGGAAATAATTTAAAATATATAAGAATAATTAGAATACATGGTATTATATTAAGAGGGTTTATATAAAATTTTAGTTATGTATTATTACAAAATAAACTTTAAAATGATAAAATAATACCTTAAGGTTTATGAATAAAATATAGGATAAAGAGGTGATAGGTTTGTTTATAGACGATACTATAGCTGCAATAGCAACAGCTCCTGGTGAAGGTGGAATCGGAATAATAAGAATAAGTGGAGAAAAGTCACTTCAAGTAGCAAATTGCATATTTAAGTCAATGTCAGGAAAAAAGATAGAAGATTATAATAAAAGAACTTTAATATATGGACATATATTAGATGGAGAAAAGATAATAGATGAAGTTTTAGTAGCTTATATGAAAGGACCAAATTCATATACTGCTGAAGATGTAATAGAAATAAACTGTCACGGTGGATTTATTTCTGTAAAAAAGATATTGGAATTAATTTTATCTAAAGATGTTAGATTAGCGGAACAAGGTGAGTTTACTAAGAGAGCTTTCTTAAATGGAAGAATAGATTTAGCTCAAGCTGAAGCAATAATTGATGTTATAAATGCAAAAACAGATATGGCACATACAGTAGCTCAATCACAATTAGAAGGGTCTTTATCTAAAAAAATTAAGGATTTAAGACATAATATAACAGAGATGCTAGCTCATATAACTGTTTCTATAGATTTTCCAGATGAGGATGTTGAGCATATAACTTACAATACTTTAAAAGAAAAATCACTAGAATTACAAAAAGAGATAAATAAATTATATGATACTGCTGAAAGTGGAAAAATTCTTAGAGATGGGCTAAAAACTGTAATAGTTGGTAAGCCAAATGTTGGTAAGTCATCATTATTAAATGCTGTACTAGGAGAAAATAGAGCTATCGTAACAGATATACCAGGTACAACTAGAGATGTAATAGAAGAATTTGTAAATATAAAAGGTATACCTTTAAAAATAGTTGATACAGCTGGAATAAGAGAAACAGAAGATGTTGTTGAAAAAATTGGTGTTGAGAAATCAAGAGAATTTTTTAATTCAGCAGATTTATCAATAGTAGTTTTAGACTCTTCAAGAAAATTAGAATCAGAAGATATAGAAATTTTAGAATCTGTTCAACCTAATAAAACTATAGTTTTATTAAATAAAACTGATTTAGATCAAGTTATAGATATAGAAAAAGTAAAAGAATATATAGACGAGGAAAATATAATAAATATATCAGCATTACAACATGAAGGTATAGAGAGGATACATGATAAAATAGAGGATATGGTATTTGCTGGATCAATTAAAAATTCATCAGATTTAGTAGTAACAAACTCTAGACATAAAGATGCACTTTATAAAGCAAAGCAATCTATAGCTGATGCTATAATGGCTATTGAATCATATATGCCACTAGATTTTATTGAAGTGGATTTTAAAAATATATGGGATTATCTAGGATATATAAATGGAGATACGGTAACAGAGGATTTATTAGATACAATATTTAGTAACTTCTGTATAGGAAAATAATCATATAATGTTTTTCGTGAAACATTAGTGTTTATCATGAAAGGAGAACATATGTTAAATTTTGATGCAGGAAATTATGACGTAATAGTAGTTGGAGCAGGACATGCAGGATGTGAAGCTGCATTAGCTACAGCAAGAATGGGACATAAAACATTAATTATAACACTTTCTTTAGATTCTATAGCACTATTACCATGCAATCCTTCTATAGGGGGAACTGGTAAAGGTCAATTAGTTAAGGAAATAGATGCCCTAGGTGGACAAATGGGTATAAATATAGACAAAACATTTATACAAAGTCGAATGTTAAATACAGCAAAAGGACCTGCTGTACATTCTCTTAGAGCTCAAGCAGATAAAGGTAGATATCATGAAGAAATGAAAAAAACTTTAGAAGATGAGCCGAATTTAGATATAGCGATGGATGAAGTTGTAGATATATTAAGTGAGGGAAATGTTGTTAAGGGTGTTATAACAAAATTAGGATGTATATATCATGCTAAAGCTGTAATATTAGCGACAGGAGTATACTTAAACTCTAAAATATATATGGGAGAAGTTTCATTTAATGAAGGACCTAATGCACTTGGATACAGTAGGTATTTAACTGATAAACTTGTTGATTTAGGATTAAGAATGAGAAGATTTAAAACAGGAACTCCTGCTAGAATACACAGAGATAGTATAGATTTCTCTGTTATGGAAATTCAAGAGGGAGATAAGCGTGTGACTCCATTCTCATTCTTAAATGATGAGTTATCTAGAAAACAAGAACCATGTTATTTAACAAGAACAAACATAAATACTCATGAAATAATAAAAGAAAATTTAGGTAGATCACCTATGTATGCAGGACAAATAGATAGTACAGGAGCTAGATATTGTCCATCTATTGAAGATAAAATAGTAAGATTTAGTGATAAAGATTCACATCAAATATTTATCGAGCCAGAAGGTGAAAGTACTAAAGAAATGTATATTCAAGGTATATCAACAAGTTTACCTTATGAAGTACAAATTCAAATGTATAAGAGTGTAAAGGGTCTTGAAAATGCTAAAATAATGAGACCAGCTTATGCTATAGAGTATGATTGTATAGATCCAACACAATTAAAAATAACTCTAGAAATAAAAGGTGTAGAAAACTTATTTAGTGCAGGACAATTCAATGGAACATCAGGTTATGAAGAGGCAGCTTCTCAAGGATTAATAGCAGGGATAAATGCAGCATTAAAGATACAAGGAAAAGAACCATTTGTTTTAGATAGATCAGAAGCTTATATAGGTGTTTTAATAGATGACTTAGTTACAAAAGGAACTAACGAACCATATAGAATGATGACATCTAGATGTGAATACAGATTATATTTAAGACAAGATAATGCAGATATGAGACTTACTCAAAAAGGTTATGAAATGGGTCTTGTAGATGAAGATAGATACAAAAAATATTTAGAGAAAAAAGAACTTATAGAAAAAGAATTAGAGAGATTAAAAACTGAAAGAATTACTCCTAAAGATATAAATCATTTACTAGAAGAAAAAGGAGCTTCTCCTATAAAAGTGGGATATTCTCTATATGAATTCTTAAAAAGACCTGAAGTTGACTATGAAATGATAGAAGCTGCAGGTAAAGGAGCTGGAGAAGATATTCCATACGCTATAAAAGAACAATGCGTAATTATGACTAAATATGAAGGTTATATAGATAAACAGTTAAAGCAAATAGATCAGTTTAAAAAACTAGAAAATAAAAAGTTAAGTGAAGACTTAAATTACTCATCTATAGATGGATTAAGAATAGAAGCTAGACAAAAACTGGATGCAATAAAACCTATATCAATAGGACAAGCGTCTCGTATATCTGGAGTATCACCAGCTGACATATCAGTTTTACTTATCTATCTTGAGCAACAAAGAAGAGGTAGAGGTGAAAGAAATGAATAATGCTGAAATACTAAAAAGTGGTATCGAAGAATTAGGAATTAACTGCAAGGATGAAACTATAGAAAAGTTTAAGATATATAGAGATATATTAGTTGAATGGAACCAAAAGATGAATTTAACTGGAATAGAGGATGAAAAAGAAGTGTATATAAAACACTTCTTAGACTCTGTTGCAGCAGTTAAAAATGGATATATAAAAGATGGAATGTCTATAATTGACGTTGGTACTGGAGCAGGATTTCCAGGGTTACCATTAAGAATTTGCTTAGAAAATACTAAAGTCACACTTTTAGACTCTTTAAATAAAAGAATAAACTTTTTAGATGAAGTATGTAAAAATATAAAAATTGATAATGTAGAATTAATACATGGAAGAGCAGAAGACTTTGGTAAGGATGAAAATTATAGAGAGCAATATGACATAGCTACAGCTAGAGCAGTTGCTGGATTACCTATTTTAATGGAATTTTGTGTACCTTTTATAAAAGTAGGTGGATATTTTGTATGCTTAAAAGGTCCAAATGCAGATACAGAATTAGAAGAATCTAAAAAAGCTATGGAAGTATTAGGACTAGAGTTTGTAGAAAAAATAGATGTTAAACTTCCTGATACAGATTTAAATCATAACATAGTTGTTTTCAAAAAAGTAAATAGTACGCCAGCAAAATATCCAAGAAAAGCTGGAAAACCAGTAAAAAGCCCAATAAAGTAGAATAGAAGTGCATTATTTCCAAAGAAATATTTTAAAATATAGAGCAAAAAAAATATTTTAGAAGGAATATGTAACTAAATGCAGAAATATTATACACATAAGTAACTGAGGTAATTTCGTGTTTTAAATATATTTAGTTTTGGATGAGAGAGGGATGTTATGGAAGATAAAAGAGTTATGGAGATACCTATAAATAATATAGTTCCAAATCCATACCAACCAAGAAGAGTATTTTCACAATCAGCATTAGAAGAATTAAGTGAATCTATAAAGGTATATGGTATTTTACAGCCTATAACTGTTAGGAGTAAAAGTAACGATGAATATGAACTAGTAGCAGGAGAAAGAAGACTTAGAGCATCTAAGTTGGCTGGACTAGAAACTATTCCTGCTATAATAAATAATATGTCTGATGAATCTTCAGCTGTATTAGCACTATTAGAGAACCTACAAAGAGAAGATTTGAATTTTATAGAGGAAGCTATGGGCTATGAAAATTTAATAAAAGAACATTGCTTCACGCAACAACAACTTGCACAAAAACTAGGAAAAAATCAATCTACAATAGCTAATAAAATTAGAATACTAAGATTACCAACAGATATAAAAATAAAGTTAGTAGAAAATAGCTTAACAGAAAGACATGCTAGAGCTTTATTAAAATTACCAGATGAAGAAATGATGAGAGAAGTTTTAGATAAGGTAATAAAATCAGACTTAAATGTTAAGAAAACAGAAAAGCTAATAGCAGATATACTAGAAGATCTTAAACAACCTAAAGGTAGTGAAGATAAAAAGCAAACTGTCAAAGGAATAATGGGAATGAGAATTTACCTAAACACTATAAAACAAGCTTATGAGGCTATAACTAATACAGGGTTAGAGGCTAAGTATAAAGAAGTTGATAAAGGTGACCATATTGAGGTTGTTGTAAAGATTCCTAAAAAATAAAAGATTACTGCTTAGCAGTAATCTTTTTTTAAAAGGTTAAAGGGGGTAAGACTTATGGGAAAGGTAATAGCAGTTTTTAATCAAAAAGGTGGAGTTGGAAAAACAACTACAAATGTTAATTTAAGTGCTAGTGTAGCTAAAATGGGAAAAAGAGTTTTAGTATTAGATTTAGACCCACAAGGAAATTCTACTAGTGGATATGGAGTAGAAAAAAATGAAGTTGAAAACACGATTTATGAAGTATTAATAAACAATGATAGTATTGAAGAAGCAATAATTAAAACTGAATTTGAAAATATAGATATAGTTGCATCAGCAACAGAATTAGCTGGAGCAGAAATAGAGTTTACAAGCATAGAAGAAAGAGAATATATATTAAAAAAGGCAATAGATAAAGTAAAAGATAACTATGATTACATATTTATAGATTGTCCACCATCTCTAGGGATGTTAACTATAAACTGTTTAACTGCCGTAGATAGTGTTTTAATACCTATACAATGTGAGTATTATGCATTAGAAGGAGTAAGTCAGCTAATGGAAACTATATCGCTTATAAAAAGAAGTCTAAATCCTAATTTAGAAATACAAGGCGTAGTTTTAAGTATGTTTGATGGAAGGGCAAACCTGTCTATTCAAGTAGTTGAGGAAGTAAAAAAATATTTTAAAGGAAGTGTATATACTACTTTAATACCTAGAAATGTAAGACTTGCGGAAGCTCCAAGTCATGGCAAACCAGCTATTTATTACGATGCTAGATGTAAAGGTGCAATAGCATACTTAGAATTAGCAGAAGAATTTATAGATTTAGAAGAGGATGTGATATAGAATGGAAAAAACGACAAGACGTTCAAATAGATTAGGAAAAGGCCTAGGAGCATTGATTCCTACTATAAAAGAAGAGTTAGATTCAAAAGATATTGTTAATATAGATATAAATAAAATTTATGCAAATCCAGATCAACCAAGAAAGGTTTTTGATGGAGAAAAGATAGAAGTTTTATCAAGTTCTATTAAAAATTATGGAGTACTTCAACCAATAGTTGTAAAACCAGATGATTCTGGAAAGTATATGATAATAGCTGGAGAAAGAAGATACAGAGCATCTAAAAAAGCTAAATTAAAAGAAATGCCAGCGGTCATAAAAGATATACCCATGAAAGATTTAATGGAAATTGCATTAATAGAAAACTTACAAAGAGAAGATTTAAATGCTATAGAAGAAGCTTTAGCTTATAAAAGTTTAATAGACCATTATAATGTTACTCAAGAAGAAATATCTGAAGCTGTAGGAAAGAGTAGACCTCATATAACAAATACATTAAGACTTTTAAATTTAAGTAAAGAAGTAATGTCAATGGTTGAAGATAATAGAATTACCCCAGGACATGGTAAAGCATTACTTAGAATACCAGATCATAATATACAATTACAAATAGCTAATAGAATAATGGAAGAAGAGTTATCTGTAAGAGAAACTGAAAAATTAGCTAAAAAAATCCTAGAAAATGAAAATATAGTTAATGAAAAAAAGATAAAGCAAAAAGATATTTATATAGTAGATGTAGAAGAAAGATTAACTAATATATTTGGAACAAAAGTAAACATCTCAAAAGGGAAGAAAAAAGGAAAGATAGAAATAGAGTATTATAATGACGAAGACCTAGATAGTATAGTATCATTATTATTAGAAGGACAAGAAGCATAAGAGAGGGGACTTAATATGATTTACTTAGATAATGCAGCAACAACATTTCCAAAGCCAAGACAAGTATATGAAGCAGTTTTAGATTGTATGGAAAACTATGGAGCAAATCCAGGAAGAGCAGGACATAAGTTAGCTATGAGAGCAGGAAGAGAAATATATGAATGCAGAGAAAATATAGCTAAGCTTTTAAATGTATCAAATCCTATGAGTATAGTATTTACTCATAATGCAACAGACTCTTTAAATCTTGCTATAAAAGGAGTTGTTAAGTCAGGGGATCATATTATAACAACGAGTATTGAACATAATTCAGTAATAAGACCTATAAAGGCATTAGAGAAAAATGGTGTAGAAAATACAATAGTTAAGTGTGATAAATATGGGCATTTAGACCCTAATGATATAAAAAAAGCAATAAAGCCTAATACAAAGCTAATTGTTACTACTCATGCATCAAATGTATGTGGGACAATAGTGGATATAGAATCTGTCGGAAACATAGCTAAGGAAAATAATATATTATATTTAGTTGATGCATCACAAACATTAGGTGTATATGATATTGATGTACAAAAAATTAATGTTGACATGATAGCAGCACCAGGACATAAATGTTTATTAGGACCACAAGGAACAGGTATGCTATACATTAGAGATGGATTAGAAGTAAATATACTTAAAGAAGGGGGAACAGGAAGTAATTCAGAAGATTTATTCCAACCTAATATGATGCCAGATAGATATGAATCTGGAACTCATAATACACCAGGTATAGCAGGGTTAAATGCTGGAGTTAAGTTTATTCTAGAAACAGGTATAGACAAAATTAGAAAACATGAAGAAGAATTATGTGAATATATGTTAACTAAGTTAACTGAAGTTCCTAATATAAAAATATATGGACCTTTAGATAGTAAAAAAAGAGCAGCAGTAATTTCTATAAATATAGGAGATATAGATTCAGGAGAAGTAACATTTATATTGGATGATATGTATGAGATTGCTACAAGATCAGGAATACATTGTTCTCCTCTTGCTCATAAAACATTAGGTACACTTAGACAAGGAACTGTAAGATTTAGCCTTGGATATTTTAACACAAAAGAAGACATAGATAAGGCTGTAGAAGCTTTAAAACATATAGAAAAAGAAATTAATATGTAGAAATTAAGAGAGATTTGCTTATAGTTAAAAACTTTAAGTGAGTCTCTTTTTTTATAAAAAAACTCATAAAAATTTGTAAAAAAACTATGATAACTTGTAAAAATATAAAAATATATTGCAGATTAAGTAAATAAATTAGTGTATTTATAATAAATATAAGTTATAATTTCATTATAAGAAAATGTTTTCTAAGGGGGACAGGTATGGAAATTCTAAGCTTAGGAGAAAAGATTAAGAAATTAAGAAAAGAAAAAAATTTAACATTAAAAGAATTAGCTGGAGAAAGAATAACTGCAGCACAAATAAGTCATATAGAAAGAGATAAATCTCATACTAGCTATGAATTATTAGAATACTTAGCAAGCCGTCTTGAAGTGAGTGTAGATTATTTACTAGAAACTAAAGAAATGCAAGCCAAGAAACTAACAGATAATTTAATAATACAAAGTGAAATATATATAAGATGTAAAGATTTAGAAAAAGCTAAAAGTGAAATAAATAAAGTAATGTCGATATGCACAGAATACCAACTTATAGAAAATTACGGTAAATGTAACTTATTGCTGGCTACTATAAATTTAAAGCAAAAAGACTATAATGCAGCTATAATTAATTTTGAAAAATCATTATATTTCTTCATACAAAATAATGATAAAGAAAATATAGCTAAGTGTTATATAAATATAGGAAAAATATACATAGAAGAAAAGTTCCATAAAGGAGCACTAAGTAACTTTAAATTTGCTGAAGATATATTAGAAGAAAATAATATAAATGATATGAACTTAAAAAAAGATTTATATAGTAATATGTCATTTTGTTATACACAGTTAAATAAGGATGATGAAGCATTAGAATATATAGATAAAATTAAAAATTTAGATATTATAGTTAACTCAAAAGAAGAAGCTCAATTAATAGTATCTAAAGCTAATAAACTAATGGGTGTAGGAAAATATGAAGAAGCAAAACAACAATTTAAGATTGCATTAGATTTATTAGATGAAGAAGATAATAAAACTGATTTGGCTAACATATACCTAAGAGTTTGTGAAGTATATGAAAATATAGGTAATAATGAAAGAGCATTAGATTATTCAAAAAGAGCATATGATATAAAAAAATATGATGAAGATGAATGTACTGTAGATATAATAATAAAAATAATACAGTCATACATAAAGTTAGAAAATTATGATGAAGCTAGAAAATATTCTAAATTAGCATTGGCAAGTGCAATAAAAAATAAGAATAAATATTTTGAATATCAAGCACTTAAGTTTTATTCTCAAATATACAAAAGTGAAAAAGACAATAAATTAGCAATAGAATATTTACTAAAATGTATAAGTATAATAAAAGATTTAAATGACAGAAAAACTCTTGCAGATTTATATATAGAGTTAGGTCAATTATACTCAGACATATCTAAAGAAAAAGAGCTTGAGTATTATCAAAGAGGTGTTTGTTTATATAAAAATCTAGAAATTATTTAAAATGACTCTTTTAAAAAGGAGTCTTTTATTTTTATATAGAAAATATTAAGTATTAAAAATGATATGGAGGAAAGCCAATGAAAAAAAAATGGATACTAGTAGTAATTTTATTACTTATAGTATTAATAAATCCCAACAAAATTGGCAACTTGAGTAATATCCTAAATAAAAAATCTGTAGAATTAGAGAATATAAAAAAGGTTAATATAAATAAAAATAGCAATTATGTAGAGTACAATAAAAACTTAGTTTATTATGATGGGAATTCATTAAAAAGTATAAATAGTAGTGGAAAAGAAATTTTTGATGTAGCATTTAGTCAAAAGAATTTAAAGTTAGATAGCAATAGATTTATAGATATATTGGATAAAGATAGAAATATAGTATATAGCGTAGATAAAGAAGGTAAAGTTGTAGTTAAAAAAAGTATGAATAAAGATGGATTGTTATATAAAAGCATAGATAATGATTCATATGTGTATGCATATAAAAAAGATAATAAAAACATAGTTAATATATATGATTATGAGTTTAAATTAGTAAAGTCTATTAATGAAAAAGGTATTGTAACAGATATAGGTTATTCGGATAAAGGGATTTATGTCGTATCTATAAATACTGAAGATAAGTTAAAAAGTACAATAAATTGTTATGATTACAATGGAAATTTAAAAAATACAAAAAGTATAGATAATTCTGTGATACTAGATCTTATTATATATAAAAATGATATATATATAATTGAAAAAGATAAGATAAGTAAAGTTAATAATGAACTAAAAACCGTAGAAGAATTTAAAGTTAAAGATATAAAACATTACAGTAATATATATAAAAATAGCATTTATATTATAGAAAATGACAATAAAATCAAATATATTGACAAAGGTATAGAAGATATAAAAATATATATTGAAAATTTAAAGGGAATAGTAAATATTAAAGATTCATTTATTATGTACAGTGACAATAAAATAATGAATAACAAAGGTACTGAATTGAAAACATTTGATGAAAATATAAAAAAAGTGCTTTTTATACCAGATAATATGTTAGTAGTAGAACTAGAATCCTGTATACAAATAATAAATTTAAAATCATAGTCTAATATGATAAGGTAGAGTTAGTTTATAGAAATAATCTATAACAAAATATATTTAATTATGTTAAAATTAAGGAAGTATCATATTTAAGGAGATGAGTATTTATGAGAATAGAGTTAGATGCAAGAGGATTAGCCTGTCCTAAACCAGTTATAAATACTAAGAAAGAACTAGATAATATTGACCAAGGGGTAGTAGTAGTAACTGTAGATAATGAAATGGCTAAAGAAAATGTGTTAAAATTAGCAAAATCAATGAACCACCAAGCTAATGTTTTAAAATCAGAAAAAGATTTAATTTGTATAGAGATTATAAAAGGTGAAAATGTTATAATAGAAGAAAAATCACAAGAGTCTTTATCAGATACATGTATATTTATAAATTCAGATAAAATAGGAAATGGAAACGATGAATTAGGACATGTTCTTATGAAAGGATATATATATACTTTAACAGAAAGTAAGCCATATCCAAAGAGTATATTATTTGTTAATAGTGCAATAAAGTTAACAACAGAAAATGAAGCAACAATAGAAAATCTTAAGTTATTACAAGATGCAGGTGTAGAGATATTATCTTGTGGAACATGTTTAGATTATTACGGATTAAAAGATGCTTTAAAAGTTGGAACAGTAACAAATATGTATACAATTGTAGAAACAATGAACAATTCATCAAAAACTATATCTATATAAATAATAAAGACTACATGACAAGTTTATGTAGTCTTTATTTATGTATAAAATTAATATATAAAGACATGGAAAGGAAGAACAAACAATGAATGAAATGTATATAGTAGCATTTAACTCAACTCATCATGCAATAAGAACAGATAAAGTTTTAAATGAAAAAGCTATAAAGGTAACAACTTTACCGACACCTAGAGAAATAAGTTCTAGTTGTGGAATATCAGTTAGGTTTTTAGAAAAAGATATGGATACAGTAGTAGAAACATTAGAAGAAAATGAAATTTTATATCATGGAATTTTCAAAGTCACTAGAGTAAGTGGAGGACAAAAAGAAATAACTAAGTTAAGATAGGAGTGATATTAATGCCAATGAAATTAAATATAGGAGATGTTGTTGAATTAAAAAAACAACATCCATGTGGTTGTAAAGATTTTAAAATAACTAGAGTAGGTATGGATTTTAAAATAAAATGTTTAAAGTGTGAAAGAGTAGTACAATTAGATAGAGAAACTTTAGAAAAAAGAATAAAAAAGGTAAAAGACTTGTAAAAATCGCCCTTTATTTGCTATAATTAAACTGGGAAAACATTTACCAAGGGGGGAAACTTAATTATGGCTATCAAATTTGCAAAAAGAATGGATGGATTAAAAGGGTCTGAAATTCGTGAACTTTTAAAGTTAACGGAAAAACCAGAAGTAATATCTTTTGCAGGTGGACTTCCGGCTCCGGAATTATTTCCAGTAGAAGAAATGAAGGAAATATCGAGGCTAGTATTAGAGGAATCAGGAAAAGAAGCTCTTCAATACACAACTACAGAAGGGTTTGGACCTTTAAGAGAACAAATAGCTGAAAGAATGAACAGAAAGTTAAAAACTGACATTTCAAAAGATGACTTACTAATAACAAGTGGATCTCAACAAGGACTAGATTTTGCAGGGAAGATATTTTTAAATGAAGGGGATGTAGTTTTAGTCGAGAGTCCATCATATTTAGGAGCATTAAATGCTTTCAAATCATACTGTCCTACATTTATAGAAGTACCAACTGACAACAATGGAATGATAATTGAAGAGTTAGAAAAGATATTAGAATCAACAGAAAATGTAAAGATGATATATGTTATACCGGATTTCCAAAATCCAACAGGTAAAACATGGTCTATGGAAAGACGTAACAAATTCATGGATGTCATAAATAAGTTTGAAATACCAGTAGTAGAGGATAATCCATATGGGGAATTGAGATTTGAAGGTGAAATATTACCATCTTTAAAATCAATGGATGAAAAGGGGTTAGTTATATTCTTAGGTTCTTTCTCTAAGATATTCTGTCCAGGATATAGAATAGGATGGGTTTGTGCATCACCACAAATACTTTCTAAATTTGTATTTGTTAAGCAAGGAGCAGATTTACAAGCATCTACAATATCTCAGAGAGAAGTAAGTAAATTTATAGAAGTTTATGATTTAGATGCACATGTTGAAAAGATAAAAACAGTTTATAAAAAGCGTAGAGATTTAATGTTATCAACAATAAAAGAATACTTCCCAGAAGGAATAGAATATACACATCCAGAAGGTGGATTATTTACATGGATAGAGTTACCAAGCCATTTGGATGCTAGAAAGATAATGGAAAAATGTTTAGAAAATAATGTAGCTTATGTTCCAGGAGGGTCATTCTTCCCTAATGGAGGTAAGGAAAATACATTTAGACTAAACTATTCTAATATGCCAGATGAGAAGATAGTTGAAGGTGTTAAGAGATTAGCTGAAGCATTAAATGAAGCTCTTTTAGAAAATGCAAATATATAGATAAAAAAAGGAGTGACCTATTAGGTCACTCTTTTTTTAGGGGAGATTGGGATGAAATATGTTTAAGTTATGGGGTCTATATTATTATATTTAACAAAAATTAAAATTTTATACGTTTATAAATTTTTATTTATATAGATTACGATATATTAAATTTTAGAAAATAGGTTTAAAATAAAATTAAATTGACAATTTGTTTTATAAGTGATAAAATGTGTAAAGTATGAGATTTTAATCTCATTTCTCTGCTCTGCGTAGCAGAGCCGTAAGTCCAAAGGGAGGTGAATCGTGTGAGAAATTATGAATTAGTTTTCGTAGTAAAGCCTAATGCAGATGAAGAAGTAAGAACAGCTGTATTAAACAAAGTTAAAGAAGTTATAGCTACTGAAGGTGAAGTTGAGAAGGTAGATGTTTGGGGTACTAAGAAATTAGCATACCCAATAGCTAAGTTCACTGAAGGTCACTATGTATTAGTTAACTTTAAGGCTGGTGTTGATGTTCCAAAGGAATTAGACAGAAACTTAAAGATAAACGAGAACGTAATAAGACATATGATAGTTGTTGCTTAATAACTACTATATAATTTTTACGTAAATAGGCGGTGTTTTAAATGAATCAAGTTGTATTAGTGGGAAGATTAACGAAGGATCCTGAGTTAAGATATATCCCAGGAACAGGAACAGCCGTTGCAACATTCACTATTGCCATTGATAGAGATTATGCTAAAAAAGATGGTAGTAGAGAAACTGATTTTATACCTGTTGAAGTTATGGGAAAATCTGCTGAATTTTGTGCCAACTATATATCAAAAGGTAGACTAGTTGCCCTTCAAGGTTCTATAAGAGTGGACAATTACCAAACTCAATCTGGCGAAAGAAGAACTTTTACTAAGGTTAGCGCGAGAAATATACAAGCCTTAGATAGCAATAAAAATAGATCGGATAATCCATATCCAAGTCAAAATCAAGGTTTTGAGCCTAGCTTTGAACCAAGTTTTGAACCTACAGGATTAGATCCTCAAGGATTCCAAGCTATAGATGATGACGATATACCATTCTAAAAAGGAGGGAAACTGATATGATAAACAAAAAGAGACGTAAGAAAAAAAGAGTTTGTCAATTCTGTGCAGATAAAAATGCTAAGATAGACTACAAAAACACTCAAAGATTACAAAAATACGTAACTGAAAGAGGTAAAATATTACCTAGAAGAATAGCTGGTACTTGTGCTAAGCATCAAAGAGAATTAACAGTTGCTATAAAGAGAGCTAGAAACTTAGCTTTATTACCATATACATTAGACTAAGAAAAGGACGAGCCTTAAGGCTCGTTTTTTTATTGGTTAAAACTACTATGATTTATGATATAATGTTTATATATTAAGGAGGGGGGAAATAGTGAGACTAGATAAAAATTCAGAGATAACAAAGAATATAAAGATAATTGAATGGATGAAAACCGAATTAATTATTAGCTTAGGAGATTTGTTTAACCTTTTATTTAAAGGAACAAGATCAGTAGATCAAATATTACAAGATACTTTAGCTAATATAATTATGGTTACATACTTACTATCAAAAAGACTTGGGATTAGTTTTAAAGAAATAGATTATAAAATTAAGGAAAAGATAAAAGAAGGAATAGAGGAAGACCATAGCGTGGAGAGATGGTATGGAGATTTATCTAATCTTAAAAATTACCTAGATAACAGGGAGTGATATTAAATTGAATGATAAAACTAAATTAACTCAAGCGGCTATATTAACAGCTGTAGCTATAATTTTTTGTATTGCTACTGCATATATTCCGTTTTTAGGGTTACTTATGGTTGTTATTCCTGTTCCATATGCAATAATAGCAACAATGACAGGACATAAATATGCATTAATATCAGCTATAGCCTCTTTTTTCATATTAATATTAACCGTGAATTTTGTATATGCTTTAAATTTAGTTTTAATGAGCATGTTACCGGGGATAGCAGTTGGATATATGATTAATAAAGATAGTAATATAGAGGATAGGAATAAAAACTTTAAACCTATATTCTTTGGGACGGTAGCTTTTTTAATATCTACAATTGTATTTTTTACAATATCTAAAGCTTTATTTAATATAGACTTAATAGAGCAATTTTCAAAGATGTTAAAAACAACTGTAGAAACTCAATTTGCTATTATGGAAAGTACTAATATTATACAAAAAGGTGATATAGCACCTAAAGATATAATTAATGTTATGCAAAATACGATACCAACTATGTTATTTGCATGTAGCATAATTGCTTCGCTAATTACATATTATGTAGAAGCTTTTATTTTAAGAAGAATAAAAAGATTGAATTATAAGTTACCAAAGTTTTCAGATTTTTATTTACCAGGAAATGCTATAATAACATCTTTATTATTATATTTGCTAACAATGTTTTTATCGATGTTAAATATAGGCTTATATACAGATGCAATAATATTAAATTTACAATTAATATTTAGTATACTGTTTTTACTACAAGGTATATCTGTATCTATATATTTTATAAAAGAATGGAGAAAAAAATCACCAAGCAAAATAGGTTTTGCAATAATGGCTGTATTTTTATTATCAGGATCAATGATTTTAAGCTTTGTAGGAATGCTAGATAGTGCAATTGACTTTAGAAAGGTGAGAAACTACAAATCCACTTAGGAGGGTAGAAATGTTTGATAAGTCGACCTTTAAATTTAATATGCCAGAGATAAATGTATATATAGTGGTAATTGGAATCCTTAGTCTTATACTAATGTATTACAACATATATATAGGATCTATTGTATTTATAGTTTTTATATATATTGTTTTTCATAATTGGAGAATAAGAGATATAAGAAGGAGAGAATGGAATAAATACATTCAAGATTTAGCTGTAGATATTGATGAAGTTACTAAAAAAGCTATACTAAATCTACCAATGCCTTTATGTATATTAGAATTTGATGGTAGTATTACATGGTATAACACTAGGTTCTATGAAATGACAGAAAAAGAAGATACCTTAGGTATGAATATAGAAAATCTTGTTAAAAATATAGATTTAAGAAAAGTTTTAAATGAAAATAAAGAATTATATACAAATATAAAGTACAAAGATAGAGATTACACTATAGTATATAATGTGATAAAAAGTGATCAAGGTGAAAAAGCTAAGTATTTAATGATGCTTTATTGGATTGATAAAACAGAATATTTAGATTTAGAAAGTAAATATAACCAAGAAAAAAATGTAATAGCAACTATACAAGTAGATGGATATGATGAAGTTTTACAAAGTGCACCAGAAGAAAGAAGACCATTAATCAATGTAGAGATTGATAAAATCCTGGCTTCTTTAGAAGTAAGCTGTAATGGAGCTCTTGAAAAAACTTCAAAAGATAAATATTTCTTAGTATTAAGTAAAAATGAACTTGATAAATTAGAAGCTGATAAATTCTCTATTTTAGATAAAATAAGAGAAATAGACCAAGAAAATAACTTACCTGTAACTATAAGTATTGGTATAGGAATAGAAGGTAAGACAATTAATGAAAACTTCAAGTTAGCTCAAGGAGCATTGGATTTGGCTTTAGGTAGAGGTGGAGATCAAGCTGTAATAAAGACAAAAGATAAATCTATTTTCTACGGTGGTAAATCAAAAGCAGTAGAAAAGAAAACTAAAGTTAAATCAAGATTAATAGGTCATGCTCTTAGAGAGATTATATTAGAAAGTAAAGAAATATATATAATGGGACATAAATATCCAGATATGGATGCTATGGGGGCAGCAGTAGGAATTTATGATATATGTAAATCATGCAATAAAAATGCCAATATAGTATTAAATGCTTCTAATGATTCTATAGATGAATTTGTCAATAGAATTAAGAACTCTAACTATTATACTAATGTCTTTATATCTAAAGATGATGCTATAAAAAACTGTACTAAGGATACATTGGTAATTGTAGTTGATACACATAGACCAAACTTTACAGAATGTCCTGAATTATTAAAGATATCTGAAAAGATAGTTGTAATAGATCATCACAGAAGAGGTGTTGAATTTATAAATGACACTGTTCTTTTATTCCATGAAACTTATGTATCATCAACTTGTGAGATGGTGACAGAATTAGTTCAGTATATGGAAGAGGATGTAAAAATAAATAAATTAACAGCTGAAGGATTACTAGCAGGAATAAGTTTAGATACAAAGAACTTTGCATTTAAGACTGGAGTTAGGACGTTTGAAGCAGCATCATATCTAAAAAAAGCAGGAGCAGATACTATAGAAGTAAAAAAATTATTTAATTCAAATCTTGAAGATTTTATAACTAAAGCTGAAATAATACAAAGTACTAAAGTTATAGACAATAAGATTTGTTTAGCTTACTGTAATGCTGATATAAATAATATAAACATAGTTGTGGCACAAGCTGCTGATGAACTTTTAAGTATAAAAGATGTAGAAGCATCATTTGTTTTGGGTAAAACAAAAAGTGGTACTATTTTTATAAGTGCTAGGTCTTTAGGATCTATCAATGTACATGTTTTAATGGAAAAGCTAGGTGGCGGTGGCCATATTGATATAGCAGGAGCTCAACTTGAAAATGTGTCCTTAGAAGAAGGTTATAAGATGGTATCAGATATCATAAAACAGTATCTAGAGGAGGAAGAAGAGTAATGAAAGTTATATTATTAAAAGACATAAAAGGAACAGGAAAAAAAGGAGATGTAAAAGAAGTTAGTGATGGATATGCTAGAAACTTTTTATTTCCTAAAAAATTAGCTGTTCAAGCAGGTAATACAGAGTTAAAAGAATTAAAAGAAAAACAAACATCTCAAAAAATAAAAGAACAAAAAGAATATGAAGCAGCAGTTGAATTAGGAAAGAAAATGGAAGAGATGAATGTAACTATATACTCTAAAGCAGGAGATGCTGGAAGATTATTTGGTTCAATAACTTCTAAAGATATAGCTGCTCAAATAAAGAAAGAACATGGAATCGAAGTAGATAAAAGAAAAGTTATGTTAGATGAGCCTATAAGAACTTTAGGATCAAGATTTGTTGAAATAAAAATACATCAAAAAGTTGTTACTAAAATGAGAGTAGATGTAAAAGAAAAACAATAAGAAGACACTAGAGGTGAGATAAATGGAGGATATAGGTAGAATTCCTCCACATAGTGTGGAGTCTGAGCAGTCTATATTAGGGTCTATACTATTAGATAAAGAGGCAATAATTACTGTTACAGAAACTATTCAGCCGGAAGATTTTTATAAAGAAGCACACAAGATAATCTATGAGTGCATGATGAAGTTAAATAATAAAAATGAACCTATAGACTTAATAACTCTTACAGAGGAATTAAGAAAACAAGGTCATTTAGAAGATGTAGGAGGAATAAGCTATATAACTAGTTTATCAACAATAGTACCTACAACTTCAAATGTAAAATATTATTCAGATATAGTAAAAGAAAAATCAGTTTTAAGAAAACTAATAAAAGTATCTAATGATATACTAAATTTAGGATATGATAGTTCTACAAAAGTAGAAGATATTTTAGAAAAAGCAGAAAAACAAATATTTGATATATCTCAAGAAAAATCTAGTGAAGATTTTCAGTCTATAAATTCAGTACTTATGGATACCTATGATATGATAGAAAGATTATATACTAATAAAGAAGAAATAACAGGTATAACAAGTGGATTTGAAGATCTAAACAAAAAGATTAATGGATTACAAAGAACAGACTTAATACTTATAGCAGCTCGTCCTGCCATGGGTAAGACTGCATTTTCACTAAATTTAGTTCAAAATGCAGCTCTTAAGGGCAATGCATCTGTAGCAGTATTTAGTTTAGAGATGTCAAAAGAACAATTAGTTCAACGTATGCTATCTGCACAATCTCATGTAGAGTTAAAAAAGATAAAAAATGGTAATTTAGATGAAAATGATTGGCCTAGAATAATAGATGCTATGTCAGTTTTATCTAATGCTAACATATATATAGATGATACTCCTGGTATAAAAATCAGTGAACTAAGATCAAAATGTAGAAAGCTAAAGATTGAAAAAGGTTTAGATTTAATACTTATAGATTACCTTCAACTTATGGAGGGTGATAATAATAATGAAAGTAGACAACAAGAAATATCTAAAATCTCAAGATCTTTAAAGATAATAGCTAAAGAACTTAACTGTCCTGTAGTAGCATTATCACAATTATCACGTGCACCAGAACAAAGATCAGATCACAGGCCTATGTTATCCGACTTAAGAGAATCTGGAGCTATAGAGCAAGATGCTGATATAGTAATGTTTTTATATAGAGATGAATATTATCATCCAGATTCAGAAAGAAAAAATATAGGTGAAGTTATTATAGCCAAAAACAGACATGGTGAAACTGGATCTGTTGAATTAGTATGGTTAGGTGAAATTCAAAAATTTGCAAACAAAGCTAGAGAAATGTAATAAGAATATCCACATGTTGATAATTTTATAAAATATATCACTTGTGGATATTTTTAAATTTATCAACAATTATACTTAGAAAAGGTTATCCACATTTTCCACAGTACAATTGTTGATAAATGTGGATAAAAAAAGCAAGCGATTTAGCTTGCTTTCTTATTAATTAGTATAAATTATTTTAACGGGGGAGAAAAAATGATAAATATAATATATATATATCCAAATACAGACTTTATAAACGGTGAAATTAATATATGTAGAATTATTGATGAAAAAATTAAGGAAACTTTGGTTATCTATGGAATAAAAAATAATAAAAATTTAAAAATATACATTACAAACACCATGACAGGAGATAATAAATTAATAAAGGAAATTGATAATTTAAATGAATTTAAAGAAAGTATATTGTCTAATGAAATTAAAATAAAAAGCCTAAAAGATTTAGTAGGAATAGAAAAATACATACTAAATAAAATAGGTCAATAAAAAAGGTTTTGAAAATAAAGCGAATGTTTGGTAAAATAAAAAAGTAAGTGTTCGAATAAAAAAATAGAGGTGAGTTAATATGAAGACTGTTGCTATAGTAGGCTCTCAATGGGGAGACGAAGGTAAAGGTAAAGTTATAGACTATTTAGCTACACAAGCTGATGTAGTAGTAAGAGGACAAGGTGGAAACAACGCAGGGCATACATTAGTTGTTGATGGAAAAAAATATGCACTACACCTAATACCATCAGGGGTTTTAAATCCTGAAACTATAAACGTAATAGGTAACGGAATAGTATTTGATCCAAAAGGATTTTTAGAAGAGTTAGCTAAACTTAATGCAGATAATATAAATACTAAAAATATAAAAATAAGTGATAGAGCACATGTTATATTCCCATATCACAAAGAATTAGATGCTTTAGCTGAAGAAGCTAGAGGAGATAACAAAATAGGTACTACTAAAAAAGGTATAGGACCTTGTTATATGGATAAAACAGAGAGATCTGGAATAAGAATATGTGACTTAATGGATAAAGATATATTTGCTAAGAAATTAAAAGCTCAAATAGAAGATAAAAATAAATTAGTTAAAAATGTATATGGAGCTGAAGGTTTTGACTTTGATGCTATATACAATGAGTACTTAGGGTATGCAGAGCAAATAAGACCTTTCGTAGATGATACTTCAGTTATAGTATATGATGCTATAAAAGCTGGAAAGAAAGTATTATTTGAAGGAGCTCAAGGTACATTACTAGATTTAGATTTAGGTACGTACCCATATGTAACATCATCTCACCCAACATCAGGAGGATTCTCTATAGGAGCAGGTGTTGGACCTAACATGATAAAAGATGTTGTAGGTATAGTTAAATCATATACAACTAGAGTTGGAGAAGGACCATTTGTTACAGAGTTAAATGATGAAACAGGTGATAGAATAAGAACTCAAGGAAGAGAGTTTGGAACAACTACTGGTAGAGCTAGAAGATGTGGATGGTTTGACGCTGTAATAGTTAGATATGCTGCTAGAGTAAACGGATTAACTAGTATATCTTTAATGTTATTAGACGTTTTAACTGGATTTGATACAGTTAAAATATGTACATCTTACAAAATGGGAGATAAAATATTAAAAGAATTCCCAGCTTCATTAGAAGACTTAGCTAAGTGTGAGCCTATATATGAAGAATTAGAAGGATGGTCAGAAGATTTAACAGGTATGGAAACTTATGAAGAACTTCCTGAAAATGCTAAGAAATATATAGCTAAGATAGAAGAATTAGTTGGAGTTAGTGTTGATATGGTTTCTGTTGGACCAAACAGAGCTCAAACTATAATAAGAAAGAATATATTCTAATTTAAAATATAAAAAATAGTTAATGCTTAGCATTAACTATTTTTTTATTAGTTTATGTATATAAAATTTTTAATATTTTTTTGAAATGTTACTTATATTATATATAAAAAAGTAATAGAAATTTCTAGGTTGAAAATAAAAATAAAATAAAAACTAATAATATTTTTTATTAATTTAACAAAAAATGCATAGAGAAAATGAGATTAAACCATTGAAAAATAGGGTATTTATATAATTTGGTTAAAAAAATAAAAAAAATTTTAAAAAAGTGTTGACGAAAGTTAATAAAGCTAATATAATAATATTTGTTGATACGGCGAACGAAAAAAGTCGAAACAACATCTCAGCAAAGATGATCCATTAGCTCAGTCGGTAGAGCACCTGACTTTTAATCAGGGTGTCCCGCGTTCGAGTCGCGGATGGATCACCATTTTTTATGGCTCATTGGTCAAGCGGTCAAGACACCGCCCTTTCACGGCGGTAACAGGGGTTCGATTCCCCTATGAGTCACCAATAATGTGGGATTATAGCTCAGCTGGGAGAGCACCTGCCTTACAAGCAGGGGGTCACAGGTTCGAGCCCTGTTAATCCCACCAATAATGCGGCCTGGTAGTTCAGCTGGTTAGAATGCCAGCCTGTCACGCTGGAGGTCGAGGGTTCGAGTCCCTTCCAGGTCGCCAAATTTTATATATGCTAGTGTGGCTCAACGGTAGAGCAGCTGACTTGTAATCAGCAGGTTGTAGGTTCGATTCCTATCACTAGCTCCATAAAAAGATGATCCATTAGCTCAGTCGGTAGAGCACCTGACTTTTAATCAGGGTGTCCCGCGTTCGAGTCGCGGATGGATCACCATTTTTTTATGTTAAAATTAAATAAGGCCCATTGGTCAAGCGGTCAAGACACCGCCCTTTCACGGCGGTAACAGGGGTTCGATTCCCCTATGGGTCACCAGCATTTGGGATTATAGCTCAGCTGGGAGAGCACCTGCCTTACAAGCAGGGGGTCACAGGTTCGAGCCCTGTTAATCCCACCAGTAAAACTCTTAGATTTTATCTAAGAGTTTTTTTATTTGTTAGGAAATTTAGTTAACTTAAAATATTGGTAAAACTTGTGTATAATAAGGATATAAATATATATGGAAAATAGGGGAGAATATGATACAAATAGTTTTATGTGAAGATCAAATTCAACATCAAAAAACAATAGAAAAGTTTCTTCAAAAAATCTTAGGGGAAAATAACACTGAGTATAATTTAAGAATCTACAAAAGCGGAGAAGAACTATTAAATGACTATCCCAAAAATGTAGATATATTTATACTTGATATTCAAATGGAAAAAATAAATGGAATGGATGTTGCTAGAAAGATAAGAGAAATAGATAAGAACAAACCTGAAATAATTTTTACAACATCACTTGTTGAATATATACAAGAGGGGTATGAAGTAAGAGCTTATAGATATTTATTAAAGCCTATAAAATATGAAAATTTAAAAAAACACATTTTAAGTTGCATAGATGAAGTTATAAATAAAAAGGATAAATTTATATTAATTGAAAATAAAAATGAAACTTACAAAATAAAAATAGAAGAAATAACATATATTGAAATTCAAAGAAAAGATATGAGTATACATACAGAAAGTAAAATATATAAAACGAAAATGACTATGGATAAAATAGAAAAAGAGTTAAAAAATTATAATTTTTATAGATGTCATAAAAGTTTTTTAGTGAACATAGATTATGTAGAAAATATAAAACAATATGTAGCTATACTTGATAATAAAGAAGAAGTACTGGTAAGTAGACATAGATTCAAAGATTTTAAACATAAATTTTTAAGTTCCTTAGGAGAAAAATTATGTTAGAAACTGAATTAATGTCAAGGTTAGTTATAGGAATATCAATATTTGTTGAATATTTTATTTTTATAAAAATATTAGATTCTCTAGAAAAAAGGAAATATGAAAAAAAATACTTAGATATTATATTTTTGCTAATTGGAATTTTAGATTCTATAATTCTATTTAATAGATCAACTCAGTATTATGATTTTATAAATAATTTAAAATGGATAGCATTTATTTTATTTACAAAGTTAAATTACAAATTGAGTAATTTTAAAGTATTATCATATTATATGATTTATACTATGGCATATTATATAACTTGGGAATTTGTATTTTCGATAGTTTTTTTTCTTGTAACAGGACAATCCATGCATGCAAGTAGTACATCAGAAAATAATTTTAATATTATATCGATTATAGAAAGTACGATTATAATTATTATAAATATAAGTTATATATATAATAAAAATATTAAAAAATATTGATAAGGAAAAAATAAATATAATGCTTATAATAGGATGTGTATTAAGTAATTTTATTATAGCATTTGTGAATAGTTTACCTAGATTTATATATAATATTAGGATTGATTATTATAATGAACTTACTGCATTTAATATAAATATAACTCCTAGATTGTCTTTTATAAATGGCATTTTACTTTTAATGATAGTTTTAAAAACTATTAAAGATATTAAAGAAAAAAGTGAAGAAAATTTATTAAAAGAAAAAGTAGATATGCAATATAATTACTATTTAAATTTACAAGAAACTCAAAATAAGGTAAAAAGACTTTATCATGATATGAGTAACCATATGATGTGCATTAAGAGTATGAGTTCTGAGAAAGAAGATGTAAATAAATATATAGATGAAGTTAGTAAAGAATTAAATGGAATTAAAGAAATATATAATACAGGGAATATGATATTAGATATTGTATTAAATGAAAAACAAGTTGATTGTAATGAAAATAATATAAATTTATTTTGTGATATTAATTTTTCAAAGTGTAATTTTATAGAAATGATAGATGTATGTAGCATATTTTCAAATATACTAGACAATGCTATAGAAGCTTGTAATAAGATAAAAAATGATGAAAAATATATAAAAATAAGAGGAACTTTTGTAAAATCATATTATGTTATAAGATGTGAAAATTCTAAAGTAAATAAAGTAAAAATAAAAAATAATAGAATAATAAGTAGTAAAAAGGATAAATTTATTCATGGAATAGGTTTAAAAAGTGTTAAATCATCATTGAAAAAGTATGATGGAGAATTAGAAATAGAGGATTTCGAAGATAAATTTTTGGTACAAATTTATATACCGATAGATAAAAACATGACAGTTGGGATTTAAAAAATACCAGTTGTACTATATATATTGAAGCAAAAAAAACAAGGTGTTATCTTTAAAACATAAAAGATAACACTTTATTTTTTACAAAAAATCATTAAAAGTGTTATATAAAGGGTGTAATTATAAAAGGGAGGTTATATTTTGAAGATTAGTTTAAAATTAGCGATTGCTTATATGAAAGAACAAAAGGGAAGAACTATTGCACTAATAACAAGTATAGCATTAGCAGTAATATTAGTACTTACGTTAAATGTCATACCAGAAACAAAAAGTAAACTAGAAATAGAACAAGCATATAAAAACTTTAGTGACTATCATGTTGAGTACAATGGATTAAAAAGTGATATAGTGAATAAATTAAAAAAAGATAAAGAAGTAACTGAAATTAATGATATTTTAGGATTGGGCGAAATCGTAGGTAAAAATGGAATATTATTACAGTTAAATTCATATAGTAAAAATTTTTTAGATTCTTATGGATATAAATTAATAAAAGGAACTGAGCCTAAGAATGCAAATGAAATAGTTTTAGAAGAGAAAGCATTAAAAGAAATGAATTTGAAGGATGATTTAAATCAAGAAATTGACTTTAAAATTGTAAAATATTATGTAGATAAAAATAATGAAAATCAAATATTCAGCAAGGATAAAAAATTTAAATTAGTGGGTATAGTAAAAAAACCAGAGGGATATTATACAAATTCAGATGGGCACACAAACGAAAATGAATATTATGTAGTAAAGGGTTTTACAAAAGATAACCTTAATGAAGAAATTTTACCAAATAACTTAGTCACTCATAATGGTACTTTGTATCTAAATACATCTAAACCTGATATTGGAAAGTCCTATGAAATGATAAACAAATATGGTTTATCTGAATCGAATTTCATGATAAATGCATCATTAACACAAGCTTTAAGTAATTATGAGATGTCAAAAGAAACTCTATATACAAAAAGACAAAAGTTATATCCTATGTTGTCAGCAACTTTAGTTATATGTAATATATTTAGTATTGTTTTAATAGATATGACAAAACAAATAGGAATATTAAGAGCAATAGGTCTATCTAAAAACAAAGTAAGACTTATGATAATTATGGAAAGTATTGTAGTTTTATCATTAGGACTTTTATGTGGATTTTTATTAGGAATATTAGCATCTTATTTAGGCTTTGCTATTATTTATGGAAAAATTGTAAATCTGTATTTAAGTAAAGCTAGTATATTAGAACCTATGATAATGGCTAGTATAGCTGTGTTAATATCTAGTTTAGTTCCAATATATAAAAGTGGAAAAATATCTCCAATAGAAGCAATTAGAACTAGTGATAAAATTAATAAAAGACAAAAAAATAGATTTTACTATAAATTAATAAGAAAAATATTTGGGTTTACCGGAGAGATGGCTTATAAAAATTTATGGAGAAATAAAGTTAGAACTATATTATGTGTTATATCTATAAGTTTAGGTGGGGTGCTTTTTATAGATACGATAGCTATGGGAAAGAGTTTAGATAATAGTTTAGATAATAGTAGTATGCCTGTTATGATGATGGGAAAGAGTGATATAAAGTTAGCTCATAATGTCAATAATGCAGATTCTAATTTTACAAAATATAGTAAAGCTGAAATAGAAAAAATTTCAAAGATAAAGGAAGTACAAAGTTTAAATCCAATTATGGAATTAAATGGATATTTTCTGATAAATTCTGATGATTTAACAAAAAAATATAAAAGTTCAAATGGTATAGATGATGAAAATAAAAAATTAGAAGAATATTTAGAAGTTGAAGGACATAGTAACGATAGCTTAAAAAATTTAGATAAATATATTGAAGAGGGAAAAAATATAGATAACAAAACTAAAGGAAAATATCCAAAAGCTTTAGTAACAAATTATTTTTATTCTATTCAAGATGCATCTCCTCATACTAAGTTACTCAACAATATTAAAGTAGGAGACTTGATAGATATAAAAATACCAGTTATAAAAAATAACAAACTAGAATATAAAAATGAAAAAGTAGAAGTTACTGGAATTTTAAATGGAGACTATGTATTAAAAGAAGGTGGCCTTTCAGGCGGAATGAAAGTTGTTTTAAATGAAGATGATTTTAAAAATATAAGTGGGCGAGAAAATTACAATAAGTTAAATATTCAGATTGAAAAAGGTAGCGATAAAAAAGCTGAGAATGAAATAGAAAAGGTTATAAAAAACAACCCATTTTCAAAAATTGAAAGTAAGTATAATTACAAAAACTTATATATAAAACAAACTGAAAAAAACACAAAAGAAACATTAGTAATCGTAGCTTTAATACTTTTAATATCTTCTATAAATATATTATGTATAATAAAAGCTAATATAATGACTAGAATGAAAGAACTTTCAACATTAAGAGCAATAGGTATGAGTAGTAAAAAGATTAAAAGTATGATTATAAAAGAAAATTTAATGTATGCAATATTTGCATCTATATTATCGAGTGTATTTGCAACTCATAGTATTTACGAATTTACAAAAATGGTGAATGAAATACACAGACAAGGATTAGGTACAAATGAGACTATGATGTTTAAATTACCAATACTTGAAAGTATAGAGTTCTTAATGGCATCTATAATAATGTGTTTAATGGCAGTATTTTTATGTAAAAAGAAAATAGAAAAAATAAGTATAGTAGAAGGGTTAAATACAAATGAATAAAGGTGGGGATTTTATGATGAATATATTAGATATAATAAATTTAAATAAAACTTATGGTAAAGGTGAAAATAAAGTACACGCATTAAAAGATATAAATTTATCTATAGAAAAAGGAAAATTTACAGCTATAATAGGTCCTAGTGGAAGTGGTAAAAGTAGTCTTTTAAACTGTATAGCAGGACTAGATAATATATCATCAGGAAAAGTTCTTTTAAATGGAAAAGATATTTCAACTTTAAGTGAAAATAAGCTATCAAAATTAAGAAGTGAAGAATTTGGATTTATATTTCAGAATTTTAACTTAATACCAGTTATAAATTTATATGAAAATATAATACTTCCAATATCAATAGATGATAAAAAAGTAGATAAAGAATATATAGATAGTATAGTTGATAAGCTAGGACTTAAAGATAAAATTAATAAATTTCCAAATGAATTAAGTGGAGGGCAACAACAAAGGGTTGCTATTGCAAGAGCTCTAGCTAATAAACCAAAAATTATTTTTGCAGATGAGCCAACAGGAAACTTAGATAGTAAAACTACAGAAGAAGTAATGGATTTATTAGAAAGTTGTGTTAAAAAATTTGGACAAACATTAGTTATGATAACTCATAATAATGAAATTGCTAAAACAGCAGATGTTTGTATTGAAATTAAAGATGGACAAATAATAAAAAATTCACAAAAATAATCAAAAAAATAGCTAAGATAGAAAATAACTATATTTTCTACTTAGCTGTTTTTTGTTCCCATCTTAAATCATTACCTATAAACTTAACCATTCTAAATCTGTCAAACACTCTAGAGAATATTCTTTGAGCATAAATATCGCCTAATTGCATAGGTGATAAATTAGTTGAAATTATAGTTTTCTTTCCTGATAACAATCTAGTATTTAATATGTTAAATAACTCACTGTTAGTAAAAGAATTGGTAAGCTCTGTTCCTAAATCATCTATAATTAATAAATCACAATCAAATAAATTATTATAATTATCTTTAGTTATATGATCATGTGTATTTTTAAACTTATAATCTTCTATAATCTCAAACATTTTAAATGCAGTTTGATAAATAACTAAATGACCTTTATCTAAAAGTTCTTTAGCAACACAGTTACACATAAAACTTTTACCTAAACCAGTATCTCCATAGAAAAGCATGTTTTCATCATTATCTTTATCGAAGTTTATAACAAACCCTTCACATATAGATAAAATTTCTAATATATTTTCTCGTGGAGATAAACCAGAAGACTCATCTCTTTCGTTAGAAAAAATAGAATCATCAAATGTTGAAAAATTTTGATGATGTAAAACTCTTGATAAATTTGACATATTATAAGCTTCATTTACTATTCTTTGCTTTAAGCAATTACATTTACGTCCATTTGATAAAAAGCCTGTATCTTTACACATAATACAATCATGTTTAAGATTTAGATATCCCTTTGGAACTTTATTATCTAGAAGCATAAGTTCTTTTTTTTGTTTTAATTCATCCATTCTTAACTTAGCTTCATTTAAAATAGATTCTTTATCATTTGGGTTTAGCAAAACTAACTTAGCAAGTTTTAGACCTATTTGTCCAATTTCATCGTCTATATCTTTAATTTCAGGTATTCTAGAATAAACTTTCTTTTTTCTTTCATTTAATTCACGTTCAGATTGTTCTCTTTTTCTTTCATAGGAAGTAAGTATTTCTCTTAATGTTGATTCTTTCATGTAATCACCTACCTAAAATAAATTATCTAAATTTACCTTTTTGACTTTCTTGAAGTATTTTCTCTAATTCATCAGGACTATATTTAGTAAAAGTCTGATTTATATTATGGAATCTAGTTTTAACTTGCTTAGCATTATTTTTAGATTCATTTGAATTAGCTCTTTTTATATCTGATTTACGTTTAAATTCATCTTCAGATACTCTTAAGTCTTCTAATGTTTTAATATTTTTTTCATTCCAACTTTTAACTATACCATTAATATAAGATATAGAAGGATTAGAGATATTTTTAGACTTAGAACAAGCTTCTAAAATAAGTTCTATATCAAATTTATATTTATCAAACCAAATATCCATAAGTTCTTTCTCAGATCTTGTAGGTTGTCTAGAAAATCCAAGCTCATTAAATACTGTTTTATACATCATAAATCTTTTGCTTCTTTCAGCAAAACTATTTTGTACTTCTTCAGGAGTATACAGATTAGCATCGTACCAATTTCTAATAATTCCTTCTATATAACTTACTGGTTTAGATGTTCCTGTTTGCTCTTTAACATGCTCATAAGCACATAATATCATATCTGTACTCATATTATACTTGTCCATCATATCCAAGATTGAGATTTTTTCACTAGGTTGAAGATGTCTACCAATAACTTGATTTATACAATTAAACATTTTTCTAACTTGAAGATTTTCACCTGCAGAAACAATACTATTAACGTCAGATTTTATAGAGTGATTCTGATTTAATATATTATCCATATATATTTTTTTCAAATCTAAAAATTCTATTGAAAAATTAAAATCATCACTACCTTCATTATTATGCTTTTTAACTAATTTTTTTTCTTCCCAGAAATCCCAAGCTGCTAATACATCAGATAAGGGTATATTTAAATTCCTTGCAATAGAATTATTATTAAATTTAGGGTTAGAAGTCATATCGCAAGCATATCTAAATCCTAAAAGATAAACTTGTACGTATAATCCATTAGCCATTGGCATAAATATATCTATAAATATGTTATCAATAGTAGTTTGGCCTAAATCTATTTCATTGACTTCTTTAAAAAACATTTTATCACCTCAAATTGATTATATCATAAAATCTATTACAAATTTATGATGTAGATAATTAAAAAAAATATTCATTAAACACAAAGGGGAGGAATTTAATTGATTATTGACTTTAGAAAAAAGACTAGAATATTTATATCTTTATTTATGGTAATTACTATTTTTGTGGGAGGTATAATTTATTTTAATAAAGAAAAATATACACAAGTTTTAAACATTAAAAATGAAGCTAAAAGTAGTTATACTATGGATGTAATTCTTGAAGATGAAAGTAAAAGGTTAATGTGTAATCAAAATATAAAGTATATAAATAATCAAAATAAAAATCTAAAAAGTTTATATTTTCATATATACCCAAATGCCTTTTCAAATGAAGAATTTACACCATTTGAAAAATCACAAATGAAACAAGCATATCCAAATGGATTTAATGAAGGATATATAGATATTCAAAACATATTAATTGGAGATAAAAAAGTAAAATATACTATAACAGGTGAAAAAGAAGATATCTTAGAGTTAAAATTAGACAAACCACTAAAGCCTAATGAGACAGTATCTATAGATATGAAATTTAATGTAAAAATTCCAAATTCAATAGGTAGATTTGGATATGGGGATAATACAATAAATGTTACAAATTGGTTTCCTATTGCCTGTGTATATGATGATAAAGGATGGAACAACAAAAGCTATGAAACAATAGGTGACCCATTTTACAGTGATACTAGCGACTTTAAAGTGACAATATTAGCTCCTGCTGAGTATAAAATCGGGGCTACAGGAAAGGTTATTGAATCTAAAACTGATAATAAAAAGTCAATGTATACAATTGAAGCTAAAAATGTACGTGATTTTGCTTTTATACTAAGTAAAAAGTTTAATGTAAAAAAAGATTATGTAGATGATATAGAAATAGTAACATACAATTTAAATAATAAGTTTTCAAATTTAGCTACTAAAATATCTAAAGAGTCAATAGATATATTTAATGATATGTTTGGGAAATATCCTTATAATATATATTCAGTTATAGCAAGTGATTTTTATATAGGGGGAATGGAATATCCTACATTGTCTATGATAGATGAAAGTTTGTATACAAATAAAAATAAATTTTTACTAGAGTATGTTATAGCTCATGAAACAGCTCATCAATGGTGGTATAGTGTAGTTGGAAATGATGAAGTTAGTGAGCCATGGCTAGATGAAGCCTTGACAGAATATTCAACAATACTATACTTTGAAAAAAAATATGGGAAAAGTATGGCAAATAATTTAATGGATACTATGTCTACACAAACAAAATCTTATTCTAGTAAAGATATTTTTAAACCTTGCGATCAGTATAAAAATTCAACAGAATATAGTTTGAATGTATACACTAAAGGAGCTGTTATGTTTCATCAAATAAGACAAGAAGTTGGAGATAAGGTATTTTTTAATGTTTTAAAAGAATATTACAATACATATAGATTTAAAAATGTGAATGGAGCTCAATTTGTTGAGTTGTGGAAAAAAAACGGAGTAGATATAGACAATATAATAAACAAATATAAATAAATTTAAGTTAGAGTCTTAAAAAATTTTTTAAGGCTCTAATTTTTTGGTATAATATAATTCATGATTATTAAAGAAAGAGGTGACCGCATGCTAGAATATAGTTCTATAGGAAGTGGGAGTAGCGGAAATTGTCATTATATTGGATATAAGAATACTAAGGTTCTAGTTGATGCAGGCCTTAGCGGTAAAAGAATAACAACTAATTTAAAAGATTTAGATATAGATATAAATAAAATAAAGGGAATATTTATAACGCATGAACACTCAGATCATATAAAAGGTGCAGGAATATTATCTAGAAAATTTGATATTCCTATATTTGCAAATGTAAAAACATGGTGTGCAATGAAAGATAAGATAGGGGATATAAAAGATAAAAACATGAAGGTTTTTGAAAATGATAAAACTTATTCTTTAGATGATTTAATAATAAGACCATTTTCAACATCACATGACTCTGCTGATTCTGTAGGATATAATTTCTATAATGATAAACAGGAAAAGCTATCTATAGCAACGGATATAGGTTGCATAACTGAAAATTTAAAAAAACATTTATATAAATCAAAACTAGTAGTTTTAGAGTCTAACTATGACCCTAATATGCTTATGATGGGATCTTATCCATATGCATTAAAGAAAAGAGTTATGTCTGAAACAGGACATTTATCTAATGAAGAAGCTGCAAAGTTTTGTGTGGAACTAGTAAATCAAGGTACAGAGTCTATATTGCTTGCACATTTAAGTAAAGAAAATAACTTCCCTGAGTTAGCATATGAAACGTCTAAAGGTGTATTATTACAAAATAATATGATAATTGGGCAAGATCTTAAGTTAGATGTTCTTTTAAGAGAAGATGCATCAGATATATATAAATTATAATGATTGGAGAAATTTATGAATATAACTGTAATAAGTGTAGGTAAGCTTAAAGAGAAGTACTTAAAGCTAGGGATAGAAGAATTTAGTAAAAGATTATCTAAGTATTGTAAATTAGATATGATAGAACTAGATGATGAAAAATGCCCTGAGAATCTAAGCGATAAAGACATGGAAATTGTTAAAAATAAAGAAGGTAATAAGATTTTAAGTAAGATAAAAAATAATAGTTATGTTATAGCTTTAGCCATAGATGGAAAAAATTTATCATCTGAAGAATTAGCTAGTACTATTAGTAACTTAGCTGTCAGAGGCAATAGCCATATAACTTTTGTTATAGGTGGGTCTTTAGGTCTTTCAACGGAAGTTTTAAAAAGAGCTGATTATAAGTTATCTTTTTCTAAGATGACCTTCCCTCATCAATTAATGAAGTTAATACTTTTAGAACAAGTATATAGATCTTTTAGAATAAATAACAATGAACCGTATCACAAGTAAGGTAGCGCGGATGATAAGAGTAAAAATTTAGATATATAATTTAGATCTTAGTTATACTTAAAAAATAATTAGTACGATAATATATGTATAGATAATATCGATAAAAGTATATTACTAAAAATTATAATTGTTAGTATGAGGAGTGATTATACATGGATATGCTTACCAATTTCAATAAAGTTATGGAGTATATAGAAATGCATTTAGAAGAAGAAATAGACTTTAATATGGTTTCAAAGATTGCAGGAGTATCTGAGTATCATTTTAGAAAGATGTTTTCGTATCTTTCAGGTATGACACTTTCGAGCTATATAAGAAAAAGAAGGCTATCTAAAGCAAGTTTTGATTTAATGCAAAAAGATATAAAAATAATTGATATAGCTATAAAATATGGATATGATTCAGCAGATGGATTTAGTAGGGCATTTAAAGAATGGTTTGGTGTGAATCCTTCAGAGATTAAAGATGCTAAGAATCTTAAAGTATTTCCTTGTATGACTTTTCAATTAACTATTAAAGGAGGAAGTAATATGAATTATCGTATTGAAAAAAAAGAAGCTTTTAAATTAGTAGGAGTTAAAGGTCAAGTTCCTATTGTGTTTGAAGGTATAAATCAAGAAATAATGAAAATAGCACAAAGTATAACAGAAGAACAAAGAAAATTATTACAATCATATAGAAATGAAGATGTTAAAACTGTTGTTAACGCTTCATTTGATTTTGATGATAAAAGGTATGAAGAAAAAGGTAACTTAAATCACTTAATTGGATCTATAACTACTCTAGATATAGATTTTGGTGAATTTGATGTTGTAGAAGTTCCTGCTTGTACTTGGGCAATTTTTTCTTGTAAAGGACCATTTCCAACTGTATTTCAAGATACATGGGGAAAAATTTTATCTGAATGGTTGCCATCTTCAAATTATGAATTAATAAACGTTCCAGAAATATCTTTCAATAGAGATATGTCAGATATGCAAAATGTTTATAGCGAAATTTGGATTGGGGTAAAAGAAAAGTAATTAGAACTGAAATTTTATTCTATATCACAGTTAAAGGTACCTTGAATAATTTAAGGTGCCTTTTGATACTTATTTAGAATAACTATTAAGGAACCGTATCACAAGTAAGTGCGAACTTTACCAAAATTGGATATATAAATGAAAGGTAGGTCTGCTTTAATTCTGCAATGAAACTCACAAAAATCTAAAATTTGAATTTTTGTAGGTTATTGTAGTTTTATTCATAGGTTCTTCGTTTTTCACCTATTTCAGCAAATTAGAATTTGTTTTTTCTAATCTATAGTATTGAAAGAAATTGTAAAACATTCCACAAATATATTTTTTATATTCATTTCAGATTTAGGTTAAAGTTAGTAGTTATTCTTTTGTGTATATAAGTTATTTGAAGTAATAAAGTTTCAATTGAATTTGGATAAATATGAATATAAAAGTATTGAAAAAAAATAAAAGTTTATATATAATGTAATTATACTAAAATATAAACATGAAAAATATAAATGTAAAGGAGATGTAAATATGCGCAAAGAGGTAGTTTTTAACTAAACTAACTGAATAAGGATTATTTTAAAAAGTATATGAAAAAAATCTTGGATAACTCAAGGTTTATTTGTGGTAGAAACAATTATTAATAATATTGATATTACCATGTCTATTTGTGTACTCTAAAAATAATCAGTATTATAATGAGCATATTACATCTTTATTTGAAGAATAGGAAAACTGTGTTCTAAACACGGTATTTTTATGCCTATTTTTACTATATTTATAGATATGATATAAGACTTTAATTTGCATAGCTTAATCATAAGTTATATAAATTAAAGTTGTATATTTCATGTTTATATTTAGGTTATATAATTATGAGGCTGTAAGTGAATTATGTTCACTTACAGCTTTTTTTATTTAAGGAGATTATTTTGATGATTTATATATTTAAATATGAAGATTATGAAAAACAAATAAATTTTTTTAAAAATACTAGGATGGTGATTATTAATGGTTAATAAACTTTCAGCATATAAAACTTATTTATTATTTTCAGCTATTACAGCAATGTGTTTTTCACTAGTAGCTACAGTTATGATAGTGTATCACATTGAAACGGTGCATTTAAATCCACTTCAGCTTATACTTGTTGGAACTACTTTAGAAGTAGCATGCTTTATATTTGAAATTCCTACAGGAATAGTTGCAGATGTGTACAGTCGTAAACTATCTATTGTTATTGGTGTAGTTTTAACAGGAGTGGGATTTATTTTAGAAGGTTCTATTTCTAGTTTCGTTTTCGTACTTGTAGCACAGATTGTATGGGGATTAGGTTCTACTTTTATTAGTGGATCTGTTGAAGCTTGGATTGCAGAAGAAGAGAAAGATAAAGATTTGGATAAAATTTATATAAAGGGAGCACAAGCAGGACAGATAGGATCGGTTATTGGAATAGTACTAAGCACTGTAATAGCTAATTTATCTGTAAGACTACCTATTATAGTTAGTGGAGTCTTATTTATAATTCTTGCATTATTTTTATGGTTATATATGCCAGAAAATAATTTTAAATCATCTGCTCCAGAGGATTTAAATACTTTTAAAAAGATGGGATATACCTTTAAATCTGGTCTTAAATTTATAAAAAATAAACCTATAATTATAATTTTGCTTTCAGTAACTTTATTTTATGGATTATCCAGTGAAGGTTATGATAGACTTTCTAATATGCATTTTTTACAAGATACTATGCTTCCTAAACTTGGAAACCTTAAACCAGTGACTTGGTTCGGAATTTTTGGAATTGCAGGAATGATATTGAGTGCTATAGTAATGCATTTTATGGAAAAGAAGCTTAAGGATGATGATAAGAATAAAAATGGAAAGCTGTTATTATGTATAAATATATTTTATATATCATTTATGTTCATATTTGCTATTACAAAAAGATTTAACTTAATGCTAATAGCTTATTTAGCGACAAGTACCTTTAGAACTATAAATGAACCTATATTTAGTGCATGGCTTAATGGACATATAGATGACAAGGCCAGATCTACTGTACTTTCTATAAATGGACAAATAAATTCCTTAGGTCAAATTTTAGGTGGACCAATTATAGGAATCATAGCTACAAATATTTCAGTGAGTATGGGTATAGCATGTACTTCGTTATTAGTAACACCGGTATTAGTGTTATATATTGTTGCTATGATAATGGATAAAAAGGTGGTTGATAGAGTTGGAGGTATTGATTATGAAGAAAATAATTAATATAGGAATCGTAGCACACGTGGATGCAGGAAAAACAACTATAACAGAAAACTTATTATATTATAGTGGAGCTATAAAATCAGTTGGAAGAGTTGATTTAGGCAATACACAGACGGATTCTATGGAGCTTGAGCGTAAGAGAGGGATTACCATTAAATCATCAACCATATCTTTTAATTGGAATAATGTCAAGGTTAATATTGTTGATACTCCAGGACATGTGGATTTTATTTCGGAAGTTGAACGTTCATTAAGTGTTTTAGATGGAGCGATACTAGTTATATCAGGAGTAGAGGGTATTCAGTCACAAACAAGAATATTATTTGAGACATTAAAGGAGTTAAACATTCCAACAATAATTTTTGTAAATAAGCTAGATAGAATTGGGGCAAATTTCAATAAAGTATTTGAAGATATAAAGAAGAATATGTCCAATAAAGTAGTTAGATTACAAGAAGTATATGATGTAGGAAGCAAAGCTGTTTATATAAAAAAACTATTTGATACATGCATGATAAATGATGATGCTATTGATGTTTTATCAGACTTAGACGAAGCATTTTTAGAAAGATATATTGGTGGAATAGAACCTGATAAAGAAGAAATACAAGAAAAGCTTTCATTATATGCAAGTGAAGGAAGTCTATATCCAGTATTTTGTGGTGCGGCAGCAATTGGACTTGGAGTTGAAGACTTATTAGATGGAATTTGTAGTTATTTTCCATTTGCAGGTGATGATTGTGAAAGTGATTTATCTGGAGTAGTATTTAAAATCGAAAGAACAAGTAAAAATGAAAAGAAGGTTTATGTAAGATTATTTGGAGGAAAAATATCTGTAAGAGATAAAATTCAAGTACCTAATAAGGAGATAGCAGAAAAAGTAAAGAAAATTAATAGGTTAGAAAATGGGGGAGTTGTTGAAGCACAGAGGATAGAAGCAGGGGATATAGGTATTTTATATGGACTTACAAGTTTCCAAGTGGGAGATGTTATTGGAATTTCAAATGATAAAATTAAAAATATATCTATAGCTAAACCAGCATTAAAAACAACAATTTCTGCAATTGATAAAGAAAAAAATCCAGAGCTATTTAAAGCATTAACATTACTTGCAGAGGAAGATCCACTACTAGAATTAGAGATGAATGACATAGATAAAGAAATTTATGTCAACTTATTCGGTGAAGTTCAAATGGAAATACTAAGTTCCATGTTAGATGATTTATATGGAATAAAAGTAGAGTTTTCGAATATTGAGACTATCTATAAGGAAACACCTAAAGGTTTTGGAGCGTCAATAATGCATATGCAGGAAGACTTAAATCCATTTTGGGCGACAGTAGGCTTAGAAATAGAACCAGCAGGGAGAGGCGAAGGTCTTAGGTATATTTCTAATGTTTCAGTAGGGTCATTGCCAAAATCTTTTCAAAATGCAATTGAAGAAGCAGTTATTAAGACAAGTAAACAAGGATTATTTGGATGGGAGGTTACAGATGTAAAAGTCACTCTTAGCTGTGGTGAATTTTTTAGTCCAGCCAGCACTCCAGCAGATTTTAGAAATGTGACACCTATGGTATTCATGGAAGCATTATATAAAGCACAAACTGTTTTATTAGAGCCATTACATGAGTTTGAGTTAAAGATTCCTCAAAATGCTTTAAGCAAAGCGGTATGGGATTTAGAAACTATGAGGGCAACCTTTGATAATCCTATTGTTATAGGGGATGAATTCTCAATAAAGGGATTAATTCCAGTAGAAAATTCAAAAGAATATAAAATGAAAATAGCTTCATATACAGAAGGTAGAGGAATGTTTGTGACAAAATTTTATGGGTATAAGGAAGCTTCAGCTGAATTTTCAAAAGCACGCAAAAAAACAACGTATGATCCATTGAATAAAAAAGAGTATTTGCTTCATAAACTAAACGCAATTAGAGATTAAATTTAAATAGATAAGTTAAATTTTTATATGTAGGATTTAAATATAAGACATTCAAAGCCTAAAAGTAAAGGAAGGGTCGTCTGAAGAAGATGAAGACCCTTCCTTTTTTCATGTTACTATGCTTAATTGTAAGTGCTTGAAATTTGTAATATAATGTAAATAAAGTTTTTAATAATAAGGGGACGGCACAAATGAAAATCGACTTTAAAATAACAAAAGATGACTATATAAGCTTCAATTTACATCATTTAGAAAACTCGAAATCACAGAAAAGTACATTTAACATACTTAGATATGCTGTACCCATAGTACTTTCTATACCAATCTACTTTACAGGAACGGGGATATTTAATCAACCGAGTATATATTGGATTATAGTAGCGATAGTTTTTTTAGTCATTTGGATTTTAACATATCCTAAGCAATACAAAAAATTAGTAGCTAAAGAAACTGATAAACTCATAAGTTAAGGAGATAATTCATCAATATTTGGAAGTAAGACTTTAGAAATTATTGATGGGACAATAGTAGTAAAAGGGGATTCTATATCAGAAACAGTATCGTTAGAAAGTATAAAAGATGTAAAAGTTTACGAAGATATGATCCTTATATATATAAGTGGATTTGTAGCTCATATAATTCCAAGGAGATATTTAGATAAAGAAATAGAGAAAGAACTTATGAAAGAGCTTAAAAAATGTAAGGCTTTAGAACAATTAAAGTAAAACGTGCTCCTTTGGAGGTGTAACGGAGAACCGTATCATAAGTAAGAGAGCACTTTATATAAATAAAAAATACTTAGTATGCTAATGCTAAGCATATTTAGAAAATTTATTTTTATGAAAATTATTAATTAAAGCTAAAGAAAAAAGCACTAATCTTTGTAATATAGAGTGCTTTTTTTAATTTTAATTAATAATTAGTTGCGTGCGCAACAATTTGGTGTTAAACTATAATGGTTGCACACGCAACTAATTGAAAGGTGGAATAAATATGAATAAAGATAAATTTAAAAATAAGAGACATATAGGTAAATATATTTCTCAATTATATAGAAAATCAAGTGTATTTATAAATCGTGAAGTATCCAAGTATGGTATCAGATCAGGACATCTTATGTTTTTAATGGATTTATATCTTCAAGATGGAAAAAATCAAGAAGAAATATCAGAAAGATTAAAAATAGATAAGGCTACAACAGCTAGAGCTCTAAAAAAATTAGAAGAACAAGATTTTATAACAAGAGTAAAAGATAATAATGATAAAAGATCTAATAAAATTTACTTAACAGATACATCAAAAAAATTTAAAGAAGATGTATATAGTGTTTTAGATGATTGGAATCAACAAATTAGTAAGAGTTTAACTGAGGAAGAAGAAGAAACTTTAGTAAATTTACTTGAAAAAGTATGTAGAAATATAAATGTATAGGGAGGTTACTAATGAATAATAATGAGAATATTTTAGGCACAGAATCCATAAGTAAATTATTATTAAAATACTCTATACCAGCAATTATAGGTATGATGGTAAATGCACTTTATAATGTTGTAGATAGAATATTTATTGGAAATATACCAGGTGTTGGACCTATGGCAATAACAGGACTTGGAGTAACAATGCCAATAATGACGATAATAATTGCATTTGGAATGCTTGTTGGAATAGGTGCAGTTACAAATACATCTTTAAAATTAGGAGAAGGTAAAAGAGAAGAGGCTGAAGAAATTATAGGAAATGCTATAACTTTAGCATTAATAATAGGTTTAATATTAACTATAATTGGAGCGGCATTTTTAAATAAAATACTTACAATGTTTGGTGCTAGTGAAGGTACTTTACAATATGCAAAAGATTATATGAGTGTAATATTAATAGGTACTATATTTAGTATTATGGCGATGATGTTTAACAATTTAATAAGAGGAGATGGAAATCCAAAACTTTCAGCTATTATAATGGCTGTAGGATGTTTTACTAATATAGTATTAGATGCAGTATTTATATTTGTGTTTAACATGGGCATACAAGGAGCAGCACTTGCTACTATAATATCTCAAGGAATTACAGCCATATGGGGATTTTTATATTACTCAAAAGGAAAATCAAATGTAAAATTTAAAAAAGAAAATTTAAAATTAAATAAAAAAATGGTATTAGCAATATTCGCAATAGGAGGATCTCCATTTGCAATGCAACTTGCTACAAGTTTAGTTCAAGTTACGATTAATCACTCACTAAAAATTTATGGAGGCGATTTATCAATAGGTGCAATGGCAACTATAAGTTCAATAAATATGATATTTGTGATGCCTGCTTATGGATTCGTACAAGGAATGCAACCAATAGTAGGATTTAACTACGGAGCTAAAAAATATGACAGAGCGAAAACGACTTTAAGAATAACTTTGGTAGCATCTACTGTGGTATTTATACTAGGAGCTTTATTTGTACAAGTTGCCCCACAAGTTTTAGTTGGTATGTTTAATAAAGATGCACAACTTATGAGTATAACTGTAAACGGGTTAAGAAAATATTTATTTGCATTGCCGATAATAGGAGTATCAATTGTAGGTACTAACTATATACAATCAACAGGAAATGCAAAGATGGCAATGTTATTAAGTTTATTAAGACAAGTTATAGTATTAATTCCTATGGTTTTAATATTACCTAAGTTTTTTGATTTAAATGGAGTTTGGTTTGCTCAACCAACTGCAGATATTATATCGTCAGTTATAACAGGTATAGTCTTACTTAAAGAGATAAGAAAATATACCTTGAATCAAGAAGTTGAGCTAGTTGAAGCCGTATAGTAGAAAAGGGAGTATTTTAATGCAAAGGCATTAAGATACTCCTTTTTATTTAATAAATTTACTTGAATAACATTATATATTAACTGATAAGATATACTAAAAGTTTGTATATAAAATTAGTAGCATTCTCCTTAAAGATGAATACCATAATATTGGAGAGGAGATGATTAAAAATGAGTTTAGAAAAAAATAATAATAGAGATGCACAAAACTTACGTGATAAATGTGAAAGATTTATAAATTATCATACTATGTTCACAATGCAAGATGGAAGCAAATTTGATGGAATTATTGAAGGTTTAGATGGTGATTGTGTTATTGTGTTAGTTGGTGAAGATGTAATAGAACAAGAAGGTGCAAATCAATCTAATTTACAAAGACAACAGGGACGTCCTAGAAGATTTAGAAGATTTAGACGTAGACGTATCCCACTTTCTAGTTTACTTACATTATCATTATTAGCTTATCCTTTTATCGCGCCACCGTTTCCTTTTTAGACATTGATATTTAAACTATAAATTAGAATTATGATAGCAAAAACTGCATTACTAATCGGTGATGCAGTTTTGCTATTATGAAATTTTATTTAAGGTTATATATAATAGATTTTAGTTTAAGTATTTTTGAGTATAATAATTATTAATAAAGTTTATTAATAATTATTAGTACGTTTACATATAGGGTATAAATTTAAATATAGATATTAAATTTATCAGAGATAGGGTGAAGAATATATGAAGATTAAATTATATGTAGATCGGATAGATAGATGCGATATGACATTAAAAAATATAGAAAATTATACTAAGAAAAGGTAAGAATTTTTAAAAATAAAATCATAGGAGAATTAAGTAAATGGAAATCTTATATTTTATTGTCGCGGCCTTTTCTACTATAATAGGATCATCTGTTGGATTAGGAGGCGGAGTTATAATCAAGCCAGTATTGGAAACTTTAAGCGATTATTCTCTTCCTACAGTTAATTTATTGTCATCTTCAACTATATTTGTAATGTCTATAGTTACTGTAGTTTATCAATTAAAGAAAAAGGACAAGATAAATCTTAAAAATACAATTGTAGTTGCTCTAGGATCTATGGTTGGTGGAGTTATAGGGCAAAAGATAATGAATTTTATGGCTAAAAAAGGGATTAATATGGAGATTGTTAGTAATATTCAAAATATAATTTTGATAGTTATACTAATAATTGTTTTTATTTATATGAAAAATAAAGATAATATAAAAAACTATAATATAAATAACATTTTATTGATTGGATTTTTAGGAATATTTTTAGGATCTATATCTGCATTCTTAGGAATTGGAGGAGGGCCACTTAATGTAGCTGCTTTTACTATATTATTTTCTATGTCAACAAATGAAGCAGCAAGAAACTCTATAATAGTTATATTTTTCTCTCAAGGATCAAAAATTCTTTCAGTTGCACTGACAACAGGGTTTTCTAGTTATAAGCTAGAAATGTTACCTTTAATGATGGCAGGAGGAGTTATTGGTGGAATTGTTGGCTATAGAATAAATAAGTCTGTTTCAGAAAAAAATATAATAAAAATATTTGATACTGTACTTATAAGTATAGTTTTACTTAATGTATATAATATATTTAAATAAATTATTAATATTATATGTTTTAATAAGTTAAATTCAATGAAAGTTTGTCAATATCAAAAGACTATGATATTATATAAACCTATGAATAATTAGGAATAATAATGAACGGAGGAAATTAAGTTATGGAAAATTTACCAAATTGCCCAAAATGTAATTCAGAATATACTTATGAAGATGGAAGTCTTTTAGTTTGTCCAGAATGTGCTTATGAGTGGACTTTAGAGTCTTCAAATGAAGAAGAAAATGTTATAAAAGATGTAAATGGAAATGTATTAAATGATGGAGATGCTGTAACAGTAGTAAAAGACCTTAAAGTAAAGGGAAGCTCATCATCTATAAAGATAGGAACAAAAGTAAAAAATATACGTTTAGTTCCTGATGCAACTGATGGACATGATATTGAATGTAAGATAGATGGATTTGGAGCTATGAAATTAAAGTCTAGTGTTGTTAAAAAAGCATAATTAAATTTAAGAATACAATCAAAATACAAATAATAAAAGCACTAATCTTTAAAAAAAGATTAGTGCTTTTATTATGATATTTGGTATCACGCTAAGAATTAAACTTATAACGCTACCTTATATCGTAATTATTATATTTCTAGTATAATATAGTAATAGAATTGAATCAATAATAAATAATAAAAAATAATAATAAGTAATAAAGATTAAATTAAGAGGTGAAGAATTTGTTTTTAGAGGAAAGGTATGAAAAGATTATTGAAATAATTAAGGCAAATGGGAGAGTAAAGGTTAAAGATTTATCTAATTTATTTGAAGTTACACAAGACTGTATTAGAAAAGATTTAAAAGAATTAGAATCTAGGGGTCATTTAAAAAGAGTTTATGGTGGAGCTATTTTACAAAGAAACTATGATGAAATTAAAAATATTGATAAGAGAAAAAATATTAATATAGAAGAAAAGAAAGCTATAGCATCAAAAGCAATTAACTTGATAGATAATAGTGATATAATATTTTTAGATGTTTCAACTAATAATTTGGAGATTGCAAAGGAGTTAAATAAAACAAATAAAGAAGTTACTGTAGTAACAAATATGATAGAAATTGTATTAGAATTAAGAAGTAATAAGAATATAAAAGTGATTTGTATTGGAGGAGAATTCAATAAAGAAGTAGGAGCTATAGTAGGAGCTGCAGCTGATAGGTATATAAGAAATTTTATTTTTGATAAAGCATTTATAGGATTATGTGGTATTAATATAGAAACAGGGTGTATAAGTACGATTAATCTAGAAGATGGAAATACAAAAAGAACTATAATTGAATGCTCTAATAAAAGTTATTTAGTAATGGAAAATGAAAAATTCAATTATGATGAATTTTATAAGTTTGCTAATTTGGATGAAGTAACAAGTATAATAACTGAAGATAAAATAATAAATCAAAATTAAATATTTAGAGATTGATATATTTTAATTATTATTAGCTTTTTTATTTTAGTTGATACAAAGATATTATATACAAATATAAAAATGGGGAAAATAAAATAGGTCAACTTAAGAAAAGGGTAGATGTCAAAATTTAAAATATTAGAATAATTAGATAATATGAAAGTTTTAGGTAGGTGTTTATATGGAAATATTTGCGATAGGACATTCTAATTATCCTTATGATAAGCTTATTGAAATGATAAAAAGGTATGGTATAAACTGTGTAGTGGATATAAGAGAGACACCATATTCTACATATAATACTCAATATAATAGAGAAGCATTAGGGGAAAATTTAAAATCTAGTGGATTTACATACGTATATATGGGACATGAATTTGGAGCTAAAAGGCAGACTAAAGAATCATATAACGATGATGGATATGCTGATTTTAAAAAAGTAATCAAAGAAGAATTATTTTTGAAAGGAATTGAAAGAATTACAAAAGGACTACAAATGGGTTATAAGATAGTTTTATTAGGAGCTATGCAAGATCCTATAAGATGTCATAGGAGTATTATGTTAGGTAAATATTTAAATGAAAAAGGTTTTAATGTAAAATATATAATGCATGAAGGTAATATAGTTAATCAAAATTATATTGAAGAAGATTTACTCAATAAGTATTTTAGTGATAGAAACCAATTGAGTATAGATAGTTTGTTAGGAACTGACAAATCAAGAGAGGAAATGATAGAAGAGGGCTATAAGTTAGCTAATAAAGAAATTGGATATAGGACAGAAAATATAGGAAAATAAATTTATATAAAATTAAAGTTTATAGATAAAAGATATAATGATTGGAAAATAAAAAATGAATAAATTTAAGTAAAAAGACTATCTTAATATACTTATGTTAGAAGTAATTATTAAGATAGTCTTTTTTGTTAATTAAGCATGTTGTAAGTTTTCTTTACCTATACCCTTTTCTCCTAATTTTTCTATCATATCAGTAGTCATTTTACTTAAATCATAATCAAATTTAAATCCCCATTCATTTATAGCACAAGATGCATCAATAGAATTTGGCCAAGATTCAGCTATAGACTGACGTACTGGATCTACATTGTATCCAAATTCAAATTCAGGTATATGTTTTTTTATTTCAGCAGCTACCTCCTCTGGAGAGAAGTTCATAGCAGTTATGTTAAATGCATTTCTATGAATTAATTTAGAACTATCAGCTTCAAGTAAATCTACAACAGCTTGAAGGGCATCAGGCATATACATCATATCCATTTTAGTTCCTTCTGCTATAAAAGAGTTATATTTTTTATTTTTTAATGCTTCATAATATATATCAACAGCATAATCAGTAGTACCACCACCAGGAGGTGTTACATAAGAAATAAGACCAGGGAATCGTACACTTCTTGTGTCTACTCCAAATTTATTAAAATAATAATCAGCTAATAATTCACCAGCTACTTTAGTTACTCCATACATAGTATTAGGTCTTTGAACAGTATCTTGAGGTGTTAAATCTTTTGGAGAGTTAGGACCAAAAGCTGCTATAGAACTAGGTGCAAATAAAGTAGCTTTAGTTTCTTTAGATACTTCTAAAGCATTTACTAAGCCACCCATATTTAATTTCCATGCAGATTGAGGCTTTTGCTCCCCAACAGCAGAAAGTAAAGAAGCTAGATGTATTATAGTATCTGCATTATGTTTTTTGGCCATTTTCCCCATAGCTTCTATATCCATAACATCTAGAGTTTCGAATAAGCCATTGTTTGAGACCTCACTATCTTCTAATATGCGTATATCAGTAGCTAAAACATTATCTTTTCCATATTCCTTTCTAAGCTTAGCAGTTAACTCTGAACCTATTTGACCTAAAGCACCTGTTATAAGAATTTTTTTCATTTAATTCACCCCTATAAAATATAATTAAAATATTTATTTTATAACTTCTAATTCTTTACCTACCTTTTCATATATAGATAAAGCTTTATCTAACATTTCCTTCGTATGAGCGGCTGTTGGCATATTTCTAACTCTTCCGGTTCCTTTTGGAACAGTAGGAAATACTATAGATTTAGCATATACTCCTTCTTCTAATAACCTTTTACTAAATAGCTGAGTTTTAGTTTCATCACCTATGATACAAGGAGTTATAGGTGTTTCACTATTTCCTATATTAAATCCTAAAGATTTTAAACCGGCTTTAAGGTAATTTCCATTTTCCCACACCTTATTAACTAAAGTATCATCATTCATTAGTATATGTATTGCTTCAGTACAAGCAGCAGCAGCACCTGGAGTTAAAGATGTAGAAAATAAGAAAGGTCTTCCTCTAACTTTTAACCAATCTATTAGATCCTTAGAACCTGCAACATATCCACCAACAACACCTATAGCTTTAGATAAAGTCCCTATTTGAAAATCCACTTTATCTGACAAACCAAAGTGTTTACAAGTTCCAGCTCCTTTTCCAGTTACTCCTGAGCCATGAGCATCATCGACATAAGTAATTAAATCAAATTCTTCAGCTATTGCAACTATTTCAGGAAGTTTAGCAATATCTCCATCCATTGAGAAAACACCATCAGTTATAACCATAATTTTATTATAAAGTCCACTTTCTCTAGCTTCTTTAGCTTTAGCTTTTAAGTCATTCATATCTGAATGTTTAAATCTTATTACTTTAGAACCAGATAGTTTACAACCATCTATTATAGAAGCGTGATTTAATTCATCTGATAATATTGCATCATTTTTATCCATTACACCTTGGATAGCACCCATATTGCAGTTAAATCCAGATTGAAAAGCTATTACAGCTTCAGTACCTTTAAATTTGGCTATAGTTTCTTCTAAAATATCATGTATTTCTAATGTTCCATTTATTGTTCTTACGGCACCGGCACCGGCACCGTATTTTTTTGTAGCATCTATACTTGAATTTATTAATCTTTCATCTGTAGCTAAACCAAGGTAATTATTTGAAGATAAGTTTATCAATTTTTTTTCATTTATTGTTATGATAGGTCCGTTTGAACTTTGAAGAGAGTCGATTTTATTATATAGGCCTTTGGATTTTAAATCATTTAGATTTTTGTTAAGAAAATTAGACAAAGCTTTATTTTTTACACTTTTATCTGAAATCATTTATTATCCTCCTCAATTTAATTACTATACTAATATAATTTTAAGTTTTAAATTTAATAGTTGTAAATAATAATCGAAAATCAAATAATTGTAAAAAGAAACATAAATGACAATTAAGAAACACAATCATAAAATAAAAGCTAAATTAACAAAAAAAGTATATAAAATATTCATCCTTATACTATTAAAAATATAAAAAATTTGATATGCTATTAATTGATTTGCAAAAGCAACATTAACAATAAAGGAAGGACATTATAATATGAATAAATTTAATTTTATTAAGGGATTAAAAGAGTATGCTATTGTAACTATAGGTGTAATTTTAGTAGCTATTGGAATACAGTATTTCTTTGCACCAAATAATATAGCTGGGGGAGGGTTAAGTGGTTTAGCACTTATAATAAACTACTATATACCGAAACTATCTATAGGTACTATAATATTTTTAGGTAACTTAATATTATTTGCAATATCATTTATAGTAATAGGTGGAGATTTTGGATTAAAAACTATATATGCAAGTTTTATGTTATCAATAGTGATAGAGTTTATGGATAAAATATTAAAATCAACAGCTTTAACAACAAATTTATTAGCTGCTGTTATATTTGGGACATTAGTAACAGCAATAGGTTTAGCTATGGTGTTTGCTATTAATGCATCAACAGGAGGAACTGATATACTAGCTAAAATATTAAACAAATATACAACATTTAACATAGGAATATCACTTTTAATAGTAGATTTATTTGTAGCTATTGTAGGTGGATTTACTTTTGGATTAGAAAAAGGTGTATACTCCCTGCTTGTTATAGTTTTAAATGGATTATTGATAGATAGAGTAATAGAGAAGATAGAAAAAAACAGAAAAAATAAACCAATTAAAGAAGAAGAAACTATAAAAAAAGTAGCATAGTTTAATAACTATGCTACTTTTTTTATAAGTAACTTTTGTTAATTTTAAATTTTCCTGGGAAATATTTAAATAATGAAAGTAAATTTGTTTCACGAAAAACCATAATATAAATAAAAAATTCTTAAGTTAAATTTTAACTTAAGAATCAACATAACTAGTTTTTTGTATAGGAGATATTAAAACTGTGTAAATATGTATTACTTAGTAAGGATATATAAAAGATATTTTCAAGAACGTTAATAAATATATATCTGTATTTAGTATAAATTACACAGTTTTTAATCATAGAATATCTCCGCAAATTAACTAGAATTACTTGAATAAATATTATCACAAAAATTTTAAAAAAAGTGAAAATTGGACTAACATTGCTTTTTTATGGAGTGAAATGATTAAATATTTTTTATCTTATTTTTATCCCATATAAACAATTGATTTGAATTATTTAATGATTTAAATAAATTTCTTTTAACATTAGGTATATCAACATTAAGTTTTTTTATTAATTCTTTTATATTTTGTCTATTAGTATGACCATCAGCAGGGCATGGATTTTCAATAACTGGATAATTAAAATCTCTAGTTACTTTTTTTATCATATACTCATCTATATATACCATAGGTCTTATCACAGTTAAACCTTGTCTATCAAGGTATGTTTTGGGAGAAAAACAACTAACTCTGCCCTCATAAAACATTGACATTAAAAAAGTCTCAACAGCATCATCTTTATGATGACCTAATGCAACTTTATTACATCCTAATTTTTTTGCTGTATCGTTTAAAGCACCACGTCTTAAGTTTGCACATAGTGAGCATGGATTTTTTTCTTTCCTTATGTCAAATATTATTTCCTTTATATTTGTTTGGATTTCATGAAACTCAACTTCTAAATTCTTACATAAATCATGTAATGGAGAATTATCAACTCCACCAGGATTTAAAGTTATTGCTATAAGTTCAAACTTTTGAGGCGAAAATTTTTTATAATTATTTAAAATATGAAGAAGTGTCAAGCTATCTTTACCGCCAGATAGACCTATTGCGATTTTATCTCCATCTTGTATCATGTCAAAGTCATTTATTGCTTGTCTTGTTTTGCTAAGTAGTTTTTGCATTTATATATTCCTCCTAAGAATATAGATTATTCATTAAAAATTTATTATATCAGACTCGAATTTTTATAACAATTTAAATAATATAGATTTAATTTAAAGTATGTTTTTTATTAAATATTAAAATAATAATAGTAAAAAATTAAGACAATTAAATTTATTATAGTATATACAATTCAATAAATAAATTTTTAAAAATATATATCAAAAAAATTAGAAAACGATATCAAAAATTTAAAATAATTAAAATTTTCTAGAAAATATTGCAAAACGTCAAAATATGTGCTTTTTTGTCTAGAAAAGGTATGTATTTTTGTGTTAAAATATGAAAGTGATTCTTATGGGAGGGCGAAAACAAAAATGGCAAATAATACACAACCGTATGCTTTAGTTTTTGGAGTATCAGTATTTGATATCTTCGGATTTACGCATAATAATTATAGATGTAATGATTCAAATCCAGGAAAAGTTAAAACTTCTTTTGGTGGAGTTTGCAGAAATATAGCAGAAAATATGGCAAGAGTAGGAATAAATACAAAGTTCATATCTATATTAGGTGATGATGAAACAGGAAGAAGAATGATGGAACATTCTAAAGTTATGAACTATGACATGCAAGATTCATTGATAATTAAAGGTGAAAGTACTCCTACATATATGGCAGTTTTAAACCATGAAGGAGAATTAGAATCAGCAGTTGTTGATATGAAAATAACAGATATGTTTACTACAGAATTTATAGATTCTAAAGCTGATATAATAAGAAATTCTGAGTATATGTTTTTAGATTCGGATAAACCAGATATACTTGAATATATATTAAAAACATTTAAAGATGAAACTAAGTTTGTATTAGATCCAGTATCTGCATGCAAAGCTAAAAATATAAAACACTTAATAAAATATTTCCATACTATAAAGCCTAACAGATATGAAGCTGAAATAATGTGTGGATTTGAAATAAAATCTGAAGAAGATTTAAGAAGAGCAGGTAAGTATTTTATCGACTTAGGAATAGAAAATGTATTTATAAGTTTAGATGAAGATGGTATATACTACAATAATGGAGTTGAAGAAGGAACTATAAAAGCTAATAATGTTCCTGTTGTAAATGTTACAGGTGCTGGAGATTCATTTGTAGCAGGATTAGGATACGGATATATGAAAAATATAAACTTAAAAGATACTGTTAAATATGCAGTAGCTATGTCTGTTTTAACAATAGCTCATGAAGAGACTATACATCCTGAAATGAATGATGCCATTGTTTTAGAATATGTAGAAAAACTTGATTGGACGGAAAAAGAATACTAAAATTTATATAATCAAAATGATAAAAGCTATAGATTTATGCAATTACATAAACCTATAGCTTATTTATTTATTTACTAAAGATTAAACTAGAATGCCCAGTTTCCATCTTTGAATATTTGAACTTTTTCACCATTAGCTTTTTCACCTATGATATTCATGTCAGCAGAACCTATCATAAAGTCAACGTGAGTTATACTAAAGTTTATACCGTGTTTATCTAATTCATCTTGTGGTATATTTACTCCATTTTCTACACAACTTTTATAAGCTGTACCTATTGCAAAGTGACAAGATGCGTTTTCATCATATAAAGTATTGTAAAATACTATATTTGTATCAGATATTGGTGATTTAAATGGAACTAAAGCTACTTCACCTAAGTAGTGAGAACCTTCATCAGTATCTATTAATTTAGATAAAGTCTCATATCCTTGTTCAGCAGTAAAGTCTACTATTTTTCCATCTTTAAATGTTAATGTAAAGTTATTTATAACATTTCCACCATAAACAAGTGGTTTAGTACTTGCAACAACACCATTAACACCAAATTTATGAGGTAGTGTAAATACTTCTTCAGTTGGTATATTTGGATTGAAGTTTACACCATTAGGGTCTTTAGAAGCACCACTTGCCCATATATGACCTTCTGGTAATTCCATAGTTATATCTGTTTTACCTGATTTAAAATATAAAGTTTTAAATTTACTGTCATTTAAAAAGTTCATTCTAACTTTTAAGTTTTTATTGTGTTGATTCCAAGCTTCTATAGGATTTTCTTGGTCAACTCTTGTACAATGGAATATTGCTTCCCACATTTTATCTATTGCTTCTTCTTCAGAAACACCAGGGAATACTTTTTTAGACCAGTTTGCTGTAGGTACAGAAACTATACTCCATTTTGATTTATCTGATAGAGTATAAGATCTCCATTCTTTAAGTGCTTCAGCAGAAGCTTTTTGGAAATTTGCTACTCTTTGAGGGTCAACATCTTTTAAAAGATCTGGGTCTTGAGCATATATTGTTAAGAATGCTCCTCCATTTTTAGCTATATCAACATATTGGTCAGATACCCACGTTGGGAACTCATTGAAAGTTTCTTCTGGAGCATTTAAATATTTTATAAGAGTACATTCTTCATCAGACCACTCTACAAATACTTCTTTAGCTCCTAAATCATAAGCTTTTTTAACAACTTTTCTTACAAAAGGAGCACATTCAATAGGAGATCTAACTAATAACGTTTGTCCGGGTTGTATATTTACCCCAACTTTAACTGATAATTCAGCATATTTTTCTAGATTTCTTTCTAAATTCATAAAGGTCACATCCTCTCAAAAATTTACATTAATGTAAAAATATATTCATTCAATTTAAGTATAGCACCATTTTTCTATTACTCCAAAATACTTTTTGTGATTAAATAAAATTGTATTTTGGAGTAATAGAAAAAAGAATTCAAAATATTTATTTGTACTATTTAGTAATATACTTTTTTAAATACCCATTTTTAAAAAATTTAACAAAATAAAGTAAATAATGTAACCATTTAAAGGGTAATGAAAGATAGTATAAGGTATTAAATTTTGATATAATATTACTTATTATATTGGTAGTTAGGAGGCAATAGATGGAGTTATATGACGCTATTTTTTATAGAAAATCTACTAAAAAATACTCAAAGAATAAATTAAGTATAAGTATGTTTGAAGAAGTTAGGAATATATGCAATGATATAGAAAGTTTAGATGAAAGTATAAAAGTCAAAGCTTATCCTATATTAAAAGGTGATAGTTTAAAGTTTATAATAAAAAAAGGTCATAGAATAGTAGCACCACACTATATTTTATTAACAGTTCAATTACCAGAGGAAACTAACCAAGAAGAACCAATAAATTACTTTGACAGTGTTGGATTTGCTGGAGAAAAATTAGTGTTAACATTAACTGAAATGGGATTAGCTACATGCTGGATAGGAAATAGTTTTAATAAGGAATTGATTTTAGATTTTGTTATCTTAGAAGAAAATGAAATTCCAGCAATGCTTATAGCTTTCGGATTTCCAGAAGGAAAAGATAGTTTGTTTAGAAAAAAAGAAGAAAAGTTAGATAGAAAACCATTAAAACAAATAGCTAAAAATATAGATGAAAAATGGGAAGATATAATAGAATGTGTAAGATTATCGCCATCATACAAGAATTCGCAACCATGGAGATTTTATCAAAATAATGAATCTCTTGATATATATATGAAAAAAGATTCTAACGAGGATATAAACCGAGTAAATATGGGTATTGCTTTAAAACATTTTGAAATAGGATGTAAATACAATAATATAGATTTTGAATATATAAAGCTAAACCTTAAAGATAAATTAAGAAAAGAATATTATATAAGTGTCGTATAATTAAAAAGTAGCTCTATCGATAATGTAGAGTTACTTTTTAATTTTTTGCATAAATTTATCACAAAATGTAAAAATTTAACAATATTCTAATTTGTGTTATAATATTGTTAAATTAATTAGAAAGGTATATGGGATATGTTTCATTTTTATATACTTTTAACAAGCATTGGAATTTGCTTAAGTTTTATAAATATTTATGATTTTAAAAGAAACAGACTTAAGTTAGCTATATACTTTTTAATTTTATATATAAGTATATGTATGGTATCTAAATGTTTGAAGATATCACCTTTATATGGATTAAATATAATAAATGCTATTTTTGTTTATAAGCTTACAAAGAAAACTTTATTGACTGTTATAATTCCCTTAATATCTACAGTATTATACATAGCAGTTAATATTTTTTGTTACTATATAGTTTTATTTTTAACAGGTGAAAACATATATAAAATAAGCTCAATAGTATATTTAATTTTATACTATTTAATTACATATTTAATTATTATTATTGTTTCAAAATTTTTAAACTGTAAGTTTATGAAAAAACTCGAAGATTTTGAAATGCTATATAAATCTAAAATTAAAATCTTAATTATATTAATAAGTATACTTTCTATATGCATATATTTTGAGACTATTAGACAAATAGATGTATCATGTATAACTGGATTAGAAGTTAAGCATAGCTTAATGTTGTCATTTTTAAATTTTTTAACATTTTTATCAACTATGTCTTTAATTATGTTAATGAATAATCAAAACCGATTAAAAGAGATACATGAATATAATAAAAAATTAGAAGATATGACAAATGAAATAAAAAAATTTAGACACGATTATAAAAATATTATTTTATCTATGAGTGGATATATAGAAGAAAATGATATGGAAGGATTGAAAAAATTTTTTTATTCAAATATAGAATGTTCAACAAAAAATTTGGATTTATACAATCTAAGTCTTGCATCAATTGGAAATATAAAATACATAGAAGTTAAAGGGGTAATAGCTTCAAAATTAATAGAGGCTCAAGAAAAAGGAATAGATATTAAGGTATATATTCCAAATGTTATAGAATATATAAATTTTAATAGTTTAGATTTATGCAGGATTTTAGGGATTGCATTAGATAATTGTATAGAAGCTTCTTTAGAATCTGAAAATCCATTAATAACTTTATCTATTATAGATGAAAAAGATTTAACTTCAATAATAATTTTAAATACATATAAAAGTAATATAAAGAATACATCTAAGTTGTTTAAAAATGGATACTCCTCAAAAGGGGAAGGGCGAGGAATTGGACTTAGTAATTTAAAAGAAATTTTGAGTAATTATAATAATGCTTATTTTACTATAAAAGCAGAAGGGGAATTTATTCAAAAGTTAGACATATATAAATAAGGAGGAGTTAGGGTGAGAATATTTATATGTGAGGACAATGACGATCAAAGGTATAGTCTTGAAAAAGCTATAGTATCTGTTTTAGAAACTGAAAATATACAAGGTGATATAATATTATCTAGTGACTCATCTAAGAAAATTATAGATTATGTATCAGAAAACAAAGGTAGAGGGGTGTACTTTTTAGATATAAACATAGGTGAGGACATAGATGGAATCGAATTAGCAAAGCAAATAAATAATATTGATAAAAATGCAATAATTATTATGATTACATCTCATAAAGATATGAGTCATCTTGTTTTTAAGTATCACATAGGTGCAATTGATTATATTATTAAAGAAGATTACGAAGAAGTAAAACATAGAATAAGAGAATGTATAATATGTGCTAATAATAAAATAAAAGATAGTTTAAATAAAGACTATTTTTTCATTGAGAGATTGGACTGTGTAGATAAGATTAAATATGAAGACATTCTTTACTTTGAAACTTGTAAAAAAAGATTTATAGGACTTAATACTACTAAAAGTTACATAGAGTTTAATGGGACACTAAAAGAATTAGAAAAAAAATTAGATGACAGATTTATAAGATGTCATAAGTCTTATATTGTAAATAAAAATAAAGTAAGCAATATCAATAAAAAACAAAGAATTATTACTATGGAAGATGGAAGTAAGTGTTATGTATCTTTGTTGCTTTTAAAAAAGACAGTAGAGAGTATTGTATCTTAAAATACTAGGACAATTACAATATATAAAATAGTTGACATGTATATAAATAAGTGTAATAATTATACACAAGAGAGGGCTTTAAATTATCCCGAGAGGATACTAAGCAATCTTATTTATAAATTAAAAATAAAAACTTCCTTGAAAGTAGTCCAGAGAGGCTAGTAAGGTTATATAAATAAATTTAATTTGCATACATATAACCTCTAACTGGATTAGTTAGAGGTTTTTTATATATAAAAAATAAAATAAAGTCTTTTAAACTAGTCCAGAGAGGCTGCGAAAGATATCGTCATGACAGAAAGTTATGAAGTATTGAATCCTTATACCTCTAGGTATAAGGATTTTTCTGATATTAGGGGCTTTATATAAAAAGGAGAGAGTAAAATGATAAATGGAAAAGACAAATTAATCGTAGCAATTGATACTAACGACTTTGATAAAGCTAAGGAATTAATAGATAAGTTGGAGGATAGTGTAGATATATTTAAGGTGGGATTAGAACAATATGTAGCAACAAGGGGTAAAACAGTAGATTATTTGAAAGAAAAGAGTAAAAAAATATTTTTAGATCTTAAGTTTCACGATATACCAAATACGATGCAAAGTGCAGTAAGAGCAGCGGTTAGAGATAACGTTTGGTTAATGACAATACATGTTTCAGATATGGAAGGAATGAGACAATGTGCATTAGCTGCGAAAGAAGAAGCTGAAAAATTAGGAATAGAAAAACCAATAATAGTAGGAGTTACAGTATTAACTTCATTAAGTGATAAAGATTTACAAGATATAGGTTGTAATATGACTGCAGGGGAATTAGCAATAAAAAGAGCTAAATTAGCTAAAGAAGCAGGAATAGATGGAATAGTTTGTTCAGCACAAGAGGTTGATAAAATAGTAGAAGCTTGTGGAAGTGAATTTGTAACAGTTTGTCCAGGAATAAGACCTGAAAGTGCCGATAAAGGAGACCAAAAAAGAGTTGTTACTCCAAAAGAAGCAATAAATAAAGGAGCTCATTACTTAGTAGTTGGAAGACCAATAACTAAGGCTGAAAATCCAATTCAAGCAGCAACAAATATAGTAAAAGAAATTGAAAATGCCTAAGGGGGAAGTAAGTTATGAAAGCTAAATTAATATTAGAAGATGGAACGATACTTGAAGGTAAAGCTTTTGGTTACTTAAATGAAAGTGTAGGAGAAGTAGTATTTAATACTTCTATGACGGGATATGGAGAAGTTTTAACAGACCCATCATACTATGGTCAAATAGTAACAATGACTTACCCATTAATAGGAAATTATGGAATAAATCTAGAAGATGTTGAGTCAAGAAGAGTTCATGTAAAAGGATTTATAGTAAGAGAAAAGAGTGATAATCCAAATAATTTTAGATGTGAGATGGATATAGACACATATTTAAAACAAAATAAAGTTATAGGACTTGAAGGTATAGATACTAGAGCATTAACTAAGATATTAAGAAACAACGGAACTATGAAAGGTATAATCACTTTAGAAAATAATACGACATTAGAAAATGTTGTTTCAAAAATAGATAAATTTTCAAATACAGAAGCAGTAAAAACTGTAACTAGAAAAGAAAAAGAATATATAAAGGGGAATGGTCCAAAGGTAGCAGTTATGGACTTTGGAGTAAAAGAAAATATATTAAGATCTTTTAAAGCAAGAGGATGTGATTTAGTAGTTTTACCAGCAACAACAACAGCTGAAGAAATACTAAATGAAAATCCAGATTTAATATTCTTATCAAATGGACCTGGAGATCCAGAAGATTTAGAAGATGTTATAGAAAACATAAGACAATTAATAGGCAAAAAACCTATAGCAGGTATATGTTTAGGACATCAACTTTTAGCCTTAACACTAGGTGGAAAAACAGCAAGGCTTAAGTTTGGACATAGAGGTGGAAATCATCCAGTTAAAGATTTGGAAGATGGAAAAGTTTATATAACATCTCAAAATCATGGGTACTATGTTTCACAAATGCCATCAAATATGAACATAACCCATGTAAACTTAAACGATAACACAGTAGAGGGTATGAGACACAGTGAACTACCGATATATAGTGTTCAGTATCATCCAGAGGCTTGTCCAGGGCCGAAAGACAATGATTATATATTCGATAAGTTCTTAGAACTAATATAATAGATCGTTTAAATTAATTGGATAAGGAGATTGAGAGTATGCCTAAAATAGATAGTATTAAAAAGACGTTAGTATTAGGGTCAGGACCTATAATAATAGGGCAAGCAGCAGAGTTTGATTACTCTGGAACACAAGCGTGTCAAGCTTTAAAAGAAGAGGGAGTAGAAGTTATTTTAATAAATAGTAATCCAGCTACAATAATGACGGATGAAGAGGTAGCGGACAAAATATATATAGAACCATTAACAATAGAATTCATAGAAAAAATAATAGAAAAAGAAAGACCAGATAGCATATTAGCAGGTATGGGAGGTCAAACAGGACTTAACTTAGCGGTTGAACTTTATGATGCAGGTATACTTGATAAATACAATGTAAAAGTATTAGGAACTTCTATAGAGTCTATAAAAAAAGGTGAAGATAGAGATTTATTTAGAGAAGTTATGAAAGAAATAAACCAACCAGTAGTAGTAAGTGATATAGTAACTAACCTAGAAGATGGATTAGCTTTTGCTAATAAAATAGGTTATCCAGTAGTAGTTAGACCTGCATATACACTAGGTGGAACTGGTGGAGGTATAGCTGAAACAAAAGAAGAATTAACAGAAATACTTTCTCAAGGATTACAATTAAGTCCAGTTAGTCAAGTATTACTAGAAAAGAGTATAAAAGGTTGGAAAGAAATAGAATATGAAGTAATGAGAGATGGAAACGGAAACTGTATAACAGTATGTAATATGGAAAACATAGACCCTGTTGGAGTGCATACTGGAGATAGTATAGTTGTTGCACCAAGTCAAACTTTAAGTGACAAAGAATACCAAATGCTTAGAAAAGCATCTATAGATATAATAAATGCCATAGAAGTTAAAGGTGGATGTAATGTTCAGATAGCTTTAAATCCACATAGCTTAGAATATGCAATAATAGAAATAAACCCAAGAGTTAGTAGGTCATCAGCTCTTGCATCAAAAGCTACAGGATATCCAATAGCTAAGGTTGCTGCAAAGATAGCTTTAGGCTATACACTAGATGAAATACAAAATGCAGTTACAAAGAAAACTTACGCATGTTTTGAGCCAACACTTGATTATGTAGTTGTAAAAATACCTAAATGGCCATTTGATAAGTTTAAGCAAGCGAATAGAAAATTAGGCACAAAGATGATGGCTACAGGAGAAATAATGAGTATAGGAAGTAACTTTGAGGCAGCTATCCTTAAAGGTATAAGATCTTTAGAAATAGGAAAATACTCTTTAGTTCATAAGCCTTCTGAAAACAGAAGTATAGAACAATTAAAAGCTAGAGTAGTTGTTCCTGATGATGAAAGACTGTTTGACCTAGCTGAAATGATAAGAAGAGGCTATAAAATAGAAATGATAGAACAAATCACTGGAGTTGATAAGTGGTTTATAAATAAATTTAAATGGATAGTAGAACAAGAAGAAAAATTAAGAGGAATGCATATAGAAGATTTAAGTAAAGACTACTTATTAGAACTTAAGAAAAAAGGATTCTCAGATAAAGGTATAGCTGACTTAATGAAAATAAGCCCAGAAAAAGTTTATGAATTAAGAACTCTATACAATATAACTCCATCATATAAAATGGTAGATACTTGTGGAGGGGAGTTTGATGCATTATCTCCATACTATTACTCAACTTATGAAGAATATGATGAAGTAGTAGTAAGTGATAAAAAGAAAGTTATAGTACTTGGCTCTGGACCTATAAGAATAGGGCAAGGAATAGAGTTTGATTATTGTTCAGTTCACTGTGTTAAGTCATTAAGAGCACAAGGAATAGAAACTATAATAATAAACAATAACCCAGAAACAGTAAGTACAGATTTTGACACATCAGATAAGCTATATTTTGAGCCATTAACAGAAGAAGAAGTATTAAATATAATAGAAAAAGAAAATCCAGATGGAGTTATACTTCAATTTGGAGGGCAAACAGCTATAAAACTAGCTAAGTTTCTAGATGAAAAGAAAATAAAAATATTAGGAACAAGTTGTAAAGATATAGATGAAGCGGAAGATAGAGAAAAATTTGATGAATTATTAGAGAAGTTAGATATCAATAGACCTAAAGGTAAAGCTATATGGTCAGTAAATGAAGGTATCGAAGAAGCTAAGAAGTTAGGATACCCAGTACTTGTTAGACCTTCTTATGTACTTGGAGGTCAAGGTATGGAAATAACTTATGATGAAAATAAGTTAACTCAATATTTAACAGATGCTTTCTTAAGAGATAGCAAAAATCCTGTGCTTATAGATAAGTACTTAACTGGTAGAGAAATAGAAGTAGACGCTATATGTGATGGAGAAGATATATTAATACCAGGTATAATGGAGCACTTAGAAAGAGCTGGAGTTCACTCTGGAGACAGTATAACAATGTATCCAAGTCAAAATATAAGCGATGAAATTAAATCTAAAATATTAGATTATACTAAAAAAATTGCTTTAGAATTAAATGTATTAGGAATGGTAAATATACAATTTATAGAGTTCCATGGAGAACTATATATAATAGAAGTTAACCCTAGAGCAAGTAGAACAGTTCCATATATAAGTAAAGTAAGTAAGGTGCCTATAGTTGATTTAGCTACAAAATGTATGTTAGGAGCTAAATTAAAAGATTTAGGATATGGAACAGGAGTTTATAAAGAACCTAAATTAATATCTGTAAAAGTGCCAGTATTCTCAATGTCTAAACTTGCTAGAGTTGATGTAAGTCTAGGTCCTGAAATGAAATCAACAGGAGAAGTTTTAGGAGTTGGAGAAACACTAGAAGAAGCTTTATATAAAGGATTTTTAGCTGCTGGCAAGAAGATGTCTAATAAGAGAGGTGTAGTATTAGCTACTATAAACAACTACGACAAAGGAGAGTTTATAGAAATTGCTAAAGACATGAATGAATTGGGATATACCTTTGTAGCAACTGAAGGAACGGCAAAAACTTTAAGAGAAAATGGAATAGATGCAGAAGTAGTAAATAGAGTAGAAGAAGCTAGACCAAATATACTAGATGTTATAAGAAACAAACAAGTTGATATAGTTATAAATACACCTACTAAAGGAAATGATTCAACTAGAGATGGATTTAAAATAAGAAGAACTGCTACAGAGTTCTCAACAGAAGTAATGACATCACTAGATACTTTAAAGGCTTTAGTAGAGGTTAAAAAGAAAGAAATAAATAGAGAAAAATTAGCTGTTTATAATATAGCTGATTAATAAGATTGTTTAATTAAAAAGTGCCTCAAAAGTGATTTTTATAATCATTAGAGGTGCTTTTTTGTAAATTTTCAATTTTACTCCATAATATAGACATGTTAGTCCAAAATTATTGTTTTTAATAAGAATAGTGATAATATCATAGGAAAGATAAAGTGGTAAAACCTTTTCATACTATATATTAGGGAGGAAAAGTGATGAAAAATAAGATTTTTAAAAAATCAATTAATGCATTTTTTGTATTAGGGTTATGTACACTTATGGGGGGAACATCTTATGCCTGGGATGGTAAAAAAGATGGAACTGGTACTCATGCACTTATTGCAGAACATGGATTAACTATGTTGAACAATGATTTAAATCAAAATGAACCACAATCAGTAAAACAAAACATAGAAATATTAAATAAATATCTAAAAGATTTGAAATTAGGGTCAACTTTCCCAGATTATGATCCTAATGCATATGATTTATATCAAGATCATTTCTTTGATCCAGACACAGGAAATAACTTCACATTAGATAATAAATGGTATGTAGCGTCACCTATTTATGATACAGCTGAAACACAAGTAAGAAAATTTGCTACTTTAGCACAAAATGAATGGAAAAAAGGAAATTATAAAGAAGCTACATTTTTACTAGGGCAAGGAATGCATTATTTAGGGGATTTAAATACACCATATCATGCAGCTAATGTAACTGCAGTAGATAGTCCTGGACATGTAAAGTATGAAACATTTGTAGAAAATAGAAAAGAAAATTATGCCTTAAATACAACTGGAAATGATACAACTCAAGGTGTATATAAAGATGCAATAGCTAATAAAAATTTTGATCAATGGATGACTCAAAACTCTGTAAAATATGCTAAAAAGGCAAAAGATTTATATTATAGTCATTCAACTATGAAACATAATTGGGATGATTGGGATTACTCAGGAAGAGAAGCAATAAAAAATTCTCAAGTATGTACAGCAGGATTTTTATATAGATTTATAAATGAGGTTTCAGAAGATCAAATAACAAATAGCTTATCAAATGAGTTTAATGTAGTTTTAAAAACAGCAGATAAGGAATATGCAGGAACTGATGATAATGTATACTTTGGATTTGAGACTAAAGATGGAAATAAGTATGAATGGAACTTAGATAATGCAGGAAATGATTTTGAAAAAAATCAAACAGATAATTATATATTAAAAGTAAAAGATGATATAAAAGTTAATACAAATGATATAATAAAATATTGGGTTAGAAAAGAAAATAGAACACCTATAAGTGATGATTGGGAGTTAAGCAATATAAAATTAATATCAAATGGAAAAGTAATTCTTCAAAAAGATATTAATAAAGTATTTAAAGGAAATGAAAGTTATTTTATAAATAAATAAAATAAAAAAGCCGTTTGTAGATTACAAATGGCTTTTTTATTTAACTATGCATTTTGAACTGGTGGAACATAAGCTCTTTGAGCTAGTTCTTGGTCAATCATTAAAAGACCAGCAGGATCATTTTTTAATAATCTTAACTTTCTAACAACCTTTTCCATGTTCTCTTCTTCTTCTGATTGTTCATCGATAAACCATCTTAAGAAAGATGAAGTAGTGTGATCTTTATCAGAAATTGCTAAATCAACTAATTCATGAATTGAATTACTTATAAGTTTTTCATGCTCTAAAGCTGCTTCAAATACATCTAAAGGACTTTCAAAATCTGATTTAGGTTTTTCAATAGCTTGTAGAATAATTTTACCCCCAGCTCTACTTATGTAATTGAAAAATTTGTAGGCATGGTCTCTTTCTTCTTTAACTTGAACATTAAAGAAATTTGCAAAACCATCTAAATTATTTTCTATAAAGTAAGCTTCCATTGACATATAGAAGTACTCAGAGAAAAGTTCCATTTGAAGTTGATTGTTTAATGCATCTATAACTTTTTGACTTGCCATAAAAACCCCTCCTAAAATTTATAGTAATTTTGATTACAATACTATTATACAATAGTATTGCTAAAATTTGATAATAAGTATATAAAGTATTTAAAATACTCAAAATATCAAGTAATAATATGGTATAATACATAAATTGAGATTAAATTTTAGGAGGAAACCAATGTTATTATTAGCTGATAAATGGAAAGATTATGAACTTATAGATATGGGTAACGGAGAAAAATTAGAACGTTGGGGCAAGATTGTATTAAGAAGACCAGATCCACAAGTTATGTGGCCAATATCTGAAGAAAAAGGATTATGGAAAAATCCTCATGGACACTACCATAGAAGTAGTAGAGGTGGAGGTCAATGGGAACATAAAAAGAAATATCCTGAAAGATGGACAATAAGTTATAAAAATTTAAAGTTTAATATAAGTCCAACAGGATTTAAACATACAGGATTATTCCCAGAACAAGCGGCAAACTGGGATTGGGCGATGGATAAAATAAAAAATGCAGGAAGACCTATAAAAGTATTAAATTTATTCGCATATACTGGAGGAGCTACTGTTGCATGTGCATATGCAGGAGCGGAAGTATGTCATGTTGATGCATCTAAAGGTATGGTAACTTGGGCTAAAGAAAATTTACACACATCAGGTCTTCAAGATAGAAAAGTAAGATTTATAGTGGATGATGTTGTTAAATTTGTTGAAAGAGAAATAAGAAGAGGAAATAAATATGATGCTATAATAATGGACCCACCTTCTTATGGAAGAGGACCAAAAGGAGAAGTATGGCAAATAGAAGAAAAATTATATGGACTAGTTGAATTATGCACTAAGGTATTATCAGACAATCCATTATTTTTCTTAATAAATTCATATACAACAGGATTATCTCCAATAATACTTGAACATATATTAGATGCTACAGTTGCTAAGCAAGCAAAAGGTGGAAAGATATATGGAGGAGAAATAGGAATACCTACATCTAAAGATGGAAAAGTTCTTCCTTGTGGAATATTTGGAAGATGGGAGTCTAAATAATGATAAAAGTCATATATGAAGATAACCATTTATTAGTTGTAGAAAAACCTGTTAATGTACTATCTCAAGGTGATGATACTAATGATAAAGATATGGTTAATTTATTAAAAGACTATATAAAAGTTAAGTACAATAAACCAGGGAATGTATTTATAGGTCTTGTTCATAGATTAGATAGACCAGTAGGCGGAATAATGGTTTTTGCAAAAACTTCTAAAGCTGCATCTAGATTATCTGAACAAGTTAGAAATAAAAGTTTCAAGAAAACTTATAGAGCTGTTTTAAATGGAAATATGAGAAAAGATAGTGATACATTAAAAGATTATCTTTACAAGAACAAAAAAACCAATATGGTAAGCGTAGTAAATAAAAATCATAAAGATGCCAAGGATGCAGCATTAAGTTATGAAACAATAGCTAAGAATGAAAAATTTAGCATGGTTCAAGTTGATTTAAAAACAGGGAGACCTCATCAAATTAGGGTGCAATTTTCAAGCAGAAAGCATCCTTTATTTGGAGACCAAAGATATGGTCAAGATATAAATAAAAAAGGAGACCAAATAGCTCTTTGGTCTTATAAAATAGAAATAACTCATCCTACTACAAAAGAAAAAATGGAGTTTATATGTGAGCCTCCAAATAAATATCCATGGAATTTATTTGAGGTTTAAAATGGATAAATATACTGGGTTTTATATAGACAAACCTCTGGGAAATAATGTGTTTTCATATGATGAGAGAAAGAATAAAAAAATTTATGTTCCTAAGCTTATACAAGGAGATTTAAGTGATGTAAAAGTAGGAAATGAGGTAGTATTTAGTGAAATAGATTTTGAAGAAGAAATAAATGCTATAGGTCTAAAGAATATGGTTAAATTTAATTATAAAGACAAAACTGTATATATTTTTGATAACCATAATCATTCTTTCTATTTTTGGATAAAAAGTCTAAAAGAAGGTTTATTCAATAAAGGGTGTAAGTTAGTTCATATAGATCAACATAAGGACATGAGAGAGCCAGAAAATTATGATGTAGATATAGAAAATATAGAAGATGTTTTTATATATACAAACTATGTATTAAATGTAGGGAATTTTATAAAGCCTGCATTATATCATAATATTTTCTCAGGGGCTGTTATAATAGATAGCACTTATGGATTAGAAATGGATGTAGAAGGTGAGATAGTTTTAGATATAGATTTAGATATTTTTTCAAAAGACATGGAGTATATATCTTTTGATTTAAGAGTCAATAAAATTAGAGAATATATAGATAGAGCTAAGGTTATAACTATTGCAAGTAGCCCGTTTTTCATAGAACAAGACTATGCTATAAAAGTATTAAAAGAATTATTCAATTGTGATATAATATAAGAGTTAATTATTTATAAATTAAACCATGACTTAGTCATGAATAGGAGGAAATAAAAATGAGTTTATACACTACATGGAGATCATTAAGTGAAAATCATAATAGCCAAGAAGAAGAAGTTAAGTTTTGGGAAGAATATTTAAAGAAAGAAACAGAAATATATAATGAAATATTAAACACTAAAAAAGACGTTATAGAAGGAAAAGTTAGTGATTTAGCTACAGCTTACAATACATCAGTAGAATATATGATGGGATTCATAGATGGAATAAGCGAAAGTTTAAAAGAAGATTTAACAGAAGAAAAATTAGAAACTATAGAAGCAGATACAGAAGTTAAGTTAGAAATAGATTGGGAAAAGTTATACTACAATATGGTAGCTGTAGAAGCTCACTGGTTATATAACTTACAAGGGTGGAACAACATATTATCAGAAGATAAGAGAAAAGAATTACAAAAAGCTTTCAAAGCTACTAAAACTGTAGTTAAGGACGAAAAAATAGGAAGAAATGAACCTTGTCCATGTGGAAGTGGTAAAAAATACAAAAAATGTTGTGGAAAATAAGGAGATAACATGTTTTTACTAAAATTCATTGATGAAGATGATAATCTATCTACGAAAGAATTTAATTCATTAAGTTCTTTGAAGGATTACGTTAAAGATAACGACATCGATAAGACGTGGCATCAAGTGGAAGAAGTAAAAAAAGTAATTCCTAACCTAAAAGAAGATTAAAAAAAGGAGCTTAAGCTCCTTTTTTATTTATATTATTATTTTAAATTAGATAGATCTTTAGCTATTTGAGCAGCCACTTTGGCATTGTTGTAAACTAATTCTATATTAGCATCTAAACTTTTACCAGCAGTAATAGTTTTTACTTTATCCAGTAAAAAAGGAGTAACTTTTTTACCTGTTATATTTTTCTCATTAGCTTCTTTTAAGGCTGACTCTATAGCATTATTTATAGTACCATAATCCATTTCGAACTCTTTTGGTATTGGATTTCCTATAACCATACCACCTTTTAAATCTAAATCCCACTTAGCTTTTAAAGCATTAGCAACTTCCATAGAAGAATCTACTTTATAATCAACTCCAAATCCACTTTGTCTAGTGTAGAATGCAGGGAACTCTTCTGTGCCAAATCCTACAACTGGAACTCCGTTAGTTTCTAAATACTCTAGAGTAAGACCTATATCTAGTATAGATTTAGCACCAGCGCAAACAACAGCAACGTTTGTATTAGCTAATTCTTGTAAATCTGCAGATATATCAAAAGTTTCTTGAGCACCCCTATGTACTCCACCTATACCACCTGTAGCGAATACTTTAACTCCAGCTAAGTTAGCTAATATCATTGTAGTAGCTACTGTAGTAGCTCCATTTAGTTTTTTTGATATAATGAAAGGTAAATCTCTTCTACTAGCTTTTAAAACATCCTTGCTAGTGCCTAGAAACTCTATTTCTTCAGTTGTAAGACCAACTTTTAAAATACCATCTATTATTGCTATAGTAGCAGGTATTGCACCATTTTCTCTTATTATTTTACTAACATTTTTGGCCATTTCAATATTTTTAGGATAAGGCATACCATGAGATATTATAGTAGATTCTAAAGCAACCACTGGTTGACCTTCGGATAAAGCTCTCTTAACTTCTGGGTGTATATGCAAGTATTTTTCTAACATTAGATCATCTCCTTTAATATTTTTTTAACACTATCAACAGACATACTTGGGTTGATAGTATTTTTGTGTAGTAATGTAAGTATTGAAGCAGCTGTTGAAAACTTAGCCGTATCAGTCAAATTGTAATTTTTTAAATAACTGTAAACTAATGCTGCTATAAAGGCATCTCCTGCGCCTGTAGCGCTCACTATATCTATTGAAACCCCTGGCAGTAGTAAAGATTCATCTTTATTAGCACAGAATACACCGTCATGTCCTAGAGTTATAAATACATTTTGAACCCCTTTATCTAAAAAGTATTTAGCACATGTGTGTAAATCATCATTGTTATTTATTTTTATACCTGATAGTATTTCAGCTTCTAACTTATTAGGCTTTATAGTAGCAAATCTACCTACTATATCTTTTACCTTAAGACTTTTTTGTGTAGAAACAGTATCAATAAATATAGGGATATCTTTATATGTTCTACTTATATAATCTATAACTTCAAATGATAAGTTTGTATCTAGCACGATAGCTAAAGAGTCTTTAATTGAAGTATGTTTAGATACTATATAATCAATATCGATTTTTTCCATAACATCCATATGAGATATAGCTAATTGCATATCATAGTTATTGTTAAGTATTGATAAATACATAGAAGTTGGATATAAATCTGATACATAACAATCAGAAGTATCTATATTTAATTTTTTGCATTCTGATAATATTCTATCTCCATAGACATCATTTCCAACGGCTGATATAAGTTTCGTATTTATACCTAGTTTAGAAATATTTTCACATATATTTCTACTTACTCCTCCAAGTGAAATATCAACTTTGCCTGGATTTGAATCAAACATAGTAAGTTCATCATTAGGTGATCCTTGGATATCAACATTGGATCCACCTATAACAGTGACAAAATTACTTTTACTTATAATGTAACCTTTTCCTTTAATATAGCCTTTTTTCATTAAGTTCGTTATATGTACTGCCACAGATGAACGAGTTATGTTAAGCATATCTGCTAAAGTTTGTTGAGAAACCATAGGGTCATCTCTTAAAATTTCTAAAATTTCTTTTTCTCTATCAGTCATTAATATCACCATAAATAAATATTTGCTTATATAAATAAGCATTTGTTAAGAAAGATAATAACATTTACATAAAATAATTTCAATAGTAAATTTTAATTTTGAGTTACAAAAATTGGACAAATTAGATATGGGAGGAACAATATTTTGTCGACTTTCATAATATAAATTAAGAAAACTAATATTTGTTAGGAGGACATCTATGTTATGAAGATAGGAGACACTGTAGTAAGAAAATCCTACAATAAAGATATTGTTTTTAAAATAATAGGCTTTGAAATAGATGAGAATAATCAAAAAATAGCTATTTTAAAAGGTATTGCGTTTAGAATAATTGCGGATTCTAATATTGATGATTTAGAAAAAACAAATTCTTATGATATGAGAAATGTTCTTATAGATAAGGATGTTGAAAATATTTTATATAAGAGTATAAAAAAAACTAAAGAAAGAAATAAGAAATTAAGTAGAGCTACTCAAAAGGCTCAAAGTTATCCAAAACAAGCTCAAATTCAAAGTCAGGTACAAAATTCATATGGTATGCCGGGAAAGGTACTTCATATAGATGGAGATCCTGAGTATTTAAAGATTTGTTTAGATGTTTACACAAAATTAGGTATACCAGCAATTGGTAAGGCAATACCTGAAAATTTACAATATAAAGAAGTTAGAGCTTTATTAGAACAACATAATCCATCCATACTAGTAATAACGGGTCATGATGCAATTGTTAATAATAAAGGAAGTCTTAAAGATTTAAAAAATTATAGAAATACTTCTAACTTTATAAAAACTGTTAGAGAAGCAAGAAAATATGATCCATCATTAGATAGTTTAGTTATATTTGCAGGAGCATGTCAATCAAACTATGAAGAGATAATTAAAGCAGGAGCAAATTTTGCGAGTTCTCCAAGTCGTGTAATGATACATGCTTTAGATCCATTGTTAGTGGTTGAAAAAATTGCTTGTTCAAGGATAGATAAAGTGGTTCCTTTAGAAGAGATTTTAAGTCACACCGTAACAGGTATCAAAGGTGTTGGTGGAATAGAAACAAGAGGTAAATTTAGACTTACAATGCCTTTATCTATATATAATAACTATTGACAATATTCAAAATTAGAGGTATAAATTATAAAATAAAATTTAGGAAAAAAACAGTATTGACTTTTTACTAAAAAATATATAAAATAATTAGTTTGGTTTGACAAAAAAGGTTAAGTGTGGTAGTATATCATTATGTGAACATATAATGTTAAAGAAGGTGATATAATGGCCACTGTTCAAACTTTGAATAAAATAAGACAGACTTTAGAGAAGCACCTGGGAAAAAAAATTGTATTAAAAGCAAACAAAGGAAGAAAGCAAATAGTTACTAAAAGAGGTATATTAGAAAAAGTATATCCAAGTATATTTGTTGTTAAGTTAGATGATGAGGATAATGGATACTCTAGAGTGTCATATAGTTATTCAGATTTATTGACTGATAATGTTAAATTGAAAGTAATTAAAGAAACAAATAAATTAAATGTAAGCTAAAAAATTATGCCTATTAAAAATAGGTGTAATTTTTTTTTTGTTTCCTAAATATAAATATAGTGTGATATTTATATTTAATTTAGGAGGGGTAACGTATGAATCTAATAAAGGATATATTACAAGTTGACAACAGGATAGATTTTGGGAGATTTCAAACTTTTATAGAAACAGAAGCTGTTGTGTCAGATAAGAAAGATGATGTATATGAAATTATAAAAACTGAAGGGTACATAGCTTTAAAGAAGCAAGAAGTATTAGATGGAAAGATAGTATTTAGAGGAAACTTCAATTACAATGTAATTTATTTAACAGAAGATAAAAATACTGTATCAAATGTAGAGGGAAGAATAGAGATAAATGAAGTAGTAGAAAAAGATAATATAGTTGCAGACATGGAAAATATGCTTTTTTATGATGTAGAACATATAGATTGCACAGTGATAAATGAAAGAAAGATAAGAGTAGGAGCACTTTTAAATATAAGAGGTAGTTTATTTGAAAAAAATACTATAGATATAATAAAAGATGTTTCTCAAATAGAGAATGTTCAAAAGCATAGAAAAGAAGTTCAATATGAAGATATAGTTGGCATAGAAAAGTCAGAAAGTGTTATAAAAGATACTATAAATATAAGTACAGAGGACATAGCTAATATAGTTTCAATAGGACCTAGAATAAAATTAAAGGAAACTAGGGTATCTGATAATAAAGTTATAGTAGGTGGAGTTTTAGATTTAAACCCTGTAGCTTATACTTATGAAGGAGAATTAGTTGAATTAGATAGAGTTGGATTAGATTTTACTCAATTTATAGAAGTACCAGGCGTATCTGAAGGCATGAAAGAAGAAGCTATAGTAGATATAGTAGATTTAAACTATGTATTTAAAAGAAATGAAGAAAATAATACTGGAACTTTAGAAGTTGATTGTACAGCTAGAGCAAAAGTTAAAGTTTCGGAGGATGTTACTAGAGAAGTTTTACAGGATGCATATTCACCTGATAGAACTTTAAAATTTGAAAGTAGAAATGTAGAACTTAATAAAGTTGTAAATAGTGGAAGTGAATTTTTTAATATAAGAGATACAATAAAAAGCAATAGTGACGATATACAAATAAAAGATGTAGTAAGTGTTGATTCAAATATAATAGTAGAAAATTCCTTCTTTGAAGGAGATAAGAATATAATAGAAGGTGTAGTTCGTGTAGATGTTTTATATACTCCGGTAGAAGGCTTAAGACCAGTATATAAAATAACAGAGGAAATTCCATTTACTCATGATATAGAAATTGGAAATATAAAAGATACTACAAATGCATTTAATAATGTAACTATAGATAGAGTAGAATTTGATTTAAATAGAGATCAAATTGATGTAACAGTAAAAGTTAGAAGATATTGTGAAGTATTAGATAAAAAGAAAGATAGTTTTATAATAAAAGGGGAAGATCAAGGTCCTGTAGATTTATCTCAAAGACCAAGTATAACTCTTTATATTGCTAAAGATGGAGATAAGTTATGGAACATAGCTAAAAAATATAATACTACAATAGATGATATAGCTGAAGTTAATGAAATAAAACCGGATGATGAGTTGCTTACAGGTCAATGCCTGATAATAGAGAAAAAGGTTAATGTAGAATAAAAAAATATATGCAAAATAAAATAATAGGGAATTATAATTCCCTATTATTTTATTTTTTGTAGTATAATGTATACTGTAAATATTTATGACCGTTTTAGCATAAGTAAGGAGGTAATAATGAACTCTATAGATTTAAAAAGCAGAGCTAAAATAAACCTATCAATAGATGTACTTGGGAAAAGGGATGATGGATATCATATAGTTGATATGATAATGCAAACCATAGATTTATATGATAATTTGAAAATTACTAAAATAGACGGTGACTTTATAAAAATAAAAAGCAATAGCAAGGATATACCTTTAAATCAAAATAATATTGTTTATAAAGCTGCTGATATCTTAAAAAAGAGATTTAATATAAAAGATGGAGTAGAGATTTATATACAAAAAAATATACCTGTAGCAGCAGGAATGGCTGGAGGAAGTTCTAATGCAGCTGCAGTTTTAGTAGGATTAAACAAGGTTTGGAATTTAGGGTTAAGTGAAAGTCAGCTAAAAGAAATCGGTTTACAATTAGGAGCAGATGTGCCGTTTTGTATAACAGGAGGAAGTGCATTAGCGCAAGGTATAGGGGAAGAATTGACTAACATACATGGTTTAAGTGAAAATGTAAATATATTAGTATGTAAGCCTGATATTTTTGTATCAACTAAAGAAGTATATCAATCTTTAGATATGAATAAAGTTCAAAAGAGACCAAAAAATAAAAAGCTTATAGAGAGTTTAAAAAATGATGATATAAAATATGTATGTGAAAATATGGTTAATGTTTTAGAAGAAGTTACAGCTTCAAAGTATAAAGAAATAAAGCAAATAGAATCTGTTATGATGAAAAATAAAGCATTAGGATCTATGATGAGTGGAAGTGGCCCCACAGTTTTTGGGTTATTTGACAATAAAGAATATGCAATAAAGGCCAAAGAAGAGTTACTAATAAACTATAATCAAGTATATTTAGTTAATAGTAGCAATAAAGGAGTTGAAATTTATGGATAGTTTAACAAAGTTAAATCTAGATAATTACAAACCCCTGCGAGATGTAGTTTTCGAAAATTTAAGGGAAGCTATTTTAGAAGGGCATTTAAAACCAGGGCAAAGACTTATGGAAGTTCAATTAGCAGAACAATTAGGGGTTAGTAGAACACCTATAAGAGAAGCTATAAGAAAATTAGAACTAGAAGGTCTAGTAGTTATGTTACCTAGAAAAGGGGCTTATGTAGCTAATATGTCATTAAAAGATATTATTGATGTATTAGAAATTAGATCAAGTTTAGAGGGATTAGCTGCATATTTAGCGGCAGAAAGAATACATGAAGATGATGCCAAGAAATTAAGGGAAATAGCTGAGGATTTTAAAAAAAGTATAGAAAATAAAGATGATATAGATATACTTCTTAAAAAAGATGTAGAGTTTCATGAGTTTATATTCAATGCTACTAAAAATAAAAAGTTAAGCCAAATTATAAATTCACTTTGGGAACAAGTTCATAGATTTAGAGCTACTTATATATCAGATTTTGATACATCGTATAATCTTGTTATTGAGCACAATAATATATTAGAAGCAATAATTTCTGGAAATAATGAAGATGCTAAAAAATATGCAATAGAACATATAGAAAAAGCAGAACACTTTATAATAGAAAAAGCTATAAATAATAAAGACTTATAAATAAAAAAGAGACTGTTAAATTTAACAGTCTCTTTTTTATTTATATAGATGAGGAATAAAATTGTTTATTTTGGAAATAATCAAGATATTAAAGTATATTAGGGGGATATATATTATGAAAAATTTAAAATTAAGGATAGCTGGATTGAGTTTGTTATTATTATCTATACTTACAATAAGTACAGTATATATATATGGGGAAGTAACTAAAGTAGAGAAGGTTTCAAGTAATTATAAAAATAAATTAATAAGATTTCATGTATTAGCAAATAGCGATAGTGAAGAAGATCAAAAACTAAAATTAAAAGTTAGAGATGAAGTGATAAAGTATTTACAACCACTTTTAAAAGAATCTAACAGTATAAAAGAAAGTGAAAAGATAATACTATCAGAGAGTGAAAATATAAAACGAATATCTAAAAATATTATTTCGAAAAATGGTTATACTTATGAAGTAAAGGTAAATCTTGAATACAGTAAATTTCCTGCAAAACAATACTCAAATATTGTTTTGCCTGCTGGAGAATATAAAGCTTTAAGAATTATTATTGGAGATGGAGAAGGTAAAAATTGGTGGTGTGTTATGTTTCCACCACTATGTTTTGTAGATGAAAATAATGGTGTTATAGATAAAGAAACAGATAAAAAGTTAAAAAATGTATTAACTGAAGAAGAATATAAATTAATATCTGGTAAAAATGCAGATAAAGCTACTAATAAAAAATTTAAATTTAAAATACTAGAGATACTAGAATCTTTTAGTAAAAATGATAAGTAATATTTTAAAAGGAGTGAATTATATAGTATGAAATACCACGCCAAACTTTTTTTAGTAATTTTTACTTTATTATTTGCCAACATTAACTTAAGTAACATATTTGCTGCAAATGAGATAAGATTAAACTATAAAAATTATGAGGAAAAAATAGCAGATAATAAAGAATCTGAAAAGAAATCTAAAGAAGTTATAAGTATTACAAATGATGAATTATATTTATTATCTAAATTGGTATCTAGCGAAGCTAGAGGTGAAAGTTACGAAGGTCAAGTTGCTGTTGCTGCAGTTGTTATAAATAGAGTTTTAGACTCAAGATTTCCTAATAATATAAAAGATGTTATATATCAAAAAAACGCATTTTCAGTAGTAAATAATGGAGAAATATATAAAAACCCTACAGACAGTGCTTATAAGGCTGCTAGAGAAGCTTTATATGGAAGTGATCCTACTAGTGGAGCTATATATTTTTGGAATCCAGAAATTGCAACTTGTAGTTGGATAAAAACGTTAGATCCATATAAAAGAATAGGTAATCATGTATTTGCAAAATAATTAAATATTAAAAAATAAAGGAGTTTATACTCCTTTATTTTTTTTGTCAAATGCACTATAATAATCACTTAGATAATAAAAACGCATATAATTATAAAAAAATATAAGTGAGATAGAAGGGTGAGCAGGATGGAAAAATTAAGTGTAGCATTAATTTTCGGTGGAAAATCTGGGGAACACGATGTTTCTAGAGTTTCAGCTTCATCTATATTTAAGCATATAAATAAAGAAAAATACGATGTTCATACAATAGGTATAACAAAAGATGGAAATTGGATTTATTATAATGGTTCGGCTGAAGATATGGCCAATGGAGAATGGGAAAACTTAGCAGATAATGATGTTAAAATAAATTTAATACCTAATGGGAATTATAAAGTTGGTCTAGAGTTTAAAGATGGAAGTTTTAAAAAGATAGATGTTTTATTCCCTGTGTTACATGGACCATATGGAGAAGATGGCAAGATACAAGGGGTATTTGAAATAAGTAATATACCTTATGTTGGATGTGGGGTTTTAGCATCTAGTGTTGGTATGGATAAGCTTATATGCAAAAAAGTATTTTCACAAATAGGACTGCCACAAGTAAATTATACTTACACGAATAAGTGGGAATTTAATTTAAACAAAGAAAAAGAATTAGATAAAATTGAAAGTGAATTAAACTATCCTATATTCGTTAAGCCTGCTAATATGGGTTCAAGTGTAGGAATATCTAAAGCTTGTAATAGAGAAGAACTTTTAAAAGGTATAAATGAAGCCTTAAAGCATGATACAAGAATAGTTTTAGAACAAGGTATAAATGCTAGAGAAATAGAAGTAGCTGTTTTAGGGAATGATGATGTAAAAGCATCTATAGCTGGAGAGATAATACCTGCAAAAGATTTTTATGACTATGAAGATAAATATGTAAATGGAGCTTCTAAACTAGAGATACCAGCAAAAGTAGACGAAATAACAATGGAAAGTATAAGAAATATGGCAATAAATGCATTTAAAGGAATAGATGGTAGTGGACTTTCTAGGGTAGACTTTTTTATAGATAAAGAAACTGATGAAATATATATAAATGAAATAAATACATTACCAGGATTCACTAATATAAGCATGTACCCAAAACTTTGGGATGCTACAGGAATTCAATATACTGACCTTATAGACAAATTAATACAATTAGCCATTGAAGGTAAATAATAAAGAAGGTGTATATTATATGAATAATAATCCGATTGGAGTTTTTGACTCAGGACTAGGTGGGCTTACAGTTTTAAAAGAAATAACTAGTATATTGCCTAACGAAAATATAGTGTATTTTGGAGATACTGCAAGGGTCCCTTATGGATCAAGATCTAAAGAAACAGTTATAAAATACACTTTTCAAGCTATAAATTTTTTAATATCTAAAAATGTTAAGGCTATAGTTATAGCTTGTAATACAGCTACAGCAAGAACTTTAACTTTAGCTCAGGAAAAGTATGATATTCCTATAATAGGAGTTATCGAAGCTGGAGCTAGAACAGCTGCATATACAACTAAAAACAAATTAGTGGGAGTTATAGGAACAGAAGGAACTATAAACTCTAAGGCTTATGAAAAGGAAATAAATAAGTTAGATAGTGAAATAAAAATCATAGGTAAAGCATGTCCACTATTTGTACCAATAGTTGAGGAAGGGTGGGCAGATACTGAAGTAGCTAGATTAACTGCTAAAAAATATTTAGAAGAATTACAGGCATCAAATATAGATTCTTTAGTTTTAGGATGTACTCATTATCCTCTTTTAAAAAATACAATTAATAAAGTTGTTGAAGGGAAAATAAAACTTGTTAATCCAGCAAGAGAAACAGCAAAAGATTTAAAAGATGTATTAACCCAAAATAACTTATTGGCTGAAAGTTCTTCAGACCAACCTTATTACAAATATTATGTGTCTGATATACCAGAAAGATTTGCAACAATAGGAAGAGAGTTTTTAAATACAGAAATAGAGGACATAAATCAGATTGAAATACAAAAGTATTAAAAATATATAAACTTTAGGATTAATTCCCTAAAGTTTATATTATTATGGAGGTTAAAAATGATAGATGTTAACATATCTATGAACACAAAGCAATATGATAGTTTAGGTAATGAAGATTGTATAGAGGTTGTATCAGTAGGAAATATGTATGAAAAAAATGGAGATACATATATTGTATATAAAGAAGAATTAGAAAAAGGATCAGTTCATGTTACAACCACTATAAAGATATCAGAAAAAGAAATTTTAATAAAAAGATTTGGAGTAGTTAACTCTAATATGAGATTTATTTTAGAAAAAGAAACTTTTACTAACTACAAAACGCCTCAAGGCTTATTTAATATAAAGATAAATACTACTAAATTAAATGTAGAAAAAACAGACAAAGTGATAAATATAGATATAAATTATAATATGGAAATTGTAGGATTATTTGAAGGTGTAAATAAAATAAGAATAGAAGTTGAAAAAAAGAATTAAAAAAGAGCTGACTATATACTTAATTATTATTAGTCAGCTTTTTAAACTTTATTAATTTTAAGTTAGTAAAGAGCTTTATTCCACCAATTCATAGGAGGTTGCTCTTGATTTATAGGTTTACAATTAAAATTATTATCTTTAAGATGAGATAATATATAAGGTAATGAATTTACTGTAACTTGTTTATCATGAAACAGTATAATAGGAGTATTATAATTATTTAATTCTTTTAAAGTGTTTGATACTATTGAAGAGGTAGTACTACCTTTATGAGTATCTGTACTATCTATATTCCAATCCCAAACTTTATAACCATAGTTTATTAGACTATTATACTGAATCTTAGTTAAATGAGGCTTACTTCCGTAAGGAACTCTAACTAACTTTATATTATAACCTATTAAATCTTTTAGGGTATGATTTGTACTATTCATTTCATTTAAAGCGGATGAATTATCAGCATAAAAAACAGTTTTTTCATGACTTTGACCATGTAAGCCAATAGAATGACCTTCACTTAAAATTCTTTTTACTATTTCAGGATAAGCATTAATTCGATCTTCTAATAAGAAAAATGTTGCTTTCATGTTATATTTTTTCAATAAATCTAATATTTTTGGTGTATATTTGTTTGGTCCATCATCAAAAGTAATATAAGCTACTTTACTTTCAGGTATAGGACTTTGAAAACAATAACTGTTGGTTGTCATGAATGAAATAAATATAGACAACATAACTAAGGTTGATATAAATTTTTTCATATTAGATGCTCCTTGTTTATAAATTTTAAAAATTATATTTTATATTGTTATTGTATGATATTATTTAAAATATATTTAGGATAAAGTAATTTTATATAACTAAAATTAAATGTATATAAAAAACTATCCCTAGATTAATTTATTTGGTATTATATTACTTGACGAGGTTATAAAATAAATTAATTTATACAAGGATTTGAGAAGTTTTTATAGAAAGTATACTTGAGTTAAAAAACTAAGTGTAAGAGGTATAGTTTATGATAGTAGATAGAGTACGAAGTACTATAAATAAATATAATTTATTACAAAAAGGCGATAAAATTGTATTAGGTTTATCTGGAGGGCCTGATTCAGTATGTTTATTACATGTACTAAAACAGCTTGAAAAAGAGTATGATATATCAATATATGCAGCTCATTTAAATCACCAGATAAGGGGTATAGAGGCTCAAAAAGATGTAATGTATATATCGAATTTATGTGATAGCTTAGGAGTTAAGCTTTTTGTTAAATCAATAAATGTTCCAGCATACTGTAAAGAAAATAGCTTATCAATTGAAGAAGGTGCAAGAAAATTAAGATATGAAATGTTTTATGAAATAAAACAAAAAACTAAATCAAACAAAATTGCAATTGGGCATAATTTAAATGATCAAGCAGAGACTATTCTTATGAGGCTTATGAGAGGTACAGGTTTACAGGGATTAAAAGGAATAGAATATAAAAGAGATGATACTATAATAAGGCCTATTCTTGATATAGAAAGAAGTAGTATAGAAAAATATTGTGAAGAATATAATTTAAACCCAAGAATAGATAGCACGAATTTAGAAAATATATATACTAGAAATAAAATTAGATTAGATTTAATTCCATATATGCAAGAAAATTTTAATGCTAATGTTGTTGAATCTATATGTAGAATGGGTAATAATTTAAAGCTAGATAGTGATTATATTGAACAAGAGGGTATAAATAAATTTAATGAGGTAACCAAATCAAGTGATAATGAAAATATAGAAATTGTATTAGACAAATATATTAATTTGCATAAAGCAATAAAAACTAGAATAATTAGAAATTCTATTAAGTATATTTTAGGAGATACTAATTTCGTAGATCAAAAACACATAGAAGATATACTAGATTTAGAAGATGATAGTAAAGTAAATAAAAAGTTAGTGTTACCTAGAGGTTTATTTGTTTATAGAAATAGCAATAGCATATTATTTACTAATAAAGAAATAACTTATGAAGAAATTGAGTTTTCTTATAAAGTTCCTAAAGAAGGTATGATAAAAGTAAAAGAATTAGGACTATTTATAGAAACTCAAGTAATGAGTATTGAAAGATTTAAAAGTATGAAGGTTGATAAATCCTCTAAAGGATTTGATTTAGATAAATTTAAAGGAGGGATAATTGTAAGAAATAGAGAATCTGGGGATAAAATAAAGCTTACTGGAGGAAGTAAGAAGCTAAAGAATTTATTCATAGATTTAAAAATACCAAGGGAAGAAAGAAGTAAGATTCCTGTATTGGTGGATGATAATGAAGTTGTTTGTGTTGGAGATTATAAAATCAGTGAAAATTATAAAATTAATGCAAATACAAAAGAAGTCTTAAAGATTACCTTTAAGAAACTATAAATTAAAACAACTTACGAAAGGAGGGCTTCTTTTGAATAAATTTTTAAAGGGAGCAGGTTTTTATCTACTTATATTTATCATTATAGTAGGTATAGTACAGTTCTCAGGTAGTTCTACAGATAAAGTAGAAGAAATGAAGTTTTCAAGCGTCTATAGAGAATTAATGAAAGAAAATATATCTAGTATAAAGATTGTAGAAGACACAGTTCTAGAAGGAACTATAAAGAGCACTAACAAAAAGTTTAAAACATACATACCAGAAGAAATTCAGTCTCAACAACTTGCAAATGAGCTATTAAAGCAAGCTGACGAAGGTAAATTACAGTTAACAGGAGCGCCAAAACCAACTACACCATGGTTCTTTGAGATATTACCATCATTATTCATGCTATTCTTTGTATTAATATTATGGTTTGTTTTCATGAATCAGTCTCAAGGTGGAGGCGGAAAAGTTATGAACTTTGGGAAATCTAAAGCTAAAGTTCATAAAGATGATGAAAAGACAAGAGTTACATTTAAAGATGTAGCTGGACTTAATGAAGAAAAAGAAGACTTACAAGAAGTTGTTGACTTCTTAAAAAATCCAAAGAAATATATAGATTTAGGAGCTAGAATTCCTAAAGGTATATTAATGGTTGGACCTCCAGGGACAGGGAAAACATATTTATCAAGAGCAGTTGCAGGAGAAGCGGGAGTACCTTTCTTTAGTATAAGTGGTTCAGATTTCGTTGAAATGTTCGTTGGGGTAGGGGCTTCAAGAGTTAGATCTTTATTTGAAGATGCTAAAAAGAATGCTCCAGCTATAATATTTATAGACGAGATAGATGCAGTTGGTAGAAAAAGAGGAGCAGGTCTTGGTGGAGGACACGATGAAAGAGAGCAAACTCTTAACCAGTTATTAGTTGAGATGGATGGTTTCGGTGTTAACCAAGGTATAATAATAATGGCTGCTACAAACAGACCAGATATATTAGACCCAGCACTTTTAAGACCAGGTAGATTTGACAGACAGGTAGTTGTAGGAGCTCCAGATGTCAAAGGTAGAGAGGCTATATTCAAAGTTCATTCTAAGAATAAGCCATTAGAAGATGATGTTAAGGTTGATGTATTAGCAAGAAGAACTCCTGGATTTACTCCAGCTGATATAGAAAACTTAATGAATGAAGCTGCAATACTTACAGCTAGAAAAAGAGAAAAGAAAATAAAAATGGAAACTATAGAAGAAGCTATAACTAAGGTAATAGCAGGTGTTGCTAAAAAATCTAGAGTTATAAGTGAACCTGAAAGAAAACTTACAGCTTATCATGAAGCAGGGCATGCAGTTTGTGCTCATGTACTTGAACATGTAAGTCCAGTTCATCAAGTAACAATAGTTCCAAGAGGTAGAGCTGGTGGATTTACAATGCAACTTCCAGTAGAAGATAAGTTCTATGCTACTAAGAATGAAATGAAAGAAAATATAATTGTTTTACTTGGTGGTAGAGTTGCAGAAGAATTAACTTTAGATGATATATCTACAGGAGCTTCAAATGACTTAGAAAGAGTTTCTGCTACGGCTAGACAAATGGTTACTAAGTATGGAATGAGTTCTAAGTTAGGTCCTATGACTTTCGGTGATAGTGAAGAAGAAGTATTCTTAGGTAATAGTATAGGAAATAAGAGAAACTATTCTGAAGAAGTTGCATTTGAAATAGATAGTGAAGTAAAAGATATAGTTGAGGTAGCTTACAAGAAAACTAAGAAATTACTTCAAGATAATATGGATAGATTAGAGTATGTAGCTCAAGCTCTATTAATATATGAGACTTTAGACGCAGATCAATTTATAAAAGCATTTAATAAAGAGTTACCTTTAGATGTTAAATCAGAAAATGCAACAACAGAAGAAGTTGTTGATACAAAAGAGGAAAAAATAGATTTATCAAAAGATATAAATAAAGATCAAAATGATGATCAAATAAATGATTAATAAAAAATCAAAGGCTAGGGTTTACCCTAGCCTTTAGTTTAATTATTATTAAGACAGAGGTGTTATTGTTGAGAGAAAAAATTATTAATATATTACTAGATAATAATTTGGGGTTTATATCAGGGGAAGAAATATCTAAACGATTAGATATTTCTAGAACTGCTGTATGGAAGCACATAAAAGCTTTAAAAGAACAAGGTTATGATATAGAATCTGTAAACAGAAAAGGTTACAGATTAAAAGAGATACCTAATGACATTCTTAGCAAAGAAAATATTATGTATGAAATAAAAACTGAATTTATTGGAAAAGATATAATTCATTTTGATTCTATAGATTCAACAAATAATTATGCTAAAAGTGTTGCAGTTGATAAAGAAAATGGAACGATAATTATAAGTGAAGAACAATTAAATGGAAGAGGTAGAATAGGAAGACAATGGCAATCTAAAAAGTATGACGGTATATGGATGAGTATTATATTAAAACCTGATATACTTCCTATGGATGCGCCATTTATAACATTAATCGCTGGAGCAAGTATAGTAAAAGCTCTTAATAATTTAGGGATAGATGCGAGTGTAAAATGGCCAAATGATGTAATAATAAATGGAAAAAAAGTATGTGGTATATTAACAGAACTATCAGCTGAAATTGAAAGAGTAAATTATATAGTTTTAGGTATAGGGATAAATGTTAAAACATTAGATTTTTCTGAGGATATAGTTAATATTGCGACATCGATTCAAAAGGAAGGCTACAATATATCTAGAGTAGATATAATTAGAAGTTTTATATTAGAATTTGAAAAAAATTATATAGATTATATATATCATAATGATAATAGTAAAACTTTAGATATTTGTAGAAAATACTCTGCAATTATAGGACATAATATATATATTATAAAAAATAATAGAAAAGAAAAAGTTAAATGTATTGATATAAATCAAGATGGAAATTTAGTTATAGAAGATGAAAAAGGAGATATAAAAGAGATTATATCTGGAGAAGTATCTATAAGAGGGGAGAATGGATATGTATAATAATATTTTAGATGTAAAAGGGATTAAAGTAGGACAAGTACAGCAAATGGAAGGCCTAACTGGGTGTAGTGTTATTATATGTGAAGAAGGTGCAGTATGTGGTGTTGATGTTAGAGGTTCAGCACCTGGGACAAGAGAAACTGATTTGTTAGATCCTATTAACATGATTCAAAAAGTGCATGCTGTAGTATTATCTGGTGGTTCTGCGTTTGGATTAGAAGCTACATGTGGTGTAAGTAAATACTTAGAAGAAAATGGGATAGGCTTTGATGTTGGAGTTGCAAAGGTACCTATTGTAACTGGTGCAGTATTGTTTGATTTAGGGGTTGGAGATTCAAAATGTAGACCAGATATTGATATGGGATATGAAGCTTGTAGGGTAGCTAGTTATACAAAGCTTGAACAAGGTAATTTTGGTGCAGGGTGTGGAGCCACTGTTGGGAAGATAAAAGGTGGTGATTATTGTACTAAAGGTGGGATAGGAAGTTACTCTATTAAGTTAGATAATGGATTGGTTGTAGCTGCTTTAATAGCTGTAAATGCTTTTGGAGATGTATATGAAGAAGGAAAAGTAATAGCTGGAGTTTTAAATGATAATAAAGATGGATTTTTAAATACTTATGACCTTATGAAACAAGGTGTAAACAAAGGTGGATTTAATATTGATAATACAACTATAGGTGTTGTGGCCACTAATGCTAAGTTGGACAAAGCTCATTGTAAAAAAGTATCTCAGATGGCACATAATGGATTTGCAAAAACAATATTTCCGATACATACTCCACATGATGGGGATACTATATTTACGCTAGCAACTGGTGAGATTGAAACAGATATAACATTACTAGGTTCTTTAGCTACGGAAGTAGTTGAAAAGAGTATAATAAATGCAATTAAAAATGCAAAATCAATTAATAATATACCTTCATACAATGAAATTAATTTAAAATAAGAATTATTGACAATGTTATTACCTATTGATAAAATTGTTTTTGTTGCAGCTGGCATCCTTATAAATTAGGAGCCTGACTGATTATGATATAGATAAATAACAACTAAAAATTTTAATGAAAAGTCCGGCATCTTTTAAGAGCTGGAACGGAGGTGTATTTTAGAAATGAAAACACAAGTAGGAGTAGAGAAAAAAATTAATGTTAGGCAAATGGCTATAATAGGTATGTTATCAGCTATATCTATAATGTTATCTATGACGCCGCTAGGGTTCATACCGATCGGACCTGTTAATGCAACTATAATGCATATACCAGTTATAATCGGATCTATAATTGAAGGGCCTATGGTTGGGGGAATATTAGGATTAATATTTGGGCTAACTAGTTTCATGAGAGCCATAACTACGCCAAGTCCAACTAATTTTATGTTTATGAACCCGATAGTTTCGATACTTCCAAGAGTTTTAATGGGTATTGCTACATATTATATTTATAAAAGTGTATTTAAAGTAACCAAAAATCTTTCTGTTTCAGGTTTATGCTCAGGTTTTTTAGGTTCAATTATAAATACATTTGGAGTTTTGGGGCTTGTATATTTACTGTATGCACAAAGATATGTAGAAGTTATAGGAGGAGATACATCTACAGCTGGAGCTGTAATATTAGGAATTGCTGCTACTAATGGTATACCTGAAGCTATTGTTGGAGCTTTAGTTGTATCTGGAGTTGTAATTATACTAAAGAAAAGCAAAAAATAGAAAGAAGGTTAGATTAGATGCTTTTAGTATTTGACGTTGGAAATACCAACATGGTATTAGGTATATATGAGGGAAAAGAACTAAAAAAGTATTGGAGAATTAGTACTGATAAAGCAAAAACATCAGATGAATATGGAATGTTGATAAATAATTTATTTCAATATGATAATGTAGACATAAAATCAATAAAAGATGTAATAATATCATCAGTTGTACCTAATGTTATGCATTCTCTTGAGAATTTTTGTATAAAATATTTCAACAAACAACCATTAGTAGTTGGGCCTGGAATAAAAACAGGATTAAATATTAAATATGATAATCCTAAGCAAGTTGGGGCAGATAGAATAGTAAATGCCGTGGCTGCAATAGAGAAGTATAAAGCACCTATGATAATAATCGATTTTGGAACAGCTACAACTTTTTGTGCTATATCAGCAAAAGGTGACTATTTAGGAGGAACGATAGCACCTGGTATAAAAATATCAAGTGAAGCTTTATTCCAAAGAGCATCAAAACTTCCTAGAGTAGAACTTTTAAAGCCTGGAATGACGATTTGTAAAAATACAGTTTCGGCTATGCAATCTGGGATAATATATGGATATGTAGGTTTAGTAGATAAAATTGTAAAGATGATGAAGGAAGAGTTAGGCAATGAAGATGTGAAAGTAGTCGCTACAGGAGGACTATCATCATTAATAGCATCTGAGACTAATAGTATAGATTGTGTAGATAAGTTCTTAACTTTAGAAGGATTAAGAATAATCTATGATAAAAATAAAGAATAGTAACAAGGAATTGGATATTAAATCCAGTTCCTTTTTTATGATAAGATATTATAGGAAAATGGGTATAGATATAAGTAAAACTTTAAAAGAGGAGACTATATATGAAAATAGGAAATGTTACACTAGACAATAAGGTATTTTTATCTCCTATGGCAGGAGTAACAGATTTACCATTTAGATTAATATGTAAAGAACAAGATTGTGGTATGTTATATACAGAAATGATTAATGCAAAAGCTCTTTGCTATGATGATAAGAATACTAAAAAAATGTTAAAGATAGAGAATGAAGAACATCCTGTTGCTGTTCAAATTTTTGGTTCAGATCCAGAGTTTATGGGAGGAGCAGCAGAAATATTAAATGAATATCCAAATGAAATATTGGATATAAATATGGGATGTCCAGCTCCTAAAGTTGTAAAAAATGGAGACGGATCCGCTCTTATGAAAAATCCTAAATTAGCTGAAGAAGTATTAAAATCTGTTGTTAAAAAATCTAAAAAGCCTGTTACTTTAAAAATAAGAAAAGGCTGGGATGATAATAGTGTGAATGCTGTTGAAATTGCAAAAATTGCAGAAGCATCAGGTATAAGTGCATTAGCTATACATGGAAGAACGAGAGAACAATATTATTCAGGAAAAGCTGATTGGGATATAATAGCTGAAATAAAGAAAAATATAAATATACCTGTAATTGGTAATGGTGATGTATTTGAAGTAGAAGATGCTATAAATATGATAAATAAAACTAATTGCGATGCAATAATGATAGGTAGAGGTGCTCAAGGTAATCCGTGGATATTTAAAAGAATAAATCACTATATGAAAACAGGAGAAATATTACCAGAACCTACATGTGAAGAAAGAATAAATACAGCTTTAAAGCATTTAAAATTAGCAGTAGAGGAACATGGAGAATATGTTGCTGTAAGAGAGATGAGAAAGCATATTGCATGGTACCTAAAAGGGCTTAGAGGATCAGCTAGATTAAGAGATGAAATTAACAAGATAGAAAGCTGTGAAGAAGTAGTAAACAAGCTAAGTGACTACCTGGACCACTCCTTGACATAAGGGTGATAGTAATTTATAATATAGCGCATAAATGCTTAAGATATAAAATAAATTTTGTTTAAATTAAATAATAATCAAAGAGAAGGAGTTGTAGGGGTTATGGAAGATAATAAGGAAATATTATTAACTCAAGAAGGTTACCAAAAGTTAGAGGACGAGGTAGAGTACCTAAAGTCAGTTAGAAGAAGAGAAGTTGCTGAAAGAATAAAGATAGCTATATCTTTTGGAGATATATCAGAAAATGCTGAGTATGATGAAGCTAAAAATGAACAAGCTCAAGTTGAAGAAAGAATAATAAAGCTTGAAAACATGCTAAGAAAAGCAGTTATAATAGATGAATCTAAAATAGATTCAAATATAGTAACTATAGGATCTATAGTTAAAGTTAATGATATGGAATTTGAAGAAGAGGTAGAATATACAATAGTTGGTTCTGCTGAAGCTGATCCATATGAAGGTAAAATATCTAATGAATCACCTGTAGGGAAAGCTCTTTTAGGTAGAGCAAAAGGCGAAATAGTAGATGTTCAAGTTCCTGACGGGATTGCTAAGTTCGAGATATTAGAAATAAGAAGATAATCTGGAGGTATACAAATGAACAATGATCAACAACATGCTAATGATCAAGCAAAAGAAGAACTTACTGAAGTACTTAAAGTAAGAAGAGATAAATTAGCTAAGTTACAAGAGATGGGAAGAAATCCATTCCATGTAAGTAGATATGATAGAACTAATTACTCTACAGATATAAAAGATAATTTTGAAGCTTTTGAAGGAAAAGTTGTAAAATTAGCTGGACGTATAATGAGTAAAAGAATCCAAGGTAAAGCTGGATTTATAGATATACAAGACCAAGAAGGTAGAATCCAATGTTATGTAAGATTAGATAGAATAGGTGAAGAAGAGTATGCTGTCTTTTCTACATATGATATAGGTGACATAATAGGTGTTGAAGGTGAAGTATTCAAAACTAAAAAAGAAGAGATATCTATAAAAGCTAATGATGTAAAATTATTAACAAAATCTCTTCAAGTACTTCCAGAAAAGTATCATGGACTAAAAGATCAAGATTTAAGATATAGACAAAGATATGTTGATTTAATAGTTAATCCAGAAGTTAAAAATGCTTTCGTTACAAGAACTAAAGCTATGAAGGCTTTAAGATCTTACTTAGACGAAAGAGGATTCTTAGAAGTTGAGACTCCTATATTAAATACTATAGCTGGTGGAGCTAATGCTAGACCATTTATAACTCACCATAATACTTTAGACATACCTATGTACTTAAGAATAGCTAATGAGCTATATTTAAAGAGACTTATAGTAGGTGGGTTTGATAAAGTTTATGAAATGGGTAGAATGTTTAGAAATGAAGGTATGTCTATAAAGCATAACCCAGAATACACAGCTGTAGAATTATATCAAGCATATGCAGATTATACTGATATGATGGAAATAGCAGAAAATATGATAGCTTACATGGCAGAAGCTGCTACTGGAAGCATGAAGATAAACTATCAAGGAACTGAAATAGACTTTACTCCTCCATGGAGAAGAATGACTATGGAAGAATGTGTTAAGGAATATGCTGGAGTGGATTTCTCTACTATTAACACAGATGAAGAAGCTTTAGCTGTAGCTAAGGAAAAAGGTATAGAAATAACTCCTGGAATGAGAAGAGGAGAAGTTATAAATGCTTTATTTGAAGAGTTTGGTGAAGATAAATTAATCCAACCTACATTTATAACTCATCATCCAGTTGAAGTATCTCCATTAGCTAAGAGAAATGTGGAAGATCCAAGAAGAACTGACAGATTTGAAGCTTTCGCAAATAAATGGGAATTAGCAAATGCTTTCTCAGAACTTAATGACCCGATAGATCAAAAAGAAAGATTTATGGATCAATTAAGAAAGAAAGAATTAGGAGACGACGAAGCTTGTGATATGGATGAGGACTTCGTAAATGCCTTAGAGGTAGGTTTACCACCAACAGGTGGTCTAGGAATCGGTATAGACAGAGTTATGATGTTATTAACTAACTCTCCATCTATAAGAGATGTTATATTATTCCCTACAATGAAACCTATAAAAGAAACTTCTAATGATGAAATAGAAGAATAATATAAATAAAAACCTTTCTGATTTTAAAATCAGGAAGGTTTTTTTATTATTAATTCAACATTAAAATTATAATAATGATATAAAAATATGTAGTCTAAAATTAAATGTTGGGGTAAGGTGATAAATAAAAATATAAAACCAAAATGTATGGGGAAAAACAAAGAGAGGAAGTATGAATAAAAAATAGAAATCTATAATAAATAAAAATATTGGAGGTAATTAAATGAAAAATTTAATAAACTGGATGTGTTTAATTTCTATAATGATTTTAGTTTTACAAGTTATGATTTATATAAATAGTGAAGTTATAAATGATTATAATAAAATTTATAGAAAAAGAAAGTTAGTAAAGAAAAAGAATGTAAGTGTTGGAAATCCTAGATTTGTAGAATGTGAAAATTATTATACACAAAAAATTGCAAAATAAAATGAAAAAAGTTTGAAAAAAGTATTGACGGTATTAAAATGAGATGGTATAGTATTACTTGTCCTTAAGAAAAGGGCAAACGAAATAACAAAAAAGAGTTGACAAGAAAGAAAAAACTTGTTAAACTAATGAAGTTGTTAAATGAACTTTGAAAATTAAACAGTAGGTTAATTATAAAAATTCTTTTTAAAGAATTAAACAATAAACAACCAAGCCAGATATTCAGATAATGATTAACTGAGCGATGGACAACTTTTATTTGAGAGTTTGATCCTGGCTCAGGATGAACGCTGGCGGCGTGCCTAACACATGCAAGTCGAGCGAACCCTTCGGGGT
>NZ_BAAACP010000013.1:0-93026 GCF_039521565.1 Paraclostridium tenue
TTTAAAAAAGCTAACTCCTGTACAATACAGAAATCAGCTTTTATCAGTTTTTTAATAACTCTCTTTTTCTAGTGTCCTTGACAAAGGGTCCACTTTAATTAAAGATACTCTTTTTTATTTTATAAGATTAAATCGATTTTAAATTATATTACGAAAATGTAATATATATGTAAGGTTATTAAATGGCTCTATTTTTTATCTAAAGGTAAAATGTACTTAAGATAAAAACAGGAGGTATTTTTATGGTAAAGTTTAATGCATTTGAATTAAAAATGATTGGACTTGTACTTATGTTAATGGATCATTTATATATTGCTTTTCCAAATGCATTTTCAGCGTGGTATCATCCTTTATCAAGGGTAGTAGCACCTATATTTGGATTTTTATTAGTGGAAGGTTTATTTCATACTAGAAATAAGTTAAGATATAATATTCGATTATTTGGATGGGCAATATTTATGCAAATTGGAAATTTTATAATTAATATAGCTTTAAAATCAAAAGAAGTATATGTTTATAATAATATATTTTTGACATTGGCAATAGGACTTACTATTATAAATTTAATAGAGTTTAGTAAAAATAAAGAAGGTATTAAAAAGATAGGATTATTACTTTTTTCAACACTTTTAATTTTATTAGGATTTTTTACGGAGGGAGGAATTATTTTAATCCCATTTATTTTAATAACATATTTATTTAGAAAAAATGAAAAAAAACAAATAGTGTTATATGTATGTTTATCTATAGTATTATTTATTATGAGTTATAAATCATACTCTACTGTAAAAGAAACTATAAGTATGCTAATGTTTAATTCCGATTTTTTATTTATATTAGTAGTGCCATTTATACTTTTATATAATGGCAAAAGGGGTATAAACAATAAATTTAGTAAATATTTATTTTATATATTTTACCCACTACATTTATGGCTAATAGCTATATTACAATTTAAGTTTCAATATTAATACAGAAATAGATAAGTTAATAGAAGACATAAATTTATGGAAGAATATTTAAATGAATTTTATTATGAATGGAATTTTAAAGGGGAGTAACAATTTGTTACTCCTTATTTATTAAAAAATACGATTATTAATTAGTATAGCTAATTAATTTGTCTAGTGCTGGCTTATATTTATAAGATGCAGAAAGGTTAAAATACTTAATAGCATTTTCTAAGTTATTAGATAACTCATAAAAAATTCCTAAATTAAAAGCTGCTAAGTAACTACCTGTACCTTCAACTATTTCATAATCCAATTGCAATGCATTTAAGTAGCAAATATCTATGTTATTAAAATAAGATATATATTTATTTGAATCATAAGCAACTAATTCTGTAAAAAACAAACCACAAACAAAGTAAAAATCACAACAATCACTCATAAAATCAAAAGTATTTTCAATAACCATTAACCCTTTTTCAAGTTCATTAACTTTAATTAAATTATATAAATAAAGAATTAATCCATCTTTAACGAAATCATAATCATAAGAAGAAAGATTAGAGTAGAACTTATCAAAATAAAAAGAAGCTTCTTTATACATTTTATTAGAGTAATATGTTTTTGCAGCTTGATACAATAAATATATATCATTTTCAGTTTCCTTTAATTCATTAAGTATAAGATCTATATTTCTTTTAAATTTATCTGTATATAAATATCCATCATGTTCTACTTCAATATCAATTTTTTTTCTAGGCAAAGTAGAATCTAATTGTTCATGAATACTACCTGTAAAATAAACACCTTTTGGAGCAAGTCTTGAAATAAAAGAAGTAGATTTTCTTATTTCATTTTCTTGTTCAAATAAGTTAACTATTTTTATTTGACCAATAAATTTATCATTACTATTTAAAACCTTATAAATATTATCAAAGTCAATATTTGAAATAAATTCATCTGCATCTAATATTAGATTCCAATCTGAATTAGATTTTTTTAAACCAAAATTTCTAGCATTGGAGAAATTGTTATCCCATGAATAATCATATACAGTAGCTCCAAATTCTAGTGCTATGTCTTTAGTGCTATCAGTAGATCCTGTATCTACTATTATTATTTCATTTACTAAATTTTTTACTGAGTTTAAACATCTTCTTAACTTGGACTCCTCATTTTTTGTAATCATGACCAAATTTAAATTTTTCAATATACTATCCTCCATTACCTATAAATAATACAGTAATTATACGGATAAAAAACAAAAGTATTAAGCTTTACACCCATTTAAATTTTGAAGAATTCTAAATTTTAATTTAACCTTGAATAAATCCCCATCTATATCTAATTCAAGCTTACCACCTTGCATATCAACTAAATTATTAGCAATAGAAAGTCCTAATCCACTTCCACTAGTATTTCTTGAAACATCACCACGGACGAATCGTTCTAATAGTTCATCAGGTGATATGTTTAATTTATGATTAGAAATATTTTTCATAGTAATTAACACGTAACCACAATCTGTATATACATCTACATATACTCGAGTATTTGGTAAAGAATACTTAACTATATTAGAAATAAGATTATCAAATACTCTAAACATTCTTTTACCATCTATATTAGTAAAAATAGGTTCATTTGGAGTATTTAATATAAAATCTAGTTTAGAAGATTCAATCTTGTCATCAAGTTCTACAATACTTTGAATAAGAAGTTCTTTTATATCTGTTTTTTCAAAATGAAGTTCTATATCACCACTACTAATTTTAGAAGCTTCGAAAATATCATCTACTAAATTTTTAAGTCTTTGTGATTTTTTATCTAAGATACTTAAATAATTATTAGTAGTTTGTTTATCTAATTTGTTATTTTTTAATATATCTATATAGCTAATAATAGAAGTAAGTGGAGTTTTTAAGTCATGACTTACATTAGTTATAAGTTCTGTTTTCATTTTTTCATTTTTAAGTTGACTTTCTAAAGCTTTATCTAAACCTTCACCAATATTGTTAACACTAGTTGCAATAGAAGCTAATTCATCATTTCCTATAATATCTAATTTATACTTTAAGTCCCCATTTTCTATATTTTTTATATTACGTTCTATATATTCAATATAATCAATTTTTTCTTCTATTTTTTTATAAATATATGAATAGCATATAATACTTACAATTGATAGATAAATAGCTCTAGTTAATGCGTATATTGGCCAATAGTCTAACATTATTATTGTAAAAAAAACGAAAAAAAACTGAATTAATACAGCGATTACAAATGCTATTGATATTTTTTTTGCTAAAGTGTTTTTGTCTTTTTTAGAAATAAACTTTTTCACTAGGTATATAGAAATAAACCTTGACTTAATATTATTTCTACTTGAGTAAATACTAATAAAAGAAAGATAAAATACCCACAGAATTATGGTATTTGCTATAATTAAATCTGTATCATAAAATTCATAAGTTCGCTTCCAAACGCAATATCTAGTAAAAAAAACAAATATTATACAAGTTAAAATTATTTCAATAGATACAAAATTTACTAATCTAATTGAAGAATTTATAAATTTTATATTAGACTTGCGGTTAAGCAAATAAATTATAAAACAAATTAATGATATTATAGAAGTCGTAAAAGCTATATGTTTTTGGATTATTAAAAGTTCAGTTCTGGAATACTCAAAAACTGGACCAAATAAGTAGTACTTAGCCATATGAGATGTAGTAGAAAAACCTAAAAAGTTAAACATTATATTAAAACATACTTCAAATAATATTGATAAAGAGATAAAAAGTATAAATAAAGAAAGAAATTTTAAAAATGGATTATTAATAAGCAATTTTTTCAATTTTATAGCCAATTCCCCACACCACCTTTAAATACTTAGGATCCTTTGAATTTATCTCTATTTTTTCCCTAATCCTTCTTATATGTACAGCAACAGTTTTTTCGCAATTATACGCAACATCATCCCAAACGTTTTCGTAAATATCCTTAGAAGAAAAAACCACACCTTTATTTTCTAATAAAAATTCTAAAATTTTAAATTCAATAGGCGTAACTTTAACAACATCTCCATCTAGTGTGACAGTTTTTGTATCCTTATTTAAACAAAGTCCGGCACTAATAAGTAAGCTATTATTACAATTAGAACAATCTATATTGTCTTTACTATTATTTAAATTAATAAATCTTCTAAGTTGAGACTTAACACGAGCTATAAGTTCTAATGGATTAAAAGGCTTAGTAACATAATCATCAGCACCCATATTAAGACCTAAAATTTTATCCATATCTTGATTTTTAGCAGATAAAAGTATTATAGGAATATTATTATTTTCCCTAATTTTAAGAGTTGTTTTAAGACCATCCATATTAGGCATCATAACATCCATAATAACTAAATCTATATTATTATCTATTAAACTTTCAATAGCTTCTAGTCCATCATAAGCTTTTAAAACATTAAATCCCTCTGGTTTTAGATAAAACTCAATAGCATCAACTATTTCCTTATCATCATCAACTATTAATATATTTTCACCCATTTAAAATCACTCCTTTAAAAATATTATAACATACGATTTTATTAAATAATCTTGTAAACTGGGAGCTAAATTATTAAGAATTTATTACGAAAAAGTATAATTATTACAATTTAATAACGAAGTTTGTACAATGAAGTTAAATTCCTTTTTTTGTAAAAAAATTAAGGTACAATGCTCTTATAAAAGAAATTTGCTTAGAAAAAGAAAGGGGAAAAAATGCGAAAAAAATTAAATTTAGGATTTAGGTATATGAAGGCCTACAAAGCAAGATCTTTAGCAATTATACTAAGTATAATCTTATCAGTAGCTATGATAGTAGGGATATTAACCTTAACAAAAACAGAAAACATGAATGAATTACAAACTATGAAGTACAACACAGGAATATATCACACAATATTTAAAAATTTAAATTATAAACAATTAAAAATAATAGAAGAATCTAGTGATTTAGAAAATGTAGGAGCTTTTAATTTTCATGGAATAACTACAGATAAAGAAAAACAATCTGTAATAATGATAAATTGTAATGAAGATTATATAATTTCAAATTCAAAACTTGAAAAAGGAAGATTTGCAAAGTCTAAAAATGAAATAGTAGCTGAAGAATGGGTATTAAAAAATCTTGGATTAGAACCTAAAATAAACCAAATTATAAAACTAAATATTGAAGATATAAATAAAAATGTAAAAGACGAAGAATTTAAATTAGTAGGAATTATAAAAGATAGACCAACAGAAAAGCAAATAGGAAAAATGCAAATGTATTTACCACTACAAGAAAATAGTGAAAACTTAGAGGTTGGAATAGCTTTTAATGAAAAAGTAGATATACCAGATTATACTTTAGAATTAGCTAAAAAATCTAATATAAATAAAGACAATATATATAGTTCAGATGATTTAATAACAATATCAAACAATGCAAATAATGTTAGCTTAGACACAATTTTAAGTGCTTTAGTTATAAGCTTAATATGTGGAATAGTGATATATAGTATTTTTAATATATCTATGTACAAAAGATTTAAAGAATATGGAATATTAAGAGCAATAGGAGCTAAAAACTTTAAAGTATTTAAACTTATATTAAATGAATTAATGACGTTATCATTTATAGGAATACCTATAGGTATTTTAGCTGGAGTTATAGCTTCATTTATAGCAAATAAAAATGCTAGCAAATTAAAAACTAATATAGCTTTAAATGGAGAAATAATTAAACTACATATGGTTTATCCAATATTTGAAATATTAGTAGCTATATTATTTATGATTTTAATATTATTTTTAATTTCAATTTTTACATATAAAAAGATAAATAAATTATCAATAATAGATGCTATAAAAGGAAATAGAAAATCTGACAATATAAAAAGAAACATGGTAAATGTTAAAACTTTAAGAAAATACATGAAAATTTACAAAGCGATATCATTTAAAAATATATTAAGAAATAAAAAAAGATTTATAATGATAATTTTTTCTATGAGTATATGTGGAGTTTTATTTATAAATTCTAATTACCGTCTACATTTATCTCAATCGGATGACTTTATAGTAGATAGAGTGTTAAATAATAATTCTGATATGAGGATTGATATTTATGGAACTGAAAATCAAAGAAATGGTTTAACTAGTGAAGATATAAAAAAACTTGAAAATATAGATGGAGTAAAAGAAGTAGTAAAATCTCAAATAATGAATGGAAGAATGGTTATGAATGAAAAAGATATAACCAATAAAGATTATTTTGAACATATAAATAAATCTATTAGAGGGAAAAATTTGTTTAAGGGTTATTTAGTAAAAGACAATACAAATAATGAATTAATACTTAAGCAAAACCTTAGAGGATATGATAAAAAAGCTTTAAATAAATTGAATGATTATCTAATTGAAGGAAAAATAGATATTGAAAAAATGAAAAATGAAGATTTAGCAGTAGTTTATGTCCCAAGAGTAGTTGAACAAAAAGATAAAGAAGGTACAGTGTATAATTTAGTTGACAATGGGACTCCAGTAGCAAATATAAAAGCAGGAGATACTGTTAAAGTTAAATTTAGAGAAGATGGAAAAAGACCTATAGAATTTTGTACTTTAGAAGATAAAGATGCTAAATATATAGAAAAAGAATTTAAAGTAGGAGCAGTAGTTAGCTATCCATTTATGGCAGAAGACACATATACATCAAATAGTTGTATAGATGTAATAGTGAGTGATAATAAATTTAAGCAAGTTACAGGTGGAGAAAATTATCAAGCTATAAATATAAATTTAGAAGAAGGTGCAAATGACAAAAAAATTTATGATGAAGTTTTAAGAACTACTATAAAAGTAAATGGAGCAATGGCTAGAAATCTAATTGAAGAAAAAAGAAACTCAGACGCAATGTATGAAAAATCAAGAATTTATAATTATGCTATGGTTTTAGTGTTATTTGTAATAGCTATTGTAAATATAGTAAATAACATAAGTCAAAGTATAGTAGACAGAACAAATGAATTTGGAATGTTAAGAGCAATAGGGCTTAATAATAAAGACTTTAGAAAAATGATAACATTTGAAGGTCTTATATACACACTAATATCAAGCTTAATAATCATAGTAGTATCTTTAATACTTAACAAAATGACTTATGACTCATTTGAAGTTTCAAAATATGGAATAGAATTTAGCATAAGATATATAGACTTTATATTAATTATAATAATAAATACTTTAGTTGGAATAATGGCAACATATTTCCCTGCTAAAAAGTTAGAAAAAGTAAGTGTAGTTGAAATGATGAATATAAACGAGTAAAAATTTAAAATTTGGAGGATTAAAAATGTCAATTTTAGAAACTATAAATTTATCTAAAACTTATGGAAGTAAAGAAAATAAAGTAAACGCTTTAAATGATATAAATATAAATATTGAAAAGGGCGAGTTTGTTGCAATAATAGGACCTAGTGGAAGTGGTAAAAGTACGTTACTACATTTACTAGGAGGACTTGAAAGATTAAGTGGAGGAAGTATAAAAGTAAATGGAAAAGATATAAGCAAATTAAAAGATAAAGAACTAGCCGAGTATCGTAGAAAAGAAGTAGGGTTTGTATTTCAGCAATATAATTTAATACCAGTATTAAATGTAGAAGAAAATATAGAACTTCCTCTTATGTTAGGAAATGATAATATAGATGAAATATATATAAACGAATTAATAGATTTGCTAGGACTTAAAGAAAGAAAAAGTCACCTTCCGAGTCAATTATCAGGAGGACAGCAACAAAGAGTAGCAATAGGAAGAGCATTATCTACAAAGCCAAGTATAATACTTGCTGATGAACCAACAGGAAATTTAGATAGTAAAACTACAGAAGAAGTAATGGACTTACTTAAAAAATCTATTAAAAGATATAATCAAACATTAATAGTTATAACTCACGACTTAAATATCGCAAAAAAAGCAGATAGAATAATAAATATAGTTGATGGAAAGATAGAATTATAAATAAAAAGGGGAGTAATAAATAGTTACTCCCCTTATATTATGTAAATTTGTATAAATATTTATGTTCGTTTTATGTAAAATTTAAAAATGTACATATTTCCTAGCACAATTTAAATAATTGTAACAAGAAATTTACTCATTTTTAGTTTAAATTAATCTTCGTACATATAAGCTCTAGTCATTTGAATATCGTTGTTAACACCTTTGCTTATTAAAATTTGATGTAAATCGATAACTCCATTATTAAAGCAAGCAGCACAAGAAGTTAGATATAAATCCCACATTCTTACAAACTCTTCACCAAACATACCTTTTACAGTATCTCTTTGTTTATCAAAGTTTTTATACCATTCTATTAAAGTTTTTGTATAGTGTCTTCTTAAACTTTCAACATCTAATGTATAGAAATCATATTTAGGGAATAAATCTATAATCTCACGTAAAGATGGACAAACACCGCCTGGGAATATATATTTTTTAATCCAAGCATCACCAGGAGATTCAGTTAAACCACTTATGTAATGTAGTAAAAATAGACCTTTTGGTTTTAATACACTATTTACATTTTTTAGATATAAATCATAATGTTCACGACCAACATGTTCAAGCATACCAACACTTACAATTTTATCAAAAGACATTCCTGAGTGTTCAAGGTCTCTGTAATCCATAAGCTTAACTTCTAAGTAATCTTCAAGACCTTCTTGTTCAATTCTTTCTTGGAATTTTTTATATTGTTCTTCACTTAAAGTGATACCAGTTCCTTTTACTTTATATTTTTTTGCAGCTTCTATAAGTAAATAACCCCATCCACAACCTATATCTAATAAAGTTTCACCTTCTGATAATTGAAGTTTCTTTAAGATATAATGGATTTTATTCATTTGAGCTTCATATAATGTATCGTTTTCATTTTTAAAATAAGCACAAGAATAACTAAGTGTTTTATCTAACCAAAGACTGTAAAAGTCATTACCAAGATTATAGTGGTAGCAAACTTCAGATTTTTGTTTCTTTTCGTTACCTGCTTTATGAAATATTTTACCAAGTTTTGAGAAATTAGTATGGAAATGATCTTTTTGACAACTAAATAGAGTATCTAGAGCCAATAATAAATCTCCTGAAATCTCAATATCTTTTCTCATATAAGCTTCACCTAGATATAAAGAAGTACTAGTTAATAAATCTTTTTTACTTATAGGATTGTTAAAGCATACTTTAAAGACAGGTTCACCTTGACCAACTAAAAATTCTTCTCCATCCCAAAGTTTAACTTGAAACGGATTTGAATCAAGTTTTGTAAGAAATTCTTTAATAAATATTTTATCTATAGTATTCATATTAAATGTCACCTCTTTACTCTAAATACCCATAAATTTCCACATGAAACATAAAAGTTAAAAACTTAACTAAAAAATATCTTTAAAAGTTAAATTATCCAATATTACATTTTCATAAAAATTATTTCCAATAGATGTTTTTATGAATTTACTTTTATTTTAAAAATTTCCTATTGACTATATGGTAAATATATATATTATCTTATTAATATAATAAAAAAGACATATGGTAAGGGAGGATGTATGGAAAATTCATTAGCAAAAAGTTTTAATTTCTCATCACTTATAAAGTTTACTATACCTTCTATTGTTATGATTGTATTTATATCTTTATATACTATAGTTGATGGAGTGTTCGTATCAAGATTTGTAAATACAGATGCACTATCAGCGGTAAATATAGTGTATCCATTTATAAATGTAGTAATAGCTGTAGGAGTTATGTTAGCTACGGGAAGTAGTGCAGTTATAGCTAAAAAATTAGGAGAAAATAAAGAAAGAGAAGCCAAAGAAAATTTCACATTAATAATATTACTTGGATTATCACTAGGAATTATAATAAGTTTAATAGGATTTATTTTCTCAGAAAAAATAATATCCATATTGGGATCTACTAAAGATTTAAATGATTACTGTATGGATTATTTTTCAGCATTACTTTTTTTTATACCGGCATACATAATTAATTTATTATTTCAATATTTATCAATAACATCAGGAAAACCAAATGTAGGATTAATATTAACAATCATTGGTGGGCTTACAAATATGATATTAGATTATGTATTTATAGTACCTATGAATATGGGTATATCAGGAGCTGCATATGCAACTGGCATGGGAAATTTATTACCTGTAATTCTTGGAACTATATATTTTACACAAAAAAAATCAACATTATATTTTGTAAAGCCTAAGTTAGATTTTAAGGTTATAATAAATTCGTGCACTAATGGTTCATCAGAGATGGTTACTAACTTAGCTACAGGGGTAACTACAATGTTATTTAATATAGTAATGATGAAACTTTTAGGATCAAATGGAGTAGCTGCTATAACTATAGTATTGTATGGAGAGTTTTTAATAAACTCAGCTTATATAGGGTTTTCTTCTGGAGTTGCACCAATAATAAGTTATAATTATGGCAATGAAAACAAAAAAGAACTTAAAAAGATAATTAAATACAGTACTAGGTTTATAGCTATAAGTTCATTGGTATTATTTACAATATCAATGATATTTGCACCTAGTATAGTAGGTACATTTTCACCTAGAGGAACTAGGGTATTTGATATAGGATATAAAGGATTTAAGTTATTTTCTATAGGATTTTTAGTAACCGGAGTAAATATTTTTGCATCTTCTATGTTTACAGCATTTTCAAACGGGAGAGTATCAGCAACTATATCGTTTTTAAGAACATTTGTATTTTTAATAGCAGGAATAATTATACTTCCTAAGTTTCTAGGAGTTAATGGGGTATGGTTAGCTGTGCCATTGGCAGAGATGATATCAATGATAATATCTATATTGTATATAAATAAATATAAGAGTGTATATGGATATGGAAAAGATATTGATACTCAAAACAAAGATAAGAAGCAATCATATAAAGATATAAAGGAGCTTTAGTATGAAAAAAAAGATAGAAAAACCTAAGATAAGTAAATGCTTAGAAGAGGCTTACGATGTAATTAATGAAATTTATGATGAAGAATATCTAGAAAATAAAATAATAGAAAACACTACTATATCGGATATATACGAGGTAAGAGTTAGATTTAATTCCTGTATATTTAAAAATGTAGTATTTGAAAATTGCGATTTAAGAAAAATTGATATTACTAATGTTATATTTGAAAACTGTAATATGTCTAATATAAATTTTAGTGACAGTGGAATATATAGAGCAGAGTTTATAAATTGTAAACTAACAGGAACGATATTTGAAGATTCTATATTTAAAGATGTAGTTTTTAAAGATAGCATAGGAAGATATTCAAACTTTTCCTTTTCAAAGTTTAAAGGAGTAAGATTTAAAAATTCAGATTTTCAAAGTGGAGTTTTTCAAGAAGTGCATAATCATAATCTAGAAGTGGAAAATACAGATTTAAGTAAATCTATATTTAATGGAATTTCATTAAAAGGTGTAGACTTTACAACTTGTAATATAGATGGGTGTGAATTCAGATTAAAAGATTTATCTGGAGGAATTTTCTCAGTTGTCCAAAGTTTAGAATTAGCTAAACTTATGGGGATAATAATAAAATAAATACTTAAAAGGTCATTTATAAATTAATTGTTTTATAAAAGGTCTTTTGTTTATAATTAAATTTGGGCTAATGTAGCATATAATAATTCACTGAAATTTTATAATTGTTATGATTATAGAATTAAGTATTATTACATATAAATCAAATTATATTTAAAATTGCAATTTAATATGTTATTTTAATTTGTCATAAAATAAAAATTTTATAAAAAACATTTATTTTTTTATGGATTTTACGAAAAAATTGTAGTACTATGTATACATAGACAACAAGATTAGACAAAAAACAAAGACAAGACAATAGGAATTGACATAAATTTTAAAAATTACATATAAGAATCATTTATAATTGATTCCTTATAACCTTTAGATAAAATACTATCCCCCCATAAAATAGTATTTTAAACCTAATACCCACCCAATTTGAAAAGACTGTATCGGAAGCAGTCTTTTTTTTTATTTATTTTGATACTATAATAAATTAAGTAATATTAGATATATTTATTAAGGAGAATATTATGAAAATATTAATAGATGCAGATGGATGTCCAGTTGTAGATATAACAATAAAAGTAGCGAGAAAGTTTAATATAGAAACGATAATAATGTGTGATACATCACATATATTTAATAAACCAGGAATTGAAACAATAATACTTTCAAAGGGGGCAGATTCAGTAGATTTTGCGCTTGTAAATAAAGTTAATAAAGGAGATATTGTAGTAACACAAGATTATGGACTAGCAGCAATGGTTTTATCTAAAGAAGGTTACCCTATAAATCAAAATGGGAAAATATATACTAATGAAAATATAGACGAGTTATTATTTACTAGACACTTATCAAAAAAAGCAAGAAGTTCAGGGAAAAAAATGAAAGGGCCTAAAAAAAGACAAAGAGAAGACGATATAAAATTTGAGGAAAGTTTAAATAATCTAATACAAAAGTATAGATAGAATAAGTCATAATTAGGGAGAAATTTAAAATATATGAGAAAACTTTATTTATCGTTAGCCATTATAGTTTTTAGTTTATTTACTTTTTTAATAAAGGGAGTAAATTTTTTTACAGTATTTATTTTATTTAGTATTTATGCAATATGTTTTAGTATCATATTAAATAATACTGTTAATATAAAAAATAAAAAATATTTAAATTTAATTTTAAAAATATATAATACAATACTAATTATATTTATAGTTTCATTTATATTTATAGAATCTATATTAATAATAAATATAAATCAATTTAAAGAAGTTAAAGATATAGAAAATCTAAAATATATAATAGTATTAGGAGCAGGACTTGATGGATATAAGGTAGGAAAGACATTACAATCAAGATTAGATAAAGCTGTAGAATATTATAAATTAAACCCAAATGCAAAAATAATAGTATCGGGTGGACAAGGTAAAGATGAAATGATATCTGAAGCGGTAGCCATGAAAAGATATTTAATAGAAAATGGAGTAAATGAAAATAAAATAATAAAAGAAGATAAGGCAACGACAACTTTAGAAAATCTAAAATTTAGCAAAGATATATTAAAAAATAGAAAAGACGAAAAGACGAAAGTACTTATAGTAACTAATGAATTTCATTTAACAAGGTCTATGATAATAGCAAATATATTGGGAGTTGAAAATGAAGGTTTAGCATCACAAACACCAATGAAAATCAGAATAAATTATTTAATAAGAGAGTACCCAACAATGATAATAGATTTAATAAGAACTTCATTTTATTCTTTAACAAATTAAAAAGGGGAGTAAAACTACTCCTCTTTTTTTTCAAATTCCATATCCCAAGAAAAATAACCATTATCTTTCTTTGTGTATTTTAAAATTGCATCAAACTTAGAACCATTTTTACTAGTTAATCCTTTGATTTTAGCAAATCCATTTTTAAGAATGCTTTTTACCATAGTTTTAGTAGGCTTTTTCTTTAAAGCTAAAAGAAATCTATCACTATTCCAAATACCAAATTTACAATTTTTATAATTAGTACAAATATATCCTTTAGAACATTCAACAACATCATTTTGACAAACTGGACATTTACCTAAACTTTCTTGCTTAGATCCATCACTAGAAAAAGTGCCTTTAGAATATCTCTTAGTTTTAGGATTATAACTATAAACTTCTGTACTAATATTTTTATTTGAATCTCTTTTAATAGTTTCAACTCCATTAACAATAAAATTCATTATATTAGTCAGATATTCACTTCTAGTAAATTCGCCTCTTTGAATATCACTTAAACTTTTTTCAAGTTTACCAGTATAATCAACATCAAGTAAATCTTTTAATGGAAATATCTCAACTAAGTTTTTACCTAAATCAGTTATATAATATGATTTACCTTTTTTATTAACATATCCAACCTCTGCAATTTTCTTTAAGACATCAGCACGAGTTGCAGAAGTACCTATAGAATATCCAGATAAAACAGTAGTATCTTCATCAGAAACATTTTTACCACAGTTTTTCATAGCTTTAAGTAAAGTATCTTCTGTATATGATTTAGGTGGAGTAGTTTGTTTAGTTAGTATATCCATATTAATAACATCGACAACCTCGTCTTTATTAACTAAAGGGAGTAAATCATTTTTTTCTTCTTTATTATAGACCTCTAAATATCCTTTAACTTTAAGCACTTTTCCTTTAGTTAAAAACTTATTATCATCAACAAATGTATGGATTTCAGTATTTTCATACTCAGCAGGTGGCATAAAGTTTGCTATAAATCTATCTTTTATGGCACTATAAACAATTTCTTCATCAGGAGTCAACTTATTAGGTATTATATAAGTTGGAATTATAGCACTATGGCTATCTACTTTTGAAGAGTCAAAAACTCTTTTAGTTTTAGTAAATTTTGTTTTATTCTCATAAGGAAGTCCAATTTTAAGTTTTTCTAAGGTTTGAGATGCCTTACTAGCTAAACTTTCCTCCAGATATATAGAATCAGTTCTTGGATATGTTATATATCCACCTTTTCCTTTACCTTCGTACAAAGACTGACAGACTTTTAAAACTTTATCAGAAGTAAAGTTAGAATGTTTAGACGTTATATATCCTTGAAGAGATGTTAAACTAAATAATTTAGGTGCATATTCTTTAGATGTCGTAACCTTTTTTTCTTTAATAACACCAGTGTTTGAAGATATACTATCTATTACTTTGTTAGCATCATCTATACTATCAAATTTTGATTCTTTTCCTTTTATATATTTACCTTTATATTTACCATTTGCACATTTGAAATTTCCTTCTATTTCATAATATGTTTTTGGAACAAAGTTTGCTATCTCCATATCTCTATCATAAACTAACTTTACAGTAGGAAGTATTACCCTTCCTATGTTTAAAAGTTTTCCATTACCATATTTTAATGTAGTCATAGATGTAAAGTTAATTCCTATTAGCCAATCTGTTATAAGTCTAGTATATCCTGCAGCTTGTAAATTTCTCATTTGTTCATCAGTTTTTAAGTTATTTAAACCTCTTTTTATATCTTCTGGAGTCCATTCATTTACTAAAATTCTTTTTATTGGTTTTTTATTTTTAGCTGTTAGAAAAATTAAAAAAGCTATCAGTTCACCTTCTCGGTCGTTATCTGTAGCATTTATTATTTCATCAACATCACTTCTATGAATAAGTGATTTTACTATATTAAATTGCTTGCTTTTAGAGGCATCAACTTTAAATCTAAATTTATCAGGTATAAATGGAAAGTTTTCACTTTTCCAAGATCCTGCATAAGCTTTATCATAATCTTTAACATCATATAAAGAAACTAAATGCCCAACAGCATAAGTTACTATATAGTTATTTCCTTCAAAATATCCATCATGTTTAGTTTTAGCACCTAAAAATGATGCTATTGTTTTTGCAACAGAGGGTTTTTCTGCTAATATAAGTTTCATACTTAACCTCCTTAATAAAACCTAATAAATATATTAGCATATAAAAATAAGATACATCAACAAAACTAGATAAATTATTAGGTTTATCAATAAAACTACATTTACTTGGATGAAGATGTAATAAATGGCAAACTATTTATAATTATAGACAATTACTTACAATTTTGTAATAATGTTTATAGTATAAAATAATTTATATTACAAACATAATGGATCCGATTTATAGGGAGAGGAGTTAAGAATTACATATGAATTTTAAAAGAAAAAGTATGGTTGCCGGATTAATTTCTGCAGCAATCATAATACCAACCTCAACTGGAGTATCATTTGCAAATGGAGTTAATGATGCAAACTCACAAACAAAAACTATTGATTACAGAACTATAACTGGAAATTCAGTAAACTTTAGAAAAGGACCAGGAACTAACTACTCATCTTTAAACAAATTAAATAAAGGTTATAAAGTGGAATACTTAGAAACTGTTGGGTCATGGGTTAAGATAAAATATAATGGACTAGAAGGCTTTGTACATGGAGATTATGTGTCTGGTTCTTCAAATAATAATACTTCAGAAGGTGACAATACAATAAAGACTACAAAAAAAGTAATTGGAAGTAGTGTAAACCTTAGAAAAGGACCAGGAACAAATTATTCAATTATAAAAGCATTAAGTAAAGGAACAAAAGTAGGATTTATATCAGAGAGTAATGGATGGGCTAAAGTAAATTATAATGGAACAATAGGGTATATGTCATCTAAATACTTAGGATCTGCAAATTCAAATAATAATAATGCCGAATCTGATAATACAGTAAAAGCTGATAAAGAAGTAACTGGAAGTAGTGTAAACTTTAGAAAAGGACCAGGAACTAATTATTCAGTTATAAAAGCATTAAGTAAAGGAACAAAAGTAGGATTTATATCAGAAAGTAATGGCTGGGCTAAGATAAACTATAATGGAAGTATAGGATATATATCATCTAAGTATTTAGGGCCTATAAACTCAAATAATAATAATAATGAAGAAGCTGATAATACAGTAAAATATAATAAATCTGTAACAGGAAGCAGAGTAAATCTTAGAAAAGGGCCAGGAACTAATTATCCAGTTGTTACATCTTTAAGCAGAGGAACAAGTGTAGGAGTTATATCAGAAAGTAATGGATGGTCAAAAATAAATTATAATGGAAGTATAGGATATATGTCATCTAGTTATTTGGGAGTTATAAGCTCAAATAGTAATACAAATGAATCTATAAACTCATCATCAAAAGCGGATAAAGTTATAAATTTAGCAAAGCAGCAATTAGGAAAATCATATGTTTGGGGAGCAGAAGGGCCTAACACTTTTGATTGTTCAGGATTTACACAATATGTATTTAAAAATGCTGCTTCAATAAACTTACCTAGAGTATCTAGAGAACAAAGTAGATTTGGGCAATATGTAAATAAAAATAATCTTCAAAAAGGGGATTTAATATTCTTTGATACTGATAAAGATGGTTCAGTAAATCATGTTGGTATATATATAAGTAATAATGAGTTTATACATGCATCATCTGGTGGTAAAAAAGTTATAATATCTCAATTAAATGGTTATTATTCATCTGTTTATACAAATGCAAGACGAGTTTTATAAAAAATAAAAAGCGAAAGCTTTTTATTTTTTTATTTTATATGTATAAATATCGTGATAATTTGAAAATACTAATAAAGTCATCATAATCATATGTTAATTTTTAAGGAGAGTAATCATGTGTATAATAACTGATTTTTACCAATTTAAATATAGTAGGAATAATTATTATATAGAGTTTTATATGAATAGAGATGCTGTTATGGATATAGAAAATGCTTTAGATGAAAGACTTAGTGAATATGCAGTCAATAGAGACTCGGAGTGTGCATATATGAGGTTAAAAGAATTATTTCAAAAATCTAGAGCAAATAGTAACTCACCATATGTAGAAATCAGAATGAATAAATGCTTTATGATTTATATATCTAATTTACAATTATACTTTAGAAATAAAGTTAAGTATGAAGTTTTAAATGTACTTTATAAGTATTTACAAACTTATATGGCTTTAGAGTATGAAACTTTAAGTATATTTAATATACTAGATGAAGATACAAAAATTAGAGTTTTGTCTACAATATAATAAAAAAACTTAAGTAGCTTCTATATTTCTATAGAAGTTATTTAAGGTTATAGGATGTTATAAATTATGTATAACTTTCAATTTTATTGTATTTTATAAAATTTATTTTCCTAAAGTTTAAATATCTTCTATTTATTCAAAGAAACATTGACTGAAAGATAATCAAAGTTATTTAAAGATCCATATTTTTTTTCATAACACATTCTAGCTTTATTAAATTCAGAGCAAAGTTTATTATAAGTATCCATAGCATTTATATCTTCTGTATGATTATCTAGATATAGATGTAAATTTAAACAAGCAAAGCACAGCTCTTCTATATTAGTTAACATTTCAGCTCTTGTAGCCATTATATCCTACCTCCATTTTTCTTTTTTATCTATATAAGTTCTTATTATACATAGTACAATCTTATAAATTTAGCTTTTCAAAGATTGTTTTACCTTTTAATGATTTTGAAAAGTTATACATACTAATAAATATTTAATAACATAATGTCTAATTAAAGAATAATTATAAATTTTTTAGACTTAATTAATTTACATATGATATAGTTAATAATTTATTGAATTATCTTTATCTAATATAATAATATGTATGGATAGATAAATAGTTACACAAAATTTTAAATAAATTAAAAAAGAATGTAAAATATAGAAATTCATAAAAATATATATAATAAAATGATTTCCTGGGAAATAATTAGATATAAGGTATGAATATCTTGAACTAATATTGGGCTTTGTGATAAAATAAGTTGCATATTCACAAAAAATGAGGTGATTTAATGAGCGAATTAGCAGGAAAAGGCTGCGAAATTATAGTTCCTTTTGATGAAAGACAGCCACTTAAAGATATTGAAAGAAGCATAGTAAAAAGATATAGAAAAAACTTATGGTCAAAATTTATCAAAGCAATAAGAGCTTATGACTTAGTAGAGGAAGGCGACAAAATTGCAGTTGCTATATCTGGAGGAAAAGATAGTTTACTTATGGCTAAAATGTTTCAAGAATTAAAAAGACATAGTCCAGTAAACTTTGAAGTAGAATTTATAGCTATGGACCCAGGATATCATAAGGATATAAGACAATTATTAGTAGATAACTGTGAATATTTAGATATACCTATACATCTATTTGATTCTAGAATATTTGAAATTGCAGATGAAATTGCTAAAGATTATCCTTGCTATATGTGTGCAAGAATGAGAAGAGGAGCATTATATTCTAAAGCAGAAGAATTAGGATGTAATAAATTAGCACTTGGACATCACTATGATGATGTTATTGAAACTACGATGTTAAACTTATTATGTGCAGGAAATTTTAAAACAATGCTTCCAAAGTTAAAATCTACTAACTTTGATGGAATACAAATAATAAGACCTTTATATTATATAAGGGAAGAGCATATAGTAAGGTTCATACAAAATAGTGGTATATGGCCACTTAACTGTGCCTGTATGGTAGCAGCTAAAAAGACTGGTAACAAAAGATATGAAATAAAAGATCTTATAAAAAGTTTAGGTGATAACTTTAAAGACGTTGAAAAATCTATATTTAAAGCAGCGGAAAATGTAAATATGGATTCAGTATTAGGTTGGCAACAAGATGGAGTCAAGCATTCATTCCTAGAAAGATTTGAGTAGGATGTACTTAGTACATCCTTTTTCTTTTACATTGATATTGAAGATAATGTATTATAAAATTATACTTAAAATAAATTAACAGTTGGTAAAATGTATTTTTAGGGTTTTAGAAAGGATGAAGGGGATGAAAAAAATATATGTAGACTTTGAGATGAATATGTCAAATTCTAAATATGGAAGAGATATAAATAATGCAGATATTATTGCTATTGGGGCAATTAAATACGATACAGCAAATAAAAAAATTTCTAAATTTAAATCTTTAATAAAGCCTGTTAGCAATATTGATATATATCCTCATATAGAGGAACTTACTAAAATAACTAATGAAGATATCATCAAAGCGCCTACCTATGAAGAAGTTATGAGAGATTTTAAGAAATGGTTAGGAAATTTTGTAGAAATTGAAGGAATTTATACATTTGGAAACTTAGATTTAACTTGTTTTGCAAATACAGATAGGAGAAGTGCACAAAAGAACAATCATCCTAGATTTGTAAATAATATAAAAGATTTATTTATAGATGTAAAAAAACAATACTTAAATGAAGGAATTAGGTGCATTAATTATGTATCATTAAAAAACTTATTAGAGTATTCAAATATAGAATTTGATGGAGATGCACATGACCCTTTAGCTGATGCGTATAACTTATTTATATTAGACAATACATTATCTTCTAATATTAAAATAAGAGAATTATTAATTATTAAGGATATAATAAAAAATCCATTTATAGAAATAAATAAAGATTTAAAGTCTAAGTTTGAAGAATATAAAGAATCTATACATAATAAAAAAAGTAATATAAAACTAGATGACTTATCTATAGAAATATTAAAAACATTTAAACTATATTTGGAATCTATAGTTGATATTGATATACATAATATTGAAGCAATAAAAGATATAAATAAAAAATTACTTATATTCGATAATCTTATTAATATAAAAAATGGAAATTTTTATTTACTAGAAAATCCATATCTGGATATGATGGATTTAGTAGATGATTTATTTTATTATAGATTAAATAAAGATGAATACAAGCAAGAATTAAATAAGATTATAGAATTATTTGAAGAAGATTTAGAGTATGAAAATATAAATATAAAAAATTTACTAGAAGCCAGTTACTAAGCCAGTTTAAGCAGTGACTGGTTAGTTTTTATACCTATAAAAAATATTATATATAATAAAAAAATTTTGAAAATTTATTGCGCTATGGTAAGAAAATAGACTATAATAGAGGAAAGAAAAACGTTTTGCTACTTGAACAAGACAAGAGGAGGCTTTAAAATGGAAGTTTTAAAAGGAACAATACTATTAGTAATGGTGCTCGCCGCATTTTCTATATTTAGCTACAAGGCACCACATGGTATGAAAGCAATGGGGGCATTAGCAAGTGCAGCATGTGCTACATTCTTAGTCGAAGCAATACAATTTTCACTTCTAGGAAACACAATCGGTATACCATTTCTTAGCGAATTAGGATCAATAAGTGGTAAATTAGGTGGTTTAGCAGCAGCATCATTAACTATGGGTGCTTTAGGAGTTTCACCAGTATATTCAATGTTATTAGGAATAACATGTTCTGGATTAGGAATATTACCAGGATTTATAGCAGGGTACTTAATGTCATTTGTAGTTAAATTTTTAGAAGAAAAAGTACCACCTGGACTTGATTTATTAGTTATGGTAATTGTAATGGCACCTATAACAAGATTGATAGGGGTACAATTAGAACCTATAGTAAATTCTACTTTATTAAGCATAGGTGATATAATCGCTGGTTCTACAGACTCAAGTCCGATAATAATGGGATTAATTATAGGAGGATTCTTTACTTTATTATCAACATCTCCATTAAGTTCTATGGCACTTACAGCAATGCTAGGTTTAACTGGACTACCTATGGGAATAGCTGCATTATCTATATCAGCTACATCTTTTGCAAACTTCGTATTATTTAAAAAACTAAAATTTGGAGACACAAGAGATACTATATCTGTGGTAATAGAACCATTAACTCAAGCAGATATAATTTCAGCAAATCCAATACCAATATATATAACAAATTTCATAAGTGGAGCTCTTTGTGGAGTAGTAGTAGCAGCTATGGGACTTGTAAACAATGCACCAGGAACAGCAGCACCTTCAGCTGGATTACCTGTTATGTTTGCATATAACCCAGCACAAGAAGTTTTAATATGTATGGCTATATGCGCTGTTATAAGTACTATTGTAGGATTTGTAGCAAGTTATGTATTTAGAAATCATAAAATAGTTACAGCAGCAGAAATAAGAGGTTAAATTAAAGTATATTAAATTTAAAAATAAAAAATAATAGACTATCTTAAGATAAAATTAGTTATGTAAAAATATTACTTACTAAATTTATTCTAAGGTAGTCTTTTTTTATTAGTATTAATATGTCGTATGATTAAAATCATTTTTTGGGACTTGCATATATAAATTTATATTATAAGTATATATGTAGGAGGGGTTTAAATGGATAGTATAAGGTCATATTTTAAAATAGTATTTTTGATTTTTATTATTTTATCAGGAATTTTTATATCAATTAAATTGATTTTAAGAATTATTAAAATGAGAAAAGATATTTCAAGAAAAATGATAAGTGGGTGTCAAACAAATAAAATATCTTTTTCAATAGGAGAAAGAGGTAATAATTATAATCAAGGTGGTCATCTTTTTAATAATGATATATATAAATCAAATCTAAAAATTAAAAAAGATGATAAATATGAAATTATAAAATATGATAATGGAGATATTTATAAAGGAGAATTGATAAAAGGAAAAAGAAGTGGATTTGGAGTTTGTATATTTGCTAATAAAGATAGATATGAGGGATTATGGAAAGAAGATTTAATGCACAGTATAGGCAAATACTTATATAATGATGGGTCAATTTATAGTGGAGATTTTAAGTTTGGAGCTATTGATGGAGTTGGAATGTATACATTTCCTAATAAAGATATATATAAAGGTGAGTTTAAAAATGGACTTAGAACAGGTAAAGGAATCATATCTTACAACAATGGAGATAAATTTATAGGTAATTTTAAAGATGGGTTAAGAAATGGTAGAGGAAGATATATATCAATTAATGGAGATATCTATGAAGGTGAGTATAGTGAAGATAAATTAAATGGTAAGGGAACTTATTCTTACTCATGTGGAAGTAAGTATATTGGAGAGTTTAAAAATAATGTATATAATGGACACGGATGTTACACAAATGAAAATGGTGACATATACGAAGGTGAATTTAAATATGGATATAAAAAAGGATATGGAGTGCTAAAATTTAAAAATGGAGAAATGTATAAAGGAAATTTTAAAGATGATTTATTTAATGGTAAGGGAACGTACTTTTATAAAGATAAATCTATATATGAAGGTGACTATGAAAATGGTTTAAGGTGTGGAGTAGGAGTTTTTACTTGTGATACTTATAGATATATAGGCGAATGGAAAGAAGATTACAAATATGGAGTTGGAACCTATTATCTATTAGATAAATCAAAGTTTGAAGTAAATATAAAAAATAATATTATAATAAAAGGTACATACATAAAAGAAAATAAAGAAGATATAAAAGTAAAAGATATTGATATAAGTAAAAATGAAAAAGAAATTATAAGTGATATATTCAAAACTATAAAGTAGTTACAATAAAGATACAAAATATATGTTAATATACAAAAATATTTAAAATAAATATATATTATATTTAAGGAGGAGGTTATATGTTTTTAACATGGATTATAATAGGGATAATATTACTAATAATTGAGTCGAGCACCATAAGCTTTGTTTCTCTATTCTTTGCTATTGGATGTTTTGTAGCAGGATTATCCTCACTAATAGTTTCATCAATAGGAACTCAAATAATAATAATGTGTATTGTTTCAATTATAGGAGTAATATTTGGTAGAAAAATATTACAAAAATATTTTCACGTTAACAAAGAAGTAAAACCATCTACTATAAATGCTTTAATTGGAAAAATTGGAGTTGTGACAAAAGAAATAAATCAAGATGGTATAGGTTTAGTTAAAATAGAAGGAGAAGTATGGAGTGCAACTTCAGTTGATTCAAAACATATACCTAAAGATGTAAACGTTTTAATAAAGTATATAGATGGAGTAAAATTAGTAGTAGAAAAAATATAAGGGGAGGTAAATTTTAATATGTTTACAACAATATTTTTTACTGTTTTAATAATTTTAGTTATAGTTTTAGCTATATCTACTATTAAAATAGTAAAGCAATCAGAAGTTATAATTGTAGAAAGATTAGGAAAGTACAAAATGACAGGAGAGTCAGGTCTTAATATAGTTGTACCTATATTAGATAGAGTAGTTAGAAGGATTGATCTTAGAACTCAAGTTATAGATTCACCGCCACAAGCTGTTATAACTAAAGATAATGTTACTATGTCAATAGATACTGTAGTTTATTATCAAATAACAGACTCATTTAAAGCTACTTATGAAATAGCGAACTTAGTTCAAGCTATAAAGTATTTAACTACAACTACTTTAAGAGATGTAATAGGTACTATGGAATTGGATAAAACATTATCTTCAAGAGATGATGTAAATAATAAGTTAAGAATTATACTTGATGAAGCTACTGATAAATGGGGCGTTAGAGTAGAAAGAGTTGAAATAAAAAATATAGAACTTCCAGAAGATATAAAAGAAGCTATGGAAAAACAAATGAGAGCTGAAAGAGAAAAGCGTGCTATGATACTTCAAGCAGAAGGTAAAAAACAAGCTGCTATAACTGAATCTCAAGGTCTTAAAGAATCTCAAATATTAAAGGCAGAAGGAGAAAAACAAACTGCTATATTACATGCAGAAGCTCAAAGAGAAGCTCAAATAAGAAAAGCAGAAGGTGAAGCTGAAGCTATTAAAAAAGTTGCAGAAGCTGAAGCTAGTAAAGTAAAAATGGTATATGATGCACTTAAAAATGCAAACATAGATGAAGCTATGTTATCTGTTAAGTATGTAGAAGCTTTAAATGAAATGGCTAAGGGTGATAATAAGGTATTTGTACCTTATGAAGCTCAAGGTTTACTTGGTAGCATAGGAGCAATAAAAGAAATAATATCTGATAAAAAATAAAAATTAAGTAAATTAAAAGATATAATTGTTAAATGAAAATGTTTCAAAATAGTTTTTATAATTATTTTGAAGCATTTTTTTATTTGTATAAATAACAGATCGTTTGTGATTATCACAATATAACAATTAAGTGTATATAATTGAGTATAAAACTTTATTTAGGTGGTGTGTTTTTATGTATAAAATGAAGTTATTACCTTATAATGTTAATGAAGTTGGTAGAGATATTAATGTAAGTTCTTATGGAGTAAAGATGATTAGAGCTGATAAATTCTGGAGTAAGTCTAGTGGTGGTGAAGGTATTACTGTAGCTATTATAGATACAGGTTGTGATATAAATCATTTTGTTCTTAAAGATAAAATTGTTCATACTAGAAATTTTACCAAAGATGATGAATCTAATAAATTAGTAGTTAATGATTATATTGGACATGGAACTCATGTTGCTGGGATTGTTCATAGTGTAGCACCTGCTTGTAATTTGATGATACTAAAAGCCTTAGATAGAAATGGAGAAGGTGAGTATAAGTGGACTATAAATGCTATAAATTATGCAATTAGCCAAAAGGTAGATATTATAAGCATGTCATTAGGAGGATATTTAGATGATGAAAATCTGCATAAAGCCGTTAAAAATGCTGTAAATAATAATATATTGGTAGTTTGTGCAGCTGGAAATGATGGAGACAATACTTCTATAACTAATGAATTTTCTTATCCTGCTTCATATAGTGAAGTTATTTCAGTAGGAGCTGTAGATGAGAAAGCTAAACCAGCTTATTTTTCAAATAGTAATAATTTAATAGATGTTATGGCTCCAGGAGTTGGAATTTTATCAACATTTAAAAATAACTCATATGCTATCTTAGATGGAACTAGTATGGCAGCGCCTCATGTAAGTGGCTCTTTGGCACTTATAAAAAATTATTCAAATAAAGAGTTTAAAAGAGTATTAAGTGAATCAGAGATATATGCTCAACTTATAAAATTTACTTTAGATTTGAATTATGACAAAAATACGCAAGGAAATGGATTGGTATTTTTAGAAACTCCTAAGATGTCTAAGAAGATATTTAAAAATGGACAAGTGAAAACGAAAAAGTAATTAAGTTAAAATTTAATTTTTTATTAGCATTTTAAGGCAATGATAAATTTAATATTATCATTGTTTTTTTATTTGTTATAATTATATATACTTATATTTATGAAAATGAGAGGAGCAATTTATGAATAAAGAGTATGTAGTAGTAGATTTAGAAACAACAGGCCTTGACCCATATAAAGGTTGTGAAATTATAGAAATAGGAGTTACAGAGATAAATAATAATGAAATAGGAAGAAATTATTCTAGACTAATAAAACCAAATGGAATAATTCCTAGTCTTATAACTGATATAACTAATATAAGCAATGAGATGGTAGAAAATGAAAAGAGTCTAGAAGAGGTTTTGCCTAAGTTTAGACAATATATAGGTGATAAAACTATAATTGCTCACAACGCTAAATTTGATTTGAAATTTTTAAATTATTATTTAAAAAAAATGGGATTAGAACCTATAAATAATTATATATGCACATTAGAACTATTAAAACAAAATAAAGAATATAAAGGTAAGAATAAAAAATTAGAAACTGCATGTGAGTATTACAATATAGAAAATAAAAATGCACATAGGGCAGACAGTGATACATTAGCAACTGCTAAATTATTTCTTATACTTAATAAATAATAAAAAGCTTTCATACTTAATTTAAATTAGTGTGAAAGCTTTTGTATTTTTTGTGTTTATTTAGGAATTAAAATCATAGTATATATAAGTTACAATAAGCACAGTTAGGAGTGACATTTATGGGGGTTGTATTAGAATTATTTTTAGGTGGTGATACTATATTATGAATATAGTTACTAATATAGATTTGAAAATAATAAAACCTTTAAAATCAGAGGGGGTTAACTCTAAATTATATTTAGTTGAAGATACACAAATGGGAAGACAATTTATAATGAAAAAAATTAAAAAATCATCTTTTAAAAATCCAGATAAATACTTTGAAGAATCAAAAAAGATTTGTAAAGCTAATCATCCTAATATAATAAATATAAATCATGTTTCTTATGATGATGAAAATATATATATAACCATGCCTTATTATAAAGATGGATCACTACACCACTTATTAGAAACAAAAAATTTAACTATAAGAGAAATAATAAGATATTCCTTAGATTTCTTATCAGCTATTGAATATCTACACAAATTAGGTATTTCACATTGTGATATAAAACCTAGTAATATACTTTTAAACAATGAAAATAAAGCTGTATTAGCAGATTTTGGATCAGCTGTATATTTAAATAAAGATGGAGTAGGAAAATTAAGAAATGTTTACTATAAGCACATTGCGCCTGAACAGTGTAAAAGCACATCTATAACCAATAAAGTTGATATATATCAAATAGGTACAACTTTATATAGAATGTGCAATGGTAACTTAGAATATAATACTCAATTAAAAAAATATAAAGATATAAACATGGTAAAACTTGCATCTGCTAGTGGTAAGTTTCCAAAAAGAAATAAGTATTTGCCACATGTACCAAAGGGTATGGTAAATATAATAGAAAGATGTATAAATGTTAAACCTGAAGAAAGATATGAAACTGTATCTGAAATAATTAATGATATTGAAAATATAAATGAGAATTTAGATTGGAAATATGAAGGAAATGACAAACATCATTATTTTACAAGAAAAAATAATGATAATACTATTATGCAAATTATAGTTAGTGAAGATGAAGGAAATTATAATGTAAAAACCATAAAAGTTAATAAAGAAAATAGAAAGTACAGTGTATATAAAGGTTATTGTTGTGAATATCTTGAAAGAAAATCAGATGCTTTTAATGAGGTAAAAAAAATAATAGCCTTACTTTCATACCGATCAAAGTAAGGCTTTTAAAGGGGTAAAATATATTATAAAAAGGGGTTTATTAGGGAATATATTTTATTTGGGGAGTAAAAATTTAAGGTTATCAGGGGAATAACCTTGTATTAATAGTAACAAAGTTCGACAAAACTGTCAACAATTTTCGACAAAAAAATTAAAAAAATATACAAATGACAAAAAAAGGATTTGAAAAAACTATAACCATATTATGTTATAAAAAGAAATTAATGGTATATTAGTAAGAGAAGATCTTAAAATAGGTTTAGCTTTAGATAATTTAAAATAAAAAAGAAAAGCAACTTGCTTTTCTTTTTTATTATGTATTATTCTGGTTGAGGTGCATCAACAGGACATACGCTGTTGCAAGTTCCACAATCTATGCATGCTTCTGAATTTATAACATATTTATCATCACCAGCAGATATACAACTAACTGGACATTCAGGTTCACATGCTCCACAACTGATACAAGCATCATTTATTTTATAAGCCATAATAAATACCTCCTAAAAAATTATTCAAGTATATTTATACCACTAAATTTAAATCTTAAACAAAAAAATATAATTTAATTAAAATAAATTTAAATAATTATAGTTAAAATATATAACAATATAAATCAAAGAATAAAATGAATTTTACTCTTTGATTTATTTGGCATAAAAAGGTATAATTACTCATATATTTAAAAAGGAGCGTAAAAAATGAGTTATTATGATGATGAAAAAAATAAAATAAGACGTAAAAAAGTTAGCTCTAATAATACAAGCTCAAAATCTCAAACTAACCATAAAAGGGTGGAAAATAAAACTGAGAATAAACAAACACATGATAATAGAAACAATTATTCAAGCAAAGGAAAAAGAGCTAATAAAGGTAGAGCTAAAAAGAAAAAAAAGTCTAAAAGGTTTGTTAGCATAACAAAGAAATTACTAATTTTTTTATTGATAATATCTTTTATAGGGGCTATATCAGCAAATGTAATTATGAATATAGCATTAAAAGATAGCCCTAAACCTACATATGCTTATATGAAAGAAAAGTCAGTAAGCAGTGAGTATGTAAGTATAAGTAAAATACCAGTAGATTTGCAACATGCAATAGTGTCTATAGAAGATGAAAGATTTTTTGATCATAAAGGAGTCGACTATTTATCTTTAGCTAGATCAGTTGTTCATAATATATTTAGTAAAAGTACACAAGGTGGAAGTACATTAGAAATGCAAGTTTCTAAAAATCTATTAACAAGTATGGATCAAACTATAAAACGTAAAATTAAAGATATATATAATGCAAGACAAATGGATAAGAATATGAATAAACGAGAAATATTAGAACTTTACTTAAATAATATGTATTTAGGTAATGGTATATATGGAGCTCAAAAAGGAGCAAAAGTTTATTTTGGTAAAGATGTAAGTGAATTAAACTTAGGAGAATGTGCTTTGCTTGCAGGTATAACAAATAGGCCTGGATTATATTCTAAAGATTATAATGCAGCAAAAAAAAGAAGAGATATAATTCTTTATAAAATGCAGCAATTAGGATATATAACAAAAGATGAATATGAAAAAGCTAAAAAAGAAGAAACTCCAATGAATATTAAATAAAGAGGTGTAATATGAGTATTTATAAATTTAAATTTAATGAAAAAGATTATGAATTATCTAAAGAAAATTGTAGTGGATTAATAAATGATGAAGAAAAGCCTGTGTCAAATATTAATATAGAAGATATATTAAATATTTTAAATCAAGCACAAGATGTAGATTTTGATTTAGAATATTATCAAGAAGCGTGTCCAGAGTGTTTAACAGGAGTAAAAGAAAAACAAAAATTCTTTGGTTTCTTAGAATATCATTTTTATATATTTACCAAAGATGGTAAGTTTGTAATAAGTGATATAAGTAAAGACTATGAAGGTTTATCATTTAACAAATTAAGTAGAGCTGGGAAAGTAGATGATAGTTATATAGTTAGCGTAATAATGTGTGAACACTGCCTAGATTATATAATTCAAATAGAAAACTGTATAGTATAATAAAAAAGCTGCACTCTATGCAGCTTTTTTATTATTTGTTATCGTTCTTATCTTCTTTATTCTCTTTTTTTTCTATGTTACGTTCAATATAATAATTCTTATACGTATGGGTACTTTCTACAAATCCAATACTTTTTAACATCGAATCAAACTCTTCTGGAGTTGGTATATCTTTATTATCACACATAAAAAATAACTCCTTTTATATTTTATTTAATAAAACTTATAAATAAGTATTAAAAATCATATTAACTTGAGCTGTAACTTCTAAATCTCCTGAAGATAAATTTGGAGAACCAGAATAAGATACATTTTTTTGACTTATAGAATATTGAGATATACTATTTTCAGAGATATTTTCAGGAAGTGGTCTTAATTTTATTGATAGACTTTTAGCTAAAAGTGAAGATTTATTTAAGGCATCTTGAGTAGCTTTTAAAAGAGCTTCATTATAATGATTAGATACATTAGATATAGTAAAAGATAAATCAATGTTACTATTAGCTCCATTTTCAATAGCTAAAGTATAAATATCACCTAGATTTTCTAAATCAGATACTTCTATTCTTATAGTAGTTGTTATTTCGTAAGCTATTAATTCATTTGTTACAGTATCATACCTTTTATTTATATTTACATCATCTGCATTTATTTTTTCTCTTTCAATACCAAAGTCAGATAAACTTAGTATAATGTTATTTACAGTATTAGAGTTTTCTACTTGAGCTACCTGAACATCTTTATTAGATGTTGTAACTCCAACTGTTAGTATTGCTAAATCAGCTTTAACTTTAACTACTCCAACTCCATTTACAGATAACTGTCCTTTTTCTCTCATTGCATTCATATTCATATACTGCATAAACTACCTCCTTTAAAATTACATTTAGTATAAATATACTAATAAGTAAGAGAAATTATGATTACAGTATATATATGCAAGAAAAATTAAAAGGTAGTATAATAAATTAAGATATTAAAGTTAGGAGGAGCGTATGCAACCATTAGCAGATAGATTAAGACCACAACAAATAGAAGATATGGTAGGACAATCACATATAATAGGCAAAGGCAAAATTATAAATAAACTTATAGAAAACAAAACCATTCCCAATATGATACTATATGGGCCACCAGGAACTGGAAAGACTACATTGGCAAATATAATTGCTAATGTTACAGGTAAAAAATATGTAAAGTTAAATGCTGTAAACTGTGGGGTTAAAGAAATAAATGAAGTTATAGATTCTGCTAAAAGAGATTTATTTTCATATAATGGTATAATTTTAATGTTAGATGAGATTCAGGCATTAAATAGAAAACAGCAACAATCCTTACTTGAAGTTATTGAAGATGGATCAGTAACATTAATTGCAAGTACAGCTGATAATCCATACTTTGTAGTATATAAAGCTATTTTAAGCAGAAGTACTATATTTGAATTTAAACAAATAAATAAAGAAGATATACTTAAAGGACTTCAAAGGGCAATAGAAAGACTAAAAAGTATTAATACATATGAAAGTATTAATGTTGAAGATAAAGCATTAGAATATATAGCACAAACTTGCAATGGAGATATGAGAAGTGCATTAAATAAATTAGAATTAGTTTTTAATGTAGGAATAAATGTTGTTTCTAACACTGTAAATATAACTTTAGATAATGTAATAGAATGTTCTAGTGTAAAAATGTTAAATTACGATAAAGGTGGAGATGATGGGTACTCTATACTTTCTGCATTTCATAAATCTTTAAGAGGTTCTGATATAGATGCCTCTATACACTATCTAGCAAGACTTATTAAGGCTGGAGATATTCAAGGAATAACTAGAAGATTACTTTGTGTAGCAAGTGAAGATGTAGGACTAGCAGTGCCACAAGCTATAACGATAACTGAAGCTTGTGTTTCATCGGCACTTCAATTAGGGTTTCCAGAAGCAAGAATACCTCTTTCACAAGCTACAATTTATTTAGCACAGTGTCCAAAATCAAATTCAGCTGTTATGGCTATAGAATCAGCATTAGCAGATTTAGATAACATAGAAACAGGAGATATTCCAATTCATTTAAAAGATGCACATTACTCAGGTGCTAAAAATTTAGGTAGAGGTGTGGATTATAAGTATCCTCATAATTACCCTAATCATTATGTGAAACAACAATATTTACCAGAAGCTATAAAAGATAAGAAATACTATATTCCAGGAGAAAATAAAAATGAAAAATCTTTTAAGCAGTATTGGGATAGTGTGAAAAATAATACATAAAAATAATGGTGGTAAAATTGTTACCACCATTATTTTTATGTATTATTTAACTATATTCTTTTATAAATAATTGGATCAACAAATCCAAAAGTTATCTTATAATTTTTATAAAAAACTTCACTTACATACAAAGTTGAAGCTTCTATCTTTTCTTTAAGCTCAAATTTAGTAACAGGAGTGAAATAACTAATACTTTCGCCTGTAAATACACCATCACATTCATTATATACCATAGGTGTAAACTTTTCTGATTTAACTAAATCTTCATTATCATTTCTAAAATCCTCTTTAGATATTTCCTTAGGAAGTTCATAAGAAGTTAAAACAACTTTGTTATCTTCATTCAAAGTAAATAAAAATAAATGAGGTAAGATGTTATTAAAATTTCCTTGTTTATAATAACTTTCTTCGATAACAAAATAACCATCAAAATTATCAGGTAAGTTTTTAATCTTATCATTACATATGCCATTTATATGTTTTACATAAGGGTGTTTTATTTCACCATTTTTAAGTTCTTTTTCTATTTGTTCGTCATTATTAAATGTACCACATAAATTTTTTACAAACATATCTAATACAGTCATAATTAATCCTTCTTTCTTAAGTTTTATATTTAGTTACTAAAAAGCTTAATTCTTTAAAATGAATATATCGCTGGATAAAATTGATTACAATTATGATTGTATACAAACTCTCTAAAAAATTTATATACAAAAATGTTTATGAAGGAAAGAGTTAGTATAAGAAAGAATAATTAATTTATTAAAAACATATTATTTAACATAAAATTTAAGTATCGGAGGCTATAATGATTTTAAAGTTAAGTGAAGATTACGATAATCAACTTATTAATTATTTAAATCAAGAAGAAAATTTTAATTTAATAATTTATGGAGATATAAAAAGATATGGATACGATAATTGTTTTTTTAACATATGGGCAAACTTTGATGTAGTTGGTAATATAAAAGGCATACTAATACAGTGTTTTGATATACTTACACTTTATTCTTATGATAATGATGATGTAGTTAGTTTTGTTAATTACATAAACAAATTACCTTATAAAATTCTAAATGGCAAAATTGATACTTTAAAATGCATAGAACCTTATATTTCTTACGATAAAAAAAGAATAGTAAATTTTTGTGCATTAAAAAATTTGAAATCTCTAAATGATTATGAGATAGATTCTAGTGTAAAAAAAATAAGATTTGGGAAGATAAATAAAATACTAGAGCTTTATGAAAATATAGATGAATTTGAAAATACTACTATAAAGAGTATAAAAAGTAATTTGAAAAGTGGAAGAGGTTATTATATAGAAGAAAATAAAAAAGTAGTATCTATGGCAAAATCAACTTCTGAAAATAGCACTCATGCTATGGTGGTAGGAGTAGGGACACATCCAATGTATAGAAATAAAGGGTATGCTACTAAATGTGTTATAAAGTTATGTAATAGTCTATTAAGTGATAAAAAAATACCTTGCCTTTTTTATGATAATGAAGAAGCAGGAAAAATTTATAAAAAAATAGGGTTTAAGGAATTAGGTCAATGGGTAAGTTATTATAAGTAAATTCATTTGAAGGAGTGAATAATATTAGCGTTTTACTCCTTTTTTAATTCCTAGAAAAATACTATGAATTTAATGTTGACAAAAATACTATGATATAATAAAATAATCTTGAAGATAAAACCTAGTAAGTTAGTCGGAAATACCTAATAAAAAAGAAGGTGTAAAAAATGAAGCTATCAACTAAAGGTAGATACGGACTAAAAGCAATGTTTGAGCTTTCACTTACTCAAAAAAATGGACCAGTACCATTAAGGCAGATAGCTCAAAGACAAAATATATCAGAACAATATCTTGAACAGATATTTTCATCACTTAAAAAATCTGGGTTAATAAAAAGTGTAAGAGGTGCTCAAGGAGGATATTTATTAGGTAAAGAACCTAAAGATATAACAGTTGGAGATATACTAAGAGTACTTGAAGGACCAATCTCAATTTCAGATTGTGTGATAGATGATGATATATGTGAAAACTCTGGAATTTGCGTTGCCAAAGTTGTTTGGGAAAGAATTAAGCAAGGGATAGAGGATGTTATAAATTCAATAACTCTTCAAGATATGGTAAATGATTATAATAAAAATAAAAATATAAATGATATAACAGATTTAATTATAAAATAGATTTAGGAGATGAATAAAATGGAAAAAAGAAAGATATATATGGATTATTCGGCTACAACTCCTGTTAAAAAAGAAGTATTAGAGGCTATGATGCCTTACTTTACTGAAACTTTCGGAAATGCATCAAGTTTCCATTCTTTCGGGAGAGATGCTAAAAACGTATTAGATAAATCAAGAGCAACAGTTGCATCACTTATAAATGCAAAACCAAATGAAATATACTTTACAGCTGGTGGAACAGAAAGTGATAACTGGGCTATAGAAGGAGTTGCTTTTGCAAATAAAGCAAAAGGAAATCATATAATAACTTCTAAGGTAGAACACCATGGGATACTTCATGTTTGTGAATACTTAGAAAAACATCACGGATTTGAAGTAACTTACTTAGATGTTGATGCAGATGGTAGAGTAAATGCACAAGATGTAGAAAAAGCTATAACAGATAAAACTATATTAATAAGTATAATGTTTGCTAATAATGAAGTTGGAACAATTCAACCTATAAAAGAAATAGGAGAAATAGCTAAGAAGCATAATGTTATATTCCACACAGATGCTGTTCAAGCTGCAGGAAATATACCTATAGATGTTAAAGAATTAAATATAGACTTAATGAGTATGTCATCTCATAAAATATATGGACCTAAAGGTATAGGTGCTTTATACATAAGAACTGGTGTTAAATTACACACTTTCGTTCATGGTGGAGCACAAGAAAGAAGAAGAAGAGCTGGTACTGAAAATATACCTGGTATAGTTGGATATGCTAAAGCATGTGAACTTGCAAAAGCTAACATGGGTGAGCATATAGAAAGATTAACTGCTTTAAGAACTAGACTTATAGATGGTATATTAGAAAGAATACCTCATACAAAAGTTAACGGAAGCTTAGAATATAGACTTCCAGGAAATGTGAACTTCTCATTTGAATTCATAGAAGGAGAAGGAATATTATTAATGTTAGATATGTTAGGTATAGCTGCATCAAGTGGATCAGCTTGTACTTCAGGTTCACTAGATCCATCTCACGTACTTATGGCTATGGGATTACCTCATGAGATAGCTCATGGTTCATTAAGACTTAGTATAGGAGATTTTACAACAGAAGAAGATATCGATTTTATAATAGATAATTTACCAAAGATAATAGAAAGATTAAGAAGCATGTCGCCATTATATAACAAATTAGACAAGGGAGGTAAGTAATATGCAATACAGTGAAAAAGTTATGGACCATTTCATGAACCCAAGAAATGTTGGAGAGATAGAAAATGCAAGTGGAGTAGGAGAAGTTGGAAACGTAAAATGTGGAGATATAATGAGAATATATCTTGATATAGATAATGATACTAAGGTTATAAATGACGTTAAGTTTATGACTTTCGGATGCGGATCAGCTATAGCAAGTTCTTCTATGGCTACAGAATTAATAAAAGGAAAAACTATAGATGAAGCTTTAGAAATAACTAATAAAGCTGTTGCAGAAGCTTTAGATGGTTTACCACCAGTTAAAATGCACTGTTCAGTTTTAGCTGAGCAAGCTATAAAAGCTGCTTTAATAGATTATTCTAAAAAGAATAATATACACATAGCTGCATTAGATGGTGTTGTTATAGAAGATGATCACGATCATCATCATGATGTTGAAGAAGAAGAGTAAGATAATATTAACTTAAATTAAAAAGGAGCATTTGCTCCTTTTTTTTATGTGAATTTTTATATTTAATGAAACTATTTAAGTGTGTATTTCGTCTAATATATGATAAGATTTTTTAAATTGTAAGAAAATCTTAAGAATTATATTAATTATTTCTTAAGATTTATACTTTATTATATAAATATAGAAAAAAGTAGGATTAAGAGGGTGTAATAATGTATAATCAAATTCGATGATTAATTTAAGAGAGGTATATAAATGAGCAATATTTTAGTAGTAGATGATGATAAGGAAATAGTAGATTCTATTGAAATTTATTTAAAAAATGAAGGTTTTAATATATTTAAAGCTTATGATGGGATAGAGGCTTTAGATATACTAATCAACCATGATATACATTTAATTCTCATGGACATTATGATGCCAAAATTAGATGGAATAAAGGCAACTATAAAAATTAGAGAAGAAAAAAATATTCCTATAATATTGATTTCAGCTAAAAGTGAAGATAGTGACAAAATTATTGGATTAAATATAGGGGCAGATGATTATATAACTAAGCCATTTAATCCATTAGAACTTATAGCTAGAACTAAATCTCAATTGAGAAGATATATAAAATTAGGAACCTATGAAGCACAAGAAAATAAAGATATTCTTCAAAGTGGAGATTTAAAATTAAATATTAGTACAAAAGAAGTTTTTGTAGAAGATGAATTTGTAAAACTTACTCCTATAGAATTTAAGATACTAAATCTTTTATTATCTAATAAAGGTAGAGTGTTTTCTATAGATGAAATATATGAAAAGGTGTGGAAAGAAGATAGCTTTAATGCAGAAAATACTGTAAGTGTACATATTAGGAGGATTAGGGAAAAAATAGAAATTAATCCTAAAGAACCAAGATATTTAAAGGTGGTGTGGGGAGTTGGCTACAAAGTCGAGAAGTTATAATATATTCAAAATAAAAAGATGGAATATACAATTAGTTTTACATTTTGTAATGTTACTTATATTTTTCTTTTTTACTCAGTTAGGGGCTGTATTAATAGGATGTACATATTTAGAAGGAAAAATAATATTACAATTTGTAGGTTTAATTATTGCAAATTTTATATTTTATAAAGCTATGACTGGGATGAATTTATTGTAAAAAGAAAAGCAGGTGGACAAATGGGAAAATTAAATAAAGGTAATAAATGGATAAAAATTGTATTTTTAATTATATTTTTGATATCAACTTCAATATTTTTAGCAACAGGGCAAAAAATGATAGAGGGATATGAATTTCATTATATAAAACAAAGTAACTTATTAGAAAAAAGTAATAAAATATATGCAGATAATTTTTTTGAAACGGATAACTTTGATAATCAAATTCTTCAAAATTTAATAGATAGAATGGTGGTAGCGACTTCAAATTCAGGTGATTATGAAAATGAATCTATAGAAAATGCAAAGAAAGATTTAAGTGAATTTAAAGATGTAAAGTTTTTTATAAAAAATAATTCAACAGGTAAAATTTATACAAATACTAATTATGAAAGTAATAAAGTTTTTAGAGAAAATCAAAAGGATTATTGTAATATAGAAATTGATTTAAATAATAATGAAGGCACATATACAAAAATAATCGATAAAAAAAGATTATCATCAAGTATATATTCAAATTATTTTTGGGTAATGCAAGATAAACCAGAACCTATATCAATAAGTATATCAATTCCAAAACAGATAAATAATTATGAGCCATTTGGATTAAGGGCATATCAAGATGATTTTAAACATTCACGTAATAATATAGATATTTTATTTAAAGTTTTAATATCTTCTGGTATTATAAGTATAATTTCTTTAATAGCGTGTATAAAAGCTAAAGGAAAATTTATTAACAAGGATGGGTTACTTTTAAAAATATATAGAAGAATACCTATAGAAATTTACATAATAGGTGTAATTATATTACTTTTTCCTATGTTTTTAGGTTTTAGTTATATTATATCGATTATTAATAAATTCATAGCTATTACATCGATTATAATGTGGATAATTTACTTTAAAAATCTAGATGAAAAGAAAGCTTTAATAACTAATAGTATTACTTATAATATATGTAGATTTTTTATAAACATAATTAAAAATATTATTAAGTATAAAAATAAATTACCTTTAATAAAGAGATTAATTTTAGTAGAATTAGTGATAGTAATTATTGTAGGTTTAATATTTATATTTTTATATACTACTTGGTATTGGCAAGACCCATTTTTTATGCTAATTGCAATAATTGGTTTTTTAACTTTAAGCTTAATTATAATAACAGGGATTATATTAAATAAAATAGATTATTTAGATAACATAATAGAAGGAACTAAAAAAATAAAAAATGGAAATATAAATCATAAAATAGAAGTAAAAGGTAATGATATATTGGCTACATTTGCACAAGATATAAATAATTTGAGTGAAGGTCTTGAAAGTGCAATAGATGAAAAGTTTAAAAGCGAGAGAATGAAGGCTGAACTTATAACAAATGTAAGCCATGATTTAAAAACTCCATTAACTTCTATAATAAATTATGTAGATTTAATAAAAAAAGAAGAAAATATACAACCTGAGTATTTAAAAGATTATATAAATGTATTAGACAATAAATCAAAAAGATTAAAAATTCTTATAGAAGATTTATTTGAAGCTAGCAAAGCTAGTAGTGGCAATATAGAACTTAATATAGAAAAGTTAGATTTAAACCAATTATTAAGACAAAGTATTGGAGAAAATGAAGAAAAACTTACAAATTCTAATTTGAATTTAAAAGTAAACTTACTAAAAGAACCTGTATATATAAATTGTGATGGGAAAAGAATGTATAGGGTATTTGAAAATTTATTAATAAATATTTCTAAGTATTCACTTGAGAATACTAGAGTTTATATAGACATGAAAGTAGATGAAGATAAAGTATATTTATCTTTTAAAAATATTTCAGCTTATGAACTTAATTTTGAAGCAGATGAAATAATTGAAAGATTTAGAAGGGGAGATTTATCTAGAAACACAGAAGGTAGTGGATTAGGACTTGCTATTGCTCGTGATTTGGTGGAACTTCAAGATGGAAATTTTGATATACAGATAGATGGAGATTTGTTTAAAGTAAAATTAGAATTTAAAAAAGTATAAAGAGCAATAAAAAAGAACCTGTATACAGGTTCTTTTTTATTATTTCATTTCTACTAATAATTGTTTATCCTTGACAAGTTCATCTTGTTTTACAAGTATATTTTTGATTATTCCATCAGTTTTTGCAACTATAACAGTTTCCATTTTCATAGCTTCAATAACTATAATCGCCTCATTTTTCTTAACAGATTGATTTTCTTTGACGAAAACTTTAGCAACTTTTCCTGGTATACTAGCACCTATTTGTAATAGATTGTTCATATCTGCTTTTAATATATCTTTTATATTTGAGCAGTGGTTGTTATCCTTTATTTCAATATCTCTTATCATTCCATTTAGCTCAAATGATAAGGTTCTTGTTCCATCTTCTTTTACATCTCCAATTTCTATCAACTTTATAGTTAGAACTTTACCTTCTTCAATTTCTACCTCACATTCTTCACCAATAGATAAACCATAGAAGTAAACATGACTTTCAAGTTTAGATATATCATTATATAATTGTAAATGCTTTAGATAGTCTTCATAAACCTTAGGATATAGGGTATAACTTAATATATTTCTGATATTTGAATCCATTTTAAATTTATCATCAAGATAATTTTTAATACTTTCAAAGTTCTCATTTTCTATTAATGTTCCAGGTCTAGTTGTTATAGGTTTATCTCCTTTTAATACTATTTTTTGAATATCCTTAGGAATGCCACCTTCAGGTTGACCTATCATACCTTTGCAATAATCAACTACTGAGTCTGGGAAAGCTAAGTTTTTCCCTTCTATTAATATATTATTTTTATCAAGTTTATTTTTTACCATAAATATAGCTAAGTCACCAACCACTTTAGATGATGGAGTTACTTTTATGATATCTCCTAATATATCATTTGATTCTTTATATTTTTCTTTTACTTGGTCAAATTTATCAGATAAACCTAAGCTATCAGCTTGAGGTTTTAAGTTAGTATATTGACCACCAGGTATTTCATATTTATATATTTCAGCAGATGGATTACTTAAATCACTTTCAAATTTAGAATATACTTTTCTCAAATCTTTGTAATAATTTCCTAATTCTTCATATCCGTATAAATCTATTTTAGTATCTCTTTCTGTATTTTTTAAAGCTTCTACAATAGCATTTAAAGATGGTTGGCTTGTAAGAGACGACATTGTTTCAAGTGCAGTGTCTACAATATCAACACCAGCTTCACTAGCCATTAAAAGAGTTGCAACACCATTTCCACTAGTATCATGTGTATGAAGATGAATAGGAGCATCTACATTTGCTTTTAACTCTTTTATAAGCTTATATGCTGCATAGGGCTTTAAAAGTCCAGCCATATCTTTTATACATATTATATCTGAACCCAATTCTTCTAACTGCTTAGCCATATTTATATAATATTCTAAGTTATATTTACTCTTTGATGGATCTAGAATGTCTCCTGTATAACAAATTGTAGATTCTACTATTTTTCCAGTTTCAAGAGCTGTATAAATAGATGGTTTCATATTTTCTACCCAGTTTAGAGAGTCAAATATTCTAAAAATATCTATACCTTTATTAGCAGATTCTTTTAAAAATTCATTTATAACATTATCTGGATAATTTTTATATCCAACACCATTAGAAGCTCTAAACAACATCTGAAACATTATATTAGGTATTTCTTCTCTTAATCTTTCTAATCTTAACCATGGAGATTCTTTTAAAAATCTATAAGCTACATCATAAGTAGCACCTCCCCACATTTCAAGAGAAAATAAATCTTTCATATATTCATTTGTTGGTTTAGCTACTTTTAGTAAGTCATAGCTTCTAAGTCTTGTAGCAAGAAGCGATTGATGAGCATCTCTCATTGTAGTATCTGTTATTAATAATTTTTTCTCATTTTTTATAGTATCTATATATTTTTTCTTACCAAGTTTATTAAATAAATCTCTACTGCCTTCTTTATTTACAATAGAATCTTCTAACCTAGGAGTATATATAGTTTGGAACTTAGGCTTTTTACTACATTTATTTTCATTAACTATTGTATTTCCTATAAATTGCAGTAATTTTGTTCCTCTATCTTTACTTTCTTTTATATCAAATAAATCAGGGTTTTCATCAATGAATTTGGTACTACATTTTCCATTTGCAAATATTTTATTATTTAAGACGTTAATTAAAAATCCAACATTTGTTTTAACTCCTCTAATTCTAAGTTCTTTTATAGAACGGATAGTTTTATTTATTGCCCCTTTAAAAGTTCTATCCCAAGAAATTGTTTTAACTAATAAACTGTCATAATAAGGGCTTATAGTAGAACCTGTAAATCCATTGCCACCATCAAGTCTTATACCAAATCCTGAACCAGTTCTATAAACTTGAACTTTACCTGTATCGGGCATAAAATTATTTTTTGGATCTTCAGTTGTTATTCTACATTGAATAGAGTAGCCTCTTATTTGTATATCTTCTTGATTTTTAATATTTATTTGTTCATCATCTAATCTATGACCTTGGGCAATTAATATTTGACTTTGAACTATATCAATTCCTGTTATCATTTCAGTAACTGTATGCTCAACTTGAACTCTAGGATTCATTTCTATAAAATAAAAATTTTCAGTTTCATCAACTAAAAATTCAAGTGTACCAGCATTTACATATCCTACATGTTTAGCTATTTTTACTGCACATTTACATATTTTTTCACGCAATTGAGTAGATAATGAAAATGCAGGAGCATATTCAATGATTTTTTGATGTCTTCTTTGAACCGAGCAATCTCTTTCATATAAATGAACAATATTTCCATACATATCACCAAGTATTTGAACTTCTATATGCTTAGGATTTTTTATAAATTTTTCTATAAAAATTATATCCTCACCAAAAGCTTTTTTAGATTCACTGCAAGCAGTTTCATATTCTATGCCTAAATTATTTTCATCATATACAACTCTCATACCTCTACCGCCACCACCATTAGAGGCTTTAAGCATGATAGGATATCCTATTTGACTGGCAATTTCCTTAGCTTCTTCAATACTCTTAATAGGTTTGTCAATACCAGGAATAGTAGGGACACTTACGTTTTTTGCTATTTGTTTAGAGTTTATTTTATCTCCCATCATATTCATTATATCTGCAGATGGACCTATAAATATTATTTTATTTTCTTCACATTTACGTACAAACTCTGGATTTTCAGATAGAAATCCATATCCAGGATGTATTGCATCTACGTTTTTTTCTTTAGCTAGTTTTATTATGGAATCTATATCTAAATAAGCATCTATAGGACCTTTGTCTTCTCCAATTAGATAAGATTCATCAGCCTTAGTTCTAAATAATGAATATTTATCTTCTTTACTGTATACACACACACTTTTTATTCCTAATTCAGAGCAAGCTCTAAATATTCTAATAGCAATTTCACCTCTGTTAGCAACAAGTATCTTATTTATTTTTTTAAGCATAAAAGTAAAAACTCCTTTCATTTCTTTTGATATTAAAGAGTATATAGTATTTAACTTTAATTTTAAATAGTAAAAATAAAGTTCTTTAATAAATAAAATGAATATATATAATTGAATAATTTTTATAGTTTGAAAATATATAATTATCTTATTAAATAGGGGTCAAAAAGTTTAAAATCCTTAAAATATATAATTACCTCATAAAATTTAAGTGTATTGCTTTTAAAACTTTAAAATAGGAATGCTTAAATAGTTTAAGGCATAGAAAATTAAAGAAAAGTGTTAATTTATAATCTATGTTATAATACTTAAGTATTTAAAAAAATTTTATAAAGGAGTACTTAAATGAAAAAAATTAGATATTATTTTGTTATATCATTTATATTAATCGCTTTATCATCCATAATGTTTTTTATACATTATCTAATTTTTGGCCAAGCAATAAACACTGCATACTATTCTCTTATGAATTTATGTTTTATTCCCATAAACAGTTTAGTTGTAACTATAATGCTTGAAAAATTAATAGATTACAGAGCTAAAAAAGATAGAATCGAAAAAATAAATATGCTAGTTGGTGTATTTTTCACAGAAGTTGGTGGGAAATTAATGCATCTTATTATAGATGCAGATAAAGATGCAAAAAATTACATAACAAATTTTGAGGATTTAAATAAAATAAAGAAATCTTTATATGAATATAATTATAAAGTTAATATGAATTATATAGATTTGTGTACAATAAAAAATATATTAGTAGAACATAGCAATTTGTTTGTAACATTAATAAGTAATGAGAGTATACTACAACATCAAATTTTTACAGATTTGCTTATGTCTGTAATTCACTTGAGAGATGAAATTATATTTATGGAAAAAGATAATGAGTTAGAACTTAATATAAACCATTTAGAAAATGATGTTATAAGAGTATATAAAAATATTTCAATACAGTGGATTTCATATTTAGAATACTTACAAAAATCATATCCATTTTTATACAATAATGCAATAAGAGTTAATCCATTTAAGTTTGATTAAAGAGAAGTGAGAATAGTTTTTTATTCTCACTTCTTTTTTAGATTTTAGAAATGAATAAATAAATTTTTTATGGGTATATGAATGATAGATAAAAGAAACTAAAATTTAATAAATTAATTAATGTAAGTTAAAAATTGTAGTTGTTTTAGGATAGAATATCTTAATATTATATTTTAAAATGATTATAACTAAACTAAAATAATGAATCTTACATTAATTAAGGCAAAATTTAATTAATAGGAGTGTATTTTTATGAGCGAATCACAGAAGAAAAATAGTACAGGTATAGCTATGTTAGTTTTCTTACTTGGAATTTTTATGGGGGCTATGGATTCAGGAATAGTATCTCCAGCAAGAAATGTAATAGCAAATGGACTAGGAATAACTGAGTCAGCTAGTGTATGGATGATAACTATATACACATTAGCTTATGCTGTTTCTATGCCAATTACAGGGAAGCTAGCGGATACATATGGTAGAAAAAAGGTATATATGATATGTGTTATATTATTTGCCACAGGTTCATTACTTTGTGGAGTATCTGATATGGTAGGTAGTTATCAATTTTTATTAATTTCAAGAATAATACAAGCAATAGGTGGAGGAGGTATAATGCCAATTGCCACAGCTTATATAGGAGCTTCTTTCCCAGAGGAAAAAAGAGGTTCAGCTCTTGGTATGGTAGGTGGAGTATATGGTATAGCAACAGTACTTGGACCTACATTAGGAAGTTTCGTACTTTCAATGGCAGGAGATAGTAGATGGGGATTTTTATTTTTAATAAATGTTCCAATAAGTATAGTTATAGTAATTGCTGCATTAAAACTTAAAGAAAACAAAAAAGAATCTAAAGTTAAAAAGATGGATATATGGGGCTCAGTTGTATTAAGTATTATGGTTGCATCAATAATGTATTGCTTAACAAACTTAAAATTCTATGATTTTGCAAAATCAATTCAATCAATTGATGTATGGCCTTACTTAATAATATTTATAGTTTTTATTCCTTTATTTATAGCTGTAGAAAAAAGAGCAGAAGATCCTGTTTTAAATTTAAACTTCTTTACAAATAAGCAAACAGCATTAACATTATTTTTAAGTTTTGTAGTTGGATGTGGGCTTATGAGTACAGTATTTTTACCACAATTTTCAGAGAACGTATTAAGAATTAAAAAAGGTAGCGGAGGTTATGTAGTAACATTATTTGCTGTGTTTACAGGTATCGCAGCACCTTTAGGTGGTAAATTTATAGATAAGTTTGGAGTTAAAAAATTACTTTTACTAGGTTTTGGCGTAAATATAATAGGGGTGTTATATCAAGCATTAGTAACAGCCAATCATCCAAATTTTATAAACTTAACAATAGGATTAGTATTTATGGGAGCTGGTATGGGATTTACTATGGGAACTCCAATAAACTACTTAATGATGAGTTTGGTTAAGCCTGAAGAGATATCTATGGGGCAATCAACTGTATCATTACTTCGTTCAATAGGGGTTGCAGTTTCGCCAAACTTACTTATAAATTTTGTATCAGATGCAGGTAGAAAGGTACCAGGTGCAATTGAAAAAGTAATGCCACATATTCCAGGAGGTTCTTTAGGAAGCGGGCATATGTCTTCTCAAATGATGGATAAGTTTCAAAATGCAGATGTTACAACTATATTTAATACTGTAAAATCATTTGTAGAAGCTATGTTTAAGGGGCTTCAACACACAATGGGTAATAATCCTAATATGCATTTTGATATATTGAAAAATAACTATTTAGTTAGTTTAGATAAAGCTAAACCAGCAATAGAAAATGCATATCAGTATACTATGAATCAAGGGTATGCACATTTATTTATAGGAACAGCTGTTATTGCATTATTAGGGTTAATTGCATCTTTATTTATAAAAAATCATAAAAAAGCTTAAGAATAAATATATAAAAAATAGTTATCTTTAATTAAAGATAACTATTTTTTATATATTATTGTAAAATTTAGTATATGATATAATATACTAATATTAATAAAACTAAGAAAGAAGGAGTTACATGGAAATAAGAAAAATGACTGAAGCAGCTATTATGTCTGCTTTGTTTGTAGTTTGTAGTATTTTTGCAATATCAACAGGTTTTTTATATGCACTTTATATAGATATGATAGTTCCAATATTTATTGCAATTATATACTTAAGATGTGATTTTAAGTTTAGCGCACTTTCTATGTTAATTTGTTTAGTTATAATAGGTTTAATCATGGGAGATATAGCTTCAGCAATTTGTATGAGTCAAAGTATGATAATTGGAATTATGTGTGGTTTTATAATTAATAAAAAAACTAAAATGCTAGATGACTTATTTTATTTAAGTATAATATCTTGTTTTATAATGGTATTAGTAGATGTTTTATTTTCAAACTTAATTGGATTCAGTATTATGAAGGACTATCAACAAATGTTAGCTAAAGTTCCAATTAGTGAAAGCATAAAATCTTCGTTAGTATATATTCTTATTGCAACTCTTCCTTTAGGAACTATAATAATGACTTACTTTGGAAGTTTATTTATAGGAAGCAGAATAAAGTGTTTAAAAGAAGTAGCCAGTCAAAAGTTTTATATATTAAAGAATATAAGAAAGTATGCAAATTTTATATTTTGTTCTAAAATTACAGTATATATAGGATTATTATATTTACTTATTCTTCAAATTAAAGATTTAACTGGATTTGAGATAAATCATGTCTACTTACTTACAGTGACAGAAACTATAAAATATATAATTTATTATTTTTTAATAAGGGATGCTTATGCATATCTTAGGCTATATACTTATCAAAGAACTAAATCTATAAAAGTTTTAAATATAATGGGAATGGCTTTTTTAGGTTCATTAGTTTTAAAATTTAAAATAAGTTTTTGGATAATATCAATTATTTCATTTTTTTATGTTCCAAGAAAACTTCAGACAATATAAAAACCTCGTAACTTTTATTACGAGGTTTTTATTAATGGTTAATAGGTTTACCAGCTTTTAAAGCTTCACGCTCTTCTAATAAATTACTTACTAAAGTATTTACATCCCAATTTAAAGAAGTTTCTGTAACTACAGCTATTAAAGGGTTAGGTATTCTAAATTTTTTTAATGCATCTATAAAAGAATGTATTTTAGAATGGTCAACATTATTAAATATAACAGCTTTATGTATTAAACCATTTTCACAGTTATCATCTAATTTTCCTTCTAAAACATCTTTAATCAAAGAATTTCCATTTTTAGGAGTAAGAATTATTTTTTCTTTAATTCCTATTAAACCACATATATTTTTTAACATAGTCAATTCTTTATTATTAAAATTGTATAATATTGCACAAGCATTTTCATTAGAAGTAGATAATTTATTTATATTTTGAAAACTCATATTAACCTCCAAAAATATATTAATATTATTATTAATACCTATTTAAATTTATTCTAAACATTATAAATAATAATTTGTACTTAAGTATTAGAATTTAATATAATTGGAACAACTCCAAACACTACTTAGAAAACTAGCGTAATATGGATAGTATTATTTACAAATTTATAAAGTGTAGGAGAAATGCGTTTTTCTTTAGTATTAAAAAACTTGAGAAAATGTCAGAATAGCAAAAGTGAGCTAAATTAGCTCACTTTTTTTATAAAATCATAAGTTCTTTAGGGAACTTAGTAAGTATCTCTATTCCATCATCTTTTACAAGTACAGTATCTTCTATTCTAACTCCACCAAACCCTGGAATGTATAAACCAGGTTCCATAGTTATTATACAATTTTTTTCTATTACCTTACTTCCATAGTTACCTAAAAATGGTTCTTCATGAAGGTCCATCCCAACACCATGACCTATTCCAGGATAGTAAAACTCTTCATATTTTTTTATAACTTCTCTTATAGCTTGATCAGGCTCAAAAGCTAATACTCCAGCTTTTATCTTACTAAGACCTACTAATTGAGCTTCTTTAACAAGATTATAGATTTCTAAGTGTTTTTCACTAGGTTTTCCTACTATAAAAGTTCTAGTCATATCTGAAATATATCCATTATATTTAGCACCAAAATCTATAGTAACAAAATCTCCATCTTCTATTAATTTTTTATCTGGTTTACCATGAGGAAGAGAAGTTTTAGCTCCTGAAATTAAAATAGTTTCAAATCCTATTTCATCAGCACCATTCATTTTTAAGTAAAATTCAAGTCTAGCACATAATTCCTTTTCACTAACTCCAACTTTTATGTGAGGAACTAATTCTTCAAGCGCTTTATCACTTATTTCACAAGCTTTTTTTATATAACTTGCTTCGGTTTCATCTTTTATATATCTTAAAGATTCTACAATTCCATCAGTTCCCACAAGTTCTATATCACATAACATATTTTTTAAAGCTTCATATCTATCAAAAGTTATATTACTTCTTTCAAAACCTAATCTCTTTACATCATTTTCCTCACAAATATGACTAACTGCTTTTATAAGATTTCTATCAAATAAATGCCAGTTAACAACTTCAAAACCTACACATTCTTTCTGAGCTAATTCAGTAAATCTACCATCAGTTATAAGATAAAATTTATCTTTGCACGCTAAAACAAATGCAGCTTCATCTGTAAATTTACTAATATAATTTACATTAGAGCGTTTTGTTAAAAATATTGCATCTAAATTATTCTCATTGAGTAATAATGAAAGTCTGTCTGTTCTTTTCATAATTGTCCCCCTTATAATAAGAAAATGTTTTCTTGATGATATTATATCAATAGTTAAGGATAATTTAAATATTTTAAAGATAAACACTTGTTATAAGCACATCAAAAAAGATATTATAGTATATAAAGTTTTATCTAAGATAAGTTTAAAGGAGTAATTTATGAATAGAGCTAAATTTTTAAAATATTTAACTTTAAAAATATCAAAGAGGCCAAATAAGGGAAAGCATATAATAGTAAAAAAAATTTTAGAGAAAATATTAGAAAAAGTATCTAAAATTTTAATAGTTCCGCCAATTGTGTTTACTGGTGTGATGATTATGGGTATGCTATTACTGTTAGGAATGAGTATGTTTACTATAAAATTTTTTCCTTATTTTGTTCATATGCTGGATACTAGATTAATATTAGGAACTATAGGTATTGTTATTAGTTTAGTATTTATTAGTTTAAGTATAATTGGATGGCCTATATATATAATAGTTTTAGTAGGTGGAATTTGGTTTATAAGATCATATAGAAAATTTATAAAAAATCATTATTTATATAAAAGAGCAAATGATTTTATAGATAGGATATAGTTAACACTTTAAAAAATAAGTCAAAGTATATATAATATAAAGAACGAGGTGATAATATGAAAAAGAGAGTAATGATCGGTATGAGTGGTGGGGTAGACAGTTCTGTTGCCGCATATCTTTTAAAAGAACAAGGCTATGATGTAATAGGAGTTACTATGAAGTTATGGCAAGATGATGATGATGAACTTATAGAAAATGAAGGCGGATGTTGTTCACTTGCAGCTGTTGAGGATGCAAGAAAAGTTGCAGATAAAATAGGTATACCTTTTTACGTATTAAACTTTAGCGATGTATTTAGAGAAAAAGTAATAGAACCATTTATAGATGAATATTTAAACGGGAGAACGCCAAATCCTTGTATCGCTTGTAATAAACACATAAAATTTGATGACTTTTTTAATAAAGCACGTCAAATAGGATGTGATTATGTAGCTACAGGGCATTATGCTAAAATAGAAAAAGATGAAGAAACAGGTAGATATTTACTTAAAAAGTCTGTTACGGATAAAAAAGATCAAACTTATGCATTATACAATTTAACTCAAGAACAATTAGAACATACTTTACTTCCAATAGGAGATTACGAAAAAGATAGAGTAAGAGAAATTGCAAAAGAAATTGGTATAGATGTTCATAATAAACCAGATAGTCAAGAGATATGTTTCGTAAAAGATAATGACTATGCTGGATATGTAAAAAAACACTCTAAAAGAAGAATTGATCCAGGATTTTTTGTAGATACTAAAGGAAATGTATTAGGAAAACACAAAGGCATAATAAACTATACTATAGGTCAAAGAAAAGGACTAGGAATAGCATTTGGTAAACCTATGTTTGTAGTTGATATAGATCCTATTAAAAATACAGTTGTATTAGGAGATAACGAAGATATATTTTCAAATGCATTAATAGCTAAAGATGTAAATTTAATATCAATTGATGATATAAAAGAACCTATAAGAGTACAAGCTAAGGTAAGATACTCTGCAAGACCATCTGATGCTACAGTGACTAAAGTAGGTGAAAATACGATTAAAATAGTATTTGACGAGCCTCAAAGAGCTATAACTAAAGGTCAATCAGTAGTAATGTATGATGGAGAAAAAGTTGTAGGTGGAGGAATAATAGAAAAAAGTCTATAATAAAAATTCACTTTGCTTGAGCGACGTGTCGGCGAATTACTTCATAGTGTCAACGGCTACGTACGTTGCTAAAAAAACTATTGATTATTTTGATGAAATTTAGTAATATAACATAATCAGGTAGTATATAATTTAAATACAATGAAGAGAAGTAGTAGATTAATTGATGTTTTACAGAGAGAGGGTTATGGTGAGATCCCTTATAATAGATTAATTGAAGCAGTCTTGGAGTATCAACTTTGAAATTAAGTAGGAGTTGACGGTAGTTCCGTTATAACTTAAGGTTTTCCGAAGATGCTGTAGATTTTTTACAGTAATTAGGGTGGTACCGCGAGATATATCCTCGCCCCTATAGTATTATAGAGGCGGGGATTTTTTAATTATTAAGAAAGTTATATTCAAAATAAGTATAATTTTCAATCGAATAAATACATAAATCAAGGAGGAATTTATAATGCAAAAAATGGGATTAAACGAAATAAGGAGTAAATTTTTAAAATTCTTTGAATCAAAAGGACATTTAGTTCAACCAAGTTATTCATTAGTGCCACATAACGATAAAAGTTTATTATTAATAAATGCAGGTATGGCACCGCTTAAAAATTATTTTTCAGGTACAGAAATACCACCAAGTAAGAGAATGACAACTTGTCAAAAGTGTGTAAGAACTGGAGATATAGAAAATGTAGGAGTTACAGCTAGACATGCTACATTATTTGAAATGCTTGGAAACTTCTCTTTTGGAGATTACTTCAAAGAAGAAACATTAAAGTGGGGGTGGGAATTTGTTACAGAACACCTAAACATACCACAAGATAAAATATGGGTAAGTGTGTACTTAGAAGATGATGAAGCTTTTGAAATATGGGAAAAAGAAATAGGTATACCAAAAGAAAGAATAGTAAGATTAGGTAAAGAAGATAACTTCTGGGAAATAGGTACAGGTGCTTGTGGACCATGTTCAGAAATACATTTTGATAGAGGCGAAGAATATGGATGTGACAACCCAGATTGTAAACCAGGATGTGACTGTGATAGATATTTAGAGTTTTGGAACCATGTTTTCTCTCAATTTAATAAAGATGAAGAAGGAAATTACAACCCACTTGAAAATAAGAACATAGATACAGGTATGGGTCTTGAAAGAATAGCTTGTATAATGCAAGGTGTTGATACTATATTTGACGTTGACACTATAAAGCATATATTAAATGCTGTTGAAAAAATGACAAACTCTACTTATGGAAAAGAATATAAAGTTGATAAATCTATAAGAATAATAACTGACCATATAAGAAGTGTAAGTTTCTTAGTTGCAGATGGAGTATTACCATCAAATGAAGGTAGAGGATATGTTCTTAGAAGATTACTTAGAAGAGCAGCAAGAAATGGAAAGTTACTTGGAATGAAAGAGCCTTTCTTATATAAATTAGTTGATGAAGTTATAGCTGTAAGTGGAGAAGCTTACCCAGAGTTAGTAGAAAAAGCAGACTACATCAAAAAAGTTATAAGAATAGAAGAAGAAAAATTCAATGAGACAATAGATAAGGGAAGCGAAATATTATCTTCATATATAGAAGAATTAAAAGCTAAAAATGAAAAAACTCTAAGTGGAGAAAATGCATTTAGATTATATGATACTTACGGATTCCCAGTTGACTTAACTAAAGAAATTTTAGAAGAAGAACATCTAGAAATAGATGAAGAAGGATTCCAAGCTGAAATGGAAAAGCAAAGACAAACAGCAAGAGATGCTAGAGGAAATATGGACTCAGAAGCATGGAAAGAAGATGCTATAGCTAAGTTAGATAAAGATATAGTTACAGACTTTGAAGGATATGAAACTTTATCTATAGAATCAACTGTTAAAGGAATTGCTAAAAACAACGAATTAGTAGAATCAGCTTGTGTTTCAGATGAAGTTGTAATAGTTCTTGATAAAACTGCTTTCTATCCAGAAGGTGGAGGACAAGTTGGAGATAAAGGTTTTTTAGTTAACAAAAATGAAGATGTAGTTTTAGAAGTAATAGATACTAAAAAAGGACCAAATAACACTATAAAACACGTATGTGTTGTTAAATCAGGAATAATAAATGTTGGGGATGTAGTATATACTAAGGTAGATAAAGAAGTAAGATTAGCTTCAGCTAGAAACCACAGTGCTACTCATATACTTCATAAAGTATTAAAAGAAGTTTTAGGAGAACATGTTAACCAAGCGGGATCACTTGTAACTCCTGAAAGATTAAGATTTGATGTAACTCACTTTGAGGCTATATCAAAAGATGAATTAAAACTTATAGAAGAAAAAGTAAATGATATAATATTTGAAGCATTAGATATAACTTGTGAAAATATGAGTATGACAGATGCTTCTAAAAAAGGTGCTACTGCATTATTTGGTGAAAAGTATGGAGATGAAGTAAGAGTTGTATCTATGGGAGATTATTCAATAGAATTATGTGGAGGAACTCACTTAACAAACACTGCTCAAATAGGTATGTTTAAAATACTTTCTGAAGGTGGAGTTGCAGCTGGTGTAAGAAGAATAGAAGCTATAACTGGTAAAGAAGTATACAACTTCCTAAACAATAAACAACATTTAATAAATGAAGTATGTGCAACTATAAAAGCTAAAGAAGATAATTTAAAAGCAAAAGTAGCAAACTTATTAGATGAAACTAAATCATTAACTAAAGAATTAAATGAAGTTAAAGCTAAAATGAGTTTACAATCTGCAGACTCTATATTAGACTCTAAAGTAGATATAAATGGAGTAAACATAGTTACAGCTAAGTTTGAAGATATGGATATGGACACACTTAGAAACACTGCTGATACTTTAAGAGATAAATTAGTTTCAGGGGTAGTAGTGTTAGCAAATGTAGCAGGAGGAAAAATAAACTTTGTTGCTACAGCTACTAAAGATGTAATTGAAAAAGGAGTTCATGCTGGAAACATAGTTAGAGAGGTTGCTCAAACAGCTGGTGGAAAAGGTGGGGGAAGACCTAATATGGCACAAGCTGGAGCACCAGATGTAACAAAAGTTGATGATGCTTTAAATCATGCAAAAGATGTGTTAAAATCTCAAGTAAAGTAATAAAAACAAAAAACAAATAAAAATAAAAGAAATAGGGGTGTTGTAGTATGAATGAAAATATGGATTATACAATGAAATTCGAAGGTATAACATCTGAACAAATGAGTGTTAGTGAAGCTATAGATGTAGTTTATAGCGCTCTTAAGGAAAAAGGATACAACCCTATAAATCAAATTATAGGCTATATTCTTTCAGGAGACTCTAGTTATATAACAAGTCATAATAATGCTAGAGGAATCATGAAAAAATTTGAAAGAGATGAAATTTTAGAAGAGGTTATAACTTATTATTTGAACAATAGAAAGTAGGTCAATCTTATGAAAAAAAAGATTGTATCCTTATTAACTACTTTAATAGTACTTATAAGTTCTATATCTACAGTTAGTTTTGCCAATGAAAAAGGTAAAGTTATATTAATTAATATGAATAGGACAGGCCTTGAAGACATGCTAAGTATAGATGTCTTAAATAAAAAGCTTAACAAAGAAGGATATATAGGGCTTATGAATATCAGAGGTGACCGAGGGACTGATGATAGAAGGTCATATGCAGCTATAGGTGCAGGTGGTAAAGTTACAATGCCAAGTCAAAGTCTTATAAACTTTGAAGAAGTTAATAAAGACAATGGAGTAGCATATAAAGCTGAAACAGGACACAATCCTAAAAAAATAAATGACATGACTATAAACTATTCTCTAAGTGAAAACTTAGAGAATGGTTCTTATGGATCAAAACTTGGGTCACTAGGGCAAACTTTAGCGGACAAAAAAATAAAGACTGCTGTTATAGGAAATGCTGACAAAGTTAATAATGGAGAATTATTAAAAAATAGAAATATAGCTTTAATGGCTATGGATAATATAGGTAGAGTTGAATCTGGTAATGTTGATAATATAAATACTAAAGATAATACTATGCCTTATGGAATGAGAACTGATTACAATAAGTTAAAAAATGAAACAAAAAAGTTTTATGATGATAGTGAAGTTGTATTTATAGAACTTGGAGATACATATAGACTAGATGAATATAAAAATTATTTAAATGATAAAACTTATAAAAATATGAAAAATAAAATATATAAAAACATAGATTCATATTTAAAAGAAGTTTTTAAAATAGTAAATGAAAATGATACAGTTTATATAATGTCTACATTTCCAAGTAAAAAAGACTATAAAGAGCAAAAAAGATTATCACCTATAATTAAATTTGAGGGCTCTGGAAAAGGAGTTTTACGCTCAGCTACAACTAGAAGAAATGGCGTAGTTGGAAATATTGATATAGGTGTAGATATACTTTCTAAGTTTGGGATAGAAAATCAACAAATGGTAGGAAAAAAACTTATAAAAGTTGATAAAAAAGATAATATAAGCTTTATAAATCATGAATTTGAAAAAATGGTTTCTATGATAGGCATAAGAAGTGCTATAGTTAATACTTCTGTTGGTATAGTAGCTGTAGCAGGTGTTATCGCAACTATATTACTATTATTTTTTAGAACTAAACTACCTAAGAAAGAAATGATTTTTAATGTTTTAAAAGAGTTTTTAAAACTAGGGATCTTAATACCTTTGGTATTTATAGTTTCACCTATATTTAATTTTTCGACTAAAACTAGTATAACTATGGGAATATTAGGGACTCTTATAGTTTTATATATAATAGGTAAAAAATTATTTAAAGATGATATAGCTTATATGGGATTTTTCTCTACTCTTACTATATTGGTTATTGTAATAGATTCTATGTTTGGTACATATTTAATGCAAAATAATATTATGAGTTATGACGCTATAATTGGTGCTAGATATTATGGAATAGGAAATGAGTATGAAGGAATAACTATAGGATGTGCTATTTTTGCTTTATCAGTTTTAGTTAATTATAAAAAAATACCAAACTGGTTTGTAGTTGTTCTGGCTTTAATAATATTAATAACCAGTGCTTATCCTTCAATGGGAGCAAATGTAGGAGGTTCAATATCTGAATCTGTAGCATATGTATTGTTTATATTACTTATATTTGATGCTAAGATGGATTTGAAAAAGTATATACTTTTAGCTTTAGTGCCAGTTATAATTGTTTTCTTATTTGCAGCACTAGATATATTATCTAAAAGTCAATCTCATTTATCTGTATTTGTAAATCAAATAATGGTCGATGGACCAGGAGCTATAATTCAAACATTTGTTAGAAAGATACAGATGAATATAGATATCGCTACAAGTAATGTATTTATCATAATTTTATTTGCAATTGTAGGGTTTATATCAAGTTTTATATTTAAACCTTCAAGACAATTTAAAAAGATATCAGATAAATATCCTTATATATTTAAAGGTTTTGTTGCTTCTACTGTAGGATGTATAGTAACTTTATTAGTTAATGACTCTGGAATAGTAGCTGCAGGTACTACTTCAATTTATATACTTATACCATTATTAATTATGAGTATAAATATGATGATTTTTAATAAAGAATAATATAAAATTAGCCTAGTTACTTAATATTTTGGTATCTAGGTTAATTTATTTTTGTACATAATGTCTTGAATTTAGAGAACAATAAGAATATAGTATATACATATAGTGAAAAATTGCTAGAAATTTGTTAATCAAGGAGATTTATATGATATTAGACGGAAGAATAATGGGTCTAGATGTGGGTGATAAAACTATAGGAGTTGCAGTTAGCGATCTTATGGGAATTACTGCTCAAGGTGTTAAGACTGTTAAAAGAGTGGGTAAGAAAAAAGATATAGAAGAATTAAAAACTATAATAAAAGAAAGACAAGTAAACAAAATAGTTTCAGGACTTCCTAAAAATATGAATGGGACGCTAGGTCCTCAAGGAGAAAAAGTTATAAAGTTTTGTGAACTTTTAGAACAAGAAAGTGGAATTAAGATAGAATACTGGGATGAGAGACTTTCTACAGTTGCAGCTGAAAGATCTTTAATAGAAGCAGATGTCAGAAGGGATAAAAGAAAAAAAGTTATAGATATGTTAGCAGCAGTAATAATTCTTCAAGGGTATTTAGATAGCAAAAGAATTTTCTAAAACAGGTACAAAATAATGTAGATATACGTTATAATATATTTAAATAATTAAATTTTGAGGTGAAATAAATGCAAGAAAACATAGTAAATTTAATAGACCAAGATGGAAATGAAATACAATTTGAAATAATATTAACTTTAGAAGCAGAAGGAAAAGAGTATGCTATACTTATGCCTTTAGATGATAATGAAGCTGAAGAAGCTTTAATATTTAGAATTGATTCAGATGAAGAAGGAGATATATTAACTCCTCTTGAAAATGATGATGAGTATGAAACAGTTGTAGCTGTTTATAATACTTTAATGGAAGAAGAAGGATTAGATTACGACGAAGAATAATTAATATTTAAAATTGTATAGTTTATAAATGGGAGTATCTTATGGTACTCCTTTTTTAAGTATAATAAAGAATATTTAATCTATATGCTATTTAAATATTAAATAAGTTTTAGTAGGAGGTTTTTAGTGCTTAAATATTTAGATTTATTTATTGGATTATTATGTGTATTTTATTATTTTTACTTAGAAATAGTTTATAATGGTATGTCATTTGATATATTTTTTATAGTTGTAGGGATTATTTTAATATTATATCATTTTGTAAAATTTAAAATAGATTTAAATAAAAACTTTAAAAAAGCATTTAATACAATTTTAACTATAGGATTATCTATATTTTTAATAGCTGAATCTATGTTAATATTTTTTCCAAAACAAAATTTAAAAGATGATTGCGATTACTTAGTAATACTAGGAGCTTCCGTTAAAAATACTAGACCTAGTCTTACATTAAAAGGCAGATTAGACAAAGCTATAGAGTACATAAATAAAAGTAATGATGACTGTTATATAGTTGTATCTGGTGGAAAGGGAAGTGATGAAAAGATATCAGAAGCTAAAGCTATGGAAAATTACTTGATAGATCATGGAATATCTAAAAGAAGAATAATTTTAGAAGACAAATCTACTAGTACCTATGAAAACTTTAAATATAGTAAAGAAAAAATAGAAAAAAATAGTAATAAAAGTATAAAAAAGTTAAATATAAAAGTTGTAACTACAGATTTTCATGGTTTTAGAAGCTTTTTATTAGCAAAAAAAAATGGATATAAAAATATAAATTTCTGGACTGTTAATTCAATAAATCAATTTATACCTGTTTACTATTTAAGGGAGTTTTTTGCATTAGCAAAAACTGTAATATTAAATATTTTGTAAAGGGATAAAGATTTAGCTTAAAATATTTTACAAAAAAGATTTAAATTTATTTATATGGTTAAAATAACATTAAAAAAGTAATTAAGGGGAAGTGAATATGAATAAATTAAAAAAATTTTGTATTATTTTAAGTATATCAGTTGTCATATTTTCAACTATAAGTAGTGTATATGCATTAAATAGTTATAGTAAAGTTATAGATAAATCAAATGAAAATACAATTAAAAGTTCTAATAATAGACAAGATAAAAAATTTGACTCTTTAAATAAAAATAAAGATGTATCAAATATTTTATTAATTGGAAGTGATTCTAAGGATTTTGATAATGTAGGACGATCAGATGCTATGATGATTTTAACTATAGACAGCACAAATAAAAGTATAAAATTAACTTCTTTAGTAAGAGATACTTTAGTAAATATTCCTGGACATGGATATGAAAAATTAACACATGCATATGCCTATGGAGGAGCAAAATTGTTATTAGAGACAATTGAGAAAAATTTTAGGATAAGTATAAGTGATTATGTTGCTGTTAATTTTAATTCATTTATAGATTTAGTAGATGTATTAGGAGGAGTTGAAGTAGATGTTAAAGAAAAGGAAATAGATCATTTAAATGATGTAATAGTCAATTCCTTTGATATATCTAATAAAGAAGCTGAAGAGCCACAATTTATAAGAAGTGATGGAAAACAATTATTAAATGGATATCAAGCATTAGCATATGTGAGAATAAGAAAAGTTGATAGTATATATAAACGAGATAATAGACAAAGGGAAGTTTTAAAAAGTATAGCAGATAAATTAGTAGAACTTCCTATAACAAATTATCCGAAGGTAATAAAAAAAATATTGCCATATGTTGACGTTAATATATCTATGTCTAAATTAATAAATTTAGCAATTAAATCTAAAGAAATATATAATTATGAATTAAAGCAAATGGAATTTCCTCTAGAGGATTATAGAGAATCAGGAAGATTAGCTAAAGATAATAGTTTTGTGGTAAAATGGAATAAAACAGAAAATTTAAAAAAATTAAACGATTTTGTTTATAATAACTAAAAATGTTATTATAAAAGTTAAAATATGGGTATATTTATAAAAGTAAAGATATAGTATATCTTTACTTTTATTTAGTTTAAGAAAGTATAAGTATTTGCATATGTTGACAAAATTAGTTTTATCAATTAAAATAATTAATAAAGATTATCATTTGAAAAAAGGTGGTAAATATTGATGAATCAAATAGATATATTAAAAGAAAAATTAAAAGAAACGGGATTTAAGATAACACCTCAAAGAAGAGCTATTGTTGAGACGTTATTAAAGCATAAGGATAAGCATTTAAGTAGTGAAGAAATATATGATTTAGTTAGAGTTGATTGTCCTGAAATAGGGCTTGCTACAGTTTATAGAACTATGCAGTTATTAGATGAAGTAGGTGCAATTTCTAAATTGAATTTAGATGATGGTTGTATAAGGTATGAAATTGATTTAGATGATTCAGATGCTCATAATCATCATCATTTAATATGTAAAAACTGTAATAAAATAATAGAGGTAAAAGAAGATTTATTAGATTCTATAGAATTAGAAATACAAGATTTATATGATTTTAGTATATTAGATCACGATCTTAAATTTTATGGTTTATGTAAAGACTGTAAATAAAAATAAGCCCCTTAATGGGGCTTAAAATTTTATCAAGGTTAATATTATTAAAATTATTAAAAATAAAACGAATATAATTTCTAAAATATTACTTAAAGCCCCTCCAACTCTTAAAAAACCAAAAGAAAATTTCTTTTCACTAAGAGGATAAAAAAGTGGTATTCCTGATTTTGTGAATAAATCACCTAAAAATAAATGAGATGAGTATCCAACTGTTCCAAAAAAACATATATTTGATATATTAGTTAATAGTTCTATTTGTTTAAGTAAAAAGTTTATTATTAAAATAGCTAGTAAACTATGAGAAAGCTTTCTATGTTTTAGCCAAGGAAATAATGCTAATATTATGGTAAATAAAATAAAATAAAATTTACCATTAATAAGATATATACAAATTGCCAATAAAATAAATGTTAATGATAAAAGTAATTTTCTTAAAAATCCATGGGTTATTTTAGCTTCTAGTATTACTATCGCTATGAAGGTTACTATAGAACTTATTAAAAAGTTACCATTTATTTTTAGAGATATTAGAAATATTAAAATATTTAAAGTATATATAACGATTTTAAAAATTTTTTTAGATAAATTATGATTTAAAATCGTGTTAGATATAATTGAATTTGATGTGTCTAAATCAGGTAATATTGAAAATAATGAACAAACTGCAACGTTTATAAGTGAAAGAGGTTTATTAAATAGCATAGAAGCTTGTAATGAAGCTAATACACCTATAGTTAAGTGAGTTTTACCACGCATTAGAACCTCCTGTAAATATTATAGTCTGAGAATACCAAAATAATTATAGTTTGTCAAAACAATACGTTAAATGTATTTTAAATATATCTTAAAATATAGTTCAAGTTGTGATACAATTATAGTAACTGGTAAAGAGTGCGTGATTTTATATTATCTGTATATTAGTGAAGAACGTTTTAAAGTGCGAAAAGTCTAAGTTATCAAAGACACAGACAAAAGGAGATGATGCAATTGTTTAAAAAGAGTTTAAATAAAATAAAAGTTATGGCTCTGGGAGGGCTAAACGAAGTCGGAAAAAATATGACTGTTGTTGAATATAAAGATGAAATTATAGTTATAGATGCAGGATTAAGTTTTCCAGAAGAAGAAATGCTAGGGGTAGATATAGTTATACCAGATATAACTTACTTAGTTAAAAATAAAGATAGAGTAAAGGGAATATTTATAACACATGGGCATGAGGATCATATAGGAGCATTACCTTATGTATTAAAGAAAATAAATGTTCCTATATATGCTTCTAAACTTACTGTAGGACTTATTCAGGTAAAATTAAAAGAGCATAAACTAAACAATGTAAATTTAAATGTTATAACTCCACAAGAAGTTATAAAGCTTAAAAATTTCGATGTTGAATTTTTAAAAGTAAATCATAGTATACCAGATGCTTGTGCTATAGCTATTCATACAGATCAGGGAATAATTTTTCACACAGGAGATTTTAAAATAGATTTAACTCCTATAGATGGAGAAGTTATGGATTTTCATAGAATTTGTGAGTTAAGTAAAAAGGGTGTATTATTAATGCTTGCTGATAGTACAAATGTTGAAAGACCAGGATATAATCCATCTGAAAGAACTGTAGGAACAGGCTTAGATGGCTTATTTACAAAAGCAAATAACAGTAGAATTATAGTGGCTACTTTTGCATCTAACATACACAGACTGCAACAAATAGTTAATACTGCTCAAAAGTGTGGCAGAAAAGTTGCAGTTTCAGGTAGATCTATGGTAAATGTTATGGCAGTAGCTAGGGATTTAGGTTATATAGATATAGAAGATGAAGTGCTTATAGATTTAAATGATATTCATAAGTATGAAGATAATGAATTAGTTATAATAACAACTGGGTCTCAAGGAGAACCTATGTCAGCTCTTGCAAGAATGGCATCTGCGGAACATAAAAAAGTTGAAATAAGACAAGGTGATTTAGTAATAATATCTGCTCACCCAATACCAGGAAATGAAAAGCTTATATCAAAAGTAGTTAATTGTTTATTTGAAAAAGGTGCAGAAGTAGTATACGATGATGCAGCTGATATACATGTTTCAGGGCATGCAAGACAAGAAGAATTAAAGTTAATGCACAGATTAGTTGCTCCTAAGTTCTTTATGCCAGCTCATGGTGAATTTAGAATGCTAAAAAAACATGCAGAAGTTGCAGAAGATTTAGGAATGCCAAGTCAGAATATATTCGTTATGAAAACTGGAGAAGTTTTAGAATTAGATAGAAATTCAGCTAAAGTTGCATCACATATACCAACTGGAAATGTGTTAGTTGATGGACTGGGTGTTGGAGATGTTGGAAACATAGTATTAAGAGATAGAAAACATTTATCAGAAGATGGTCTTATGATAGTTGTTGTTACTATATCTAAAGAAGATGGTAAAGTTTTAGCAGGTCCAGATATAATATCTAGAGGATTTGTTTATGTAAGAGAATCAGAAGATTTAATGGATGGAGCTAAAACAGTAATTAAGAATGTATTAGTAGCTTGCGAACAAAGTCATATAAAAGAGTGGGCTTACTTAAAAAATAATATAAAGGATAACTTAAAAGAATACTTATACCAAAGAACTAAGAGAAATCCTATGATACTTCCTATTATAATGGAGGTATAAATAAGAAAGATTGAATATAATATATTATATTCAATCTTTTTTTAATAGGAGGAAATTTATGAGTGTTTATGATAGTACTACAAAACTTGCAAGTGATATAAAGGAGAGCAAAGAGTATAAAGAATTTAAAAAAAATATGAAGATTATAAAAGCTAACCCAAATTATGAAGTTATATTAAATAACCATAGAAAAATACAAATGGATATTAAGTCAAAAAATTTAAATGGGATAACTGTAGATAAAAAAACTTTAAAAACAGCACAAGACTTGAAAAAAACTATTTCTAACAACAAAGATTTAAGTAGATATATAGATTCTGAATATAAGTTTACATCTATGATGGATAATATAAATAAAATTTTAGCATCTGCTGTATATGAAGATTATAAGTAAATAAAATTCTTGTATAATTTGAATGAAATAATTTAGTTATTATAACTATATATAAGAAAAGGGTATTAAGATATACTTTAACTATATTAATTATAGTTGAGGGAGAGATAAATTATGGCTGAGGTAATTTTAAAAAGTATAGGTAAATCTTATGATAATGGATATGAAGCTGTAAAGGATGTAAATATAGACATACAAGATAAGGAATTTGTTGTTTTAGTAGGTCCATCTGGATGTGGGAAATCAACTACTTTAAGGATGATTGCTGGACTTGAGGAAATAACTTCAGGGGAGTTATATATAGGAGATAAGATAGTAAATGACGTAGCTCCAAAAGATAGAGATATAGCTATGGTTTTTCAAAACTATGCATTATATCCTCATTTAAGTGTTTATGAAAATATGGCATTTGCACTTAAACTAAGAAAGATACCAAAGGCTGAAATAGATAAAAAAGTAAAAGAAGCTGCAAAAATACTAGATTTAGAATCAGTATTAGATAGAAAGCCAAAAGCATTATCTGGAGGACAAAGACAAAGAGTTGCATTAGGTAGAGCTATAGTTAGAAATCCTAAAGTTTTCTTAATGGATGAACCTTTATCGAATTTAGATGCTAAACTTAGAACAGCCATGAGAACAGAAATAACTAAATTACATAAAAAACTTGGAACAACTTTTATATATGTAACACATGACCAAGTTGAAGCAATGACAATGGCTGATAGAATAGTTATAATGAAAGATGGTGTAATACAACAAATAGATACCCCTCAAAAAGTATATGATAATCCAGCAAATATGTTTGTAGCAGGATTTATAGGGGCACCTCAAATGAATTTAATAGATTGTAATGTATCTGAAGAAGAAGGCGTAGTATATGCTACATTCAATGATTTTAAAGTTGCCCTAGATAAAGTTAAATCAGATGCATTAAAGAAAAATGGATATATGGGTAAAGAAATTGTATTAGGTATAAGACCAGAAGATATTCATATAGAAGATATATTTATAGATAATAGTCAAGATACAATATTTGATGCAACAGTGGATATAAGTGAACTTATGGGAGCTGAAATTTATGCTTATTTAAATGTTAAAGGGAAAAATATTACTGCGAGATTTGACTCAAGATATAATATAAAGTGCGGGCAAAAACTAAAAGTAGCTTTAGATAAAAATAAAGTTCATATATTTAATAAAGAAACTACTAATGCCATAATATAAAAATTAATTTTAAGCTGTAAAATCAAAATTATCTTTTGGTTTTACAGCTTTTTAATTTATAATATAAGAAAAATAGAAAAATTTAAGGGATAACTATATGGGGTGAGATATTGAAGGGGCTAATTGAATTTTTTGAAGAGCAATTAGGTAAAAAAATTAAAGTTTTTAAATATAGAGAAAAAAAATTACTAAAAAAGTCACAGCAAATCGTATTATGGAATAATGAAACTTACATTATAGAGATTATAGAAAACGATATAAATTATAATTTAGATGGATATTTTTACTTAATTTATCAAAAAAATTTAAATGAAGAAATTTTAAATCAAGTTTTTAAAAGTTTATATGAAGATATTAATATTATAAATTATAAAGGGAATTATGTATTAAATACTAATGACTTAAATTTGATAGGTAAATATACTCCTCAAATTATAGAAACTGAGTCATATACAAAGACATATATAATTAACTTGGGGAAAATAAATAATAAAAAAGAGTTTGAATTTAAAATTGATTTAAGTAATAGATTAAAAAAATATATATTTATTGAAAATAGCAATAGAAAATATTTTAATATATATGATTTAACTTTATACAATATTATAGATTCAATTGGAAAGGATAAATCATATCCTATTTTATTTAATTATAATTTAATAGAAAAAATAGATAAATTAGTGCTAGAAGCAGGAATAGCATTTATAGAAAATGGGTTTAATATATCTAAGACATCTAATAATATATATCTTCATAGAAATACACTTATATATAGATTGGAAAAAATAAAAGATATATTAGGTATGGATATAAGAAATTTCAATGAAGCATGTATTTACTATTTAATAGTTAAAGATTACTTAACAAATAAAAATATATAAATTTATGGTGAAAATATGAAAATAATAATCATAAAAATTACATTAAGAGCAAGTTGGGTTCATTCTCTCAAAGAAAAAAGAATGGTAGTAAAAAGTTTAGTAAAAAAGCTTCAAAATAAATTTAATATATCAGTTAGTGAAGTTGAAAATCAAGATATTCATAAAACTATAGTAATAGGAATAAGTGGAGTTTGCATAAGTAATAAACAAGCAGATTCCACAATAGAAAATATTATAAATTTTGTATACGAAAATACAGATGCAGAAATCATAAATATAAATACTACTATTGATGTTTATTAAATACTTCGCATAAATTTAGGTAAAATGTGAAAAAATAGTATCAAATAAAACATCAAGAGGTGAAAGTAATGAGACGATTTACCAGTATAGTTTTAGCTATGACAATGGTTATTGTGTCTTTAAGCACTACTGCATTTGCAGATGATAAAAAAGTTCAAGCACCTATTAATATATCATCTAAGACAGCTATATTAATGGATGTAGGTAGTGGACAGATACTATTTGAGAAGAATCCACATGAAAAACTTCCTCCAGCTAGTGTTACTAAAGTAATGACTATGTTACTTATAGTTGAAGCATTAGACAGTGGAAAAATAAAGCTAGATGATGAAGTTCAAATAAGTGAAAGAGCATCGGAAATGGGAGGAAGCCAAATATTTTTAGAACCTGGAGAAACACAAAAAGTTGATGATCTTTTAAAAGGAATAGCTGTTGCATCAGCAAATGATGCTTGTGTAGCTATGGCAGAGTTTGTAGGTGGTAGCGAAGAAGAGTTCGTAGCTATGATGAATAATAAAGCTAAGCAATTAGGAATGAAAGATACTAATTTTTCTAATACTAATGGCTTACCAATAGAAAATCATTATACATCTGCACATGACATAGCTTTAATGTCTAGAGAATTATTAAAACATGACAAAATAACTAAATATTTAACAACTTGGATGGATCAAATTGTAGTTGGTAAAAAGAAAACAACTATAGGACTTGCAAACACTAATAAAATGATAAAGCATTACCAAGGAGCTACTGGAGTTAAAACTGGATTTACACAAGAAGCAAAATATTGTTTATCAGCTTCGGCAAAAAGAGGAGAAACTCATTTAGTTGCAGTAACGTTAGGTGCGCCTACAACACAAGAAAGATTTAAAGATTCATCTTCGCTATTAAGTTATGGATTTGCAAATTATGAAAGTGTTAAACTATGTTCTAAGTCAGATAAAATAGCTACACTAACACTAGATAAAGCAGATGATAATAAAGTAAATTTAGTTGCAAAAGATGATTTAACTGCACTTATAAAAAAAGGTGAAAGCAAAGATTTTACTAAAAAGATAGATGTATCTAAAAATATAGATTTACCTGTAAAAAAAGGAACTAAATTAGGAACTATAAGCATTTATAAAGGTGATAAACAAGTAGGTAAAATTGACCTTATAAATGAAAAAGATATAAATAAAGCAAGTTACTTTAAAATGTTTGAAAGAGTTATAGACAATATATTTTAAAAGATAAGACCTAGTATAACTAGGTCTTTTAAATTTAAGCAAATTACTTGTTTTTAAAGATATAGATATAAGAAAAAAGTAAATTTTTAGTTTAAATCTTAGTTTGATTATAAGTATATATATTGTTATAATAATATTAAAACTTAAAAATAGGAGAAAAATAAATGAATATGTTAAGCCAGTTTTTAGTAACGGCAGTAGGTATTGCAGTAGCTATATCTGTTCACGAATTTGGGCATGCATATGTAGCTCATCTTTTAGGAGACGATACTGCAAAGATGAGTGGAAGGATGACTTTAGACCCTATAAAACATGTTGATCCTTTTGGTCTTGTGATGCTTATAGTGGCACATTTTGGTTGGGCTAAGCCAGTTCCAGTAAATCCAAATAATTTTAAAAACTACAAGGTTGGGAATTTAATAGTCTCATTAGCGGGACCTTTATTTAATGTTATAACAGCTATAATAGTTGCAAATCTTGTTAGATTTGTTAATATGAAAGCATTATATCTTATATTTAATAGTATATTTGTATATAGTATGGGATTTGCAGCATTTAACCTTTTACCATTACCTCCACTTGATGGATGGGGAATAGTATCTAGTTTTATACCAACTAAATATTATGATGCTGTTTATAAGTATGAAAGTATGAGTACAATCATATTTATATTTTTAATCATAACAAATTTTCATGTAATAATATTAGATCCTATAATGAAGGTATTATCAAGTATAGTTAATTTATTTATAATATAGTGGCAATTTTATATAATTTAGAGGTAATTTATGAAGTATAGTGTACAACTTAAGGTATATGAAGGTCCCCTAGATCTTTTATATGACCTTATAACAAAACATAAAATAGATATAAAGGATATATCTATAATAGAGATAACAAAGCAATATCTAGCTTATCTAGATATGCTTGAAGAATTTGATCTTGAAATAGCAAGTGAATTTATTACAATGGCATCTAAGCTTTTACAAATAAAATCTAAGTATTTATTATACAAACAAAGAAATGATGAAGAGGAAGAGGATCCAAGACTTGAGCTTATGGAAAAGCTTGTTGAGTATAAAAAGTTTAAAAATGCTACAGAAGATTTAAAAAATAATGTAACTTATATAGAAGATGTATTTTATAGAAAAAAAGAAGAAGTAGTTATAGAAGAAAAATTAGATTTAGAATCTATATCTTTAGATGCTATAGTTAAAATACTTCCTCATATATTAAATGTAAAAAAAGATGAATTAGAAGAAGTAAAAGATGATAAGTTAAATAAAATTGTTAGAACTCGTATTATATCTGTTGAAGAAAAAATGCACTATGTAAGAAATATTATTAAAGAAAAAGAAGATATTAGATTTACAAGTTTAATAACTGATTATGAAAAAGACGAAATAATAGCAACATTCTTATCTGTACTAGAACTTATAAAAAGTAATGAAGTAACTGTTGTTCAGGATTTATTCTTTGATGACATCTTAATAAAGAGGAATATGGAGAGTTAATATGAGACGTGATGAGATAAAAAGTATTATAGAAGCTATAATGTTTGCATATAGCGATCCTATAAGCATAAAAGAATTAAACAATGCTATAAATGAAGAACTTTCTTCAAAAGAAATAGAAATAATGTTAAATAGTTTAATTGAAGAGTATAAAGAAAATAATCGTGGAATACAAATTATAAAATTACAAGATAAATACCAAATGTGTACAAATAAGGAGTACTCATCTTTTGTAAAAAATATATTAGAACCTAAGAAAAAGAAAACTCTAAGTCAAGCTACTTTAGAAGCATTAACTATAATAGCTTACAAACAACCTATAACTAAAGTTGAACTAGAAGAAATAAGAGGAGTAAAAAGTGATAAGGTAATTCAAACTCTTATTGAAAATGATCTTATATATGAAGCTGGTAGATTAGATAAAATAGGTAAACCTATAATTTATAAAACTACTAATGAGTTTTTAAGATTATTAAATATTGAAAAACTAGAGGATTTACCACCTATTGAAAATTATGAAAAAGAGTAGATTAAAAATAGTAGATGATTATTAAATATTTTTATTTATATATCATCTACTATTTTTTTGTATAGTTTTAAGAAAATGGAAAATAATATAGATATGAATTATAAAGATTTATTAATTTTTTTTATAAAAGTTTTATTACCTATTTCTTTGATAGTATTTTTTCTCTTAAAAAGTACTATTCACATAATTATAACATCTAATATAGATAATAAAGATGCAGAAATTAAGATATCATTTATATACTTTTTTAATTTGATTAATATAACAAAAACTATTTATCCTATAAGTAAAAGTGATGAAGAAAAACATGAAAAGAAGAAAAATAAATATAAGGAGGATAAAAGTAGATTAAAAAAACTTAATTTAAAAAAAATAGAGTTAGAAAACTTAATAGTTTTATATAAAATTATTAGAAAAGTTAGAATAAGTGAAATATATTCTAATTTAAGTTATGGAAGTGAAAATATACAACTTACATCATTTATATACGTTTTAGTTAATATGATTTATGGAAATATAAGTAATTACTTTAAGTCAGATAAAATGTATCTAAAAGTATCTCCATGTTATAACCAAAATTTTATAAAGTATAAAGGGATACTACATGTAAGTCCAACTGTAAAAGATATAATTATTTTTCTAAAAGGAATTATATATATATATTTTAAAATTAGGCAATATAAAAAAGTTAAATATGGTAAGGAGGCTAGGAAAGATGAGATCGACAAACTCTATAAAAGACCTAATGGACACAACGCTTGATTCAATTAAAACAACAATTGATGCAAATACTATTATTGGAGATCCAATTAAAGCAGAAAATACAATAGTAGTACCTATATCAAAAGTTACTATAGGATTTGGGATAGGTGGAGGAGAGTATTCAAGAAACTGTTCAGAAAGAAAAAGAGAAGAAAGGGAATTAGACGATACAAATTTTGCAGGAGGTAGTGCAGGAGCTGTATCCTTACAACCTGTAGCATTTGTAGTTGTAGAAAATGGAGAAACAAGACTTATGAGTTTAGACCATAGCATAAATATGGTAGATAGCATTTTAAATGTAACACCTAGAGTATTAGAAAAAATTCAAAAATTAAAAAATAATGAATCAGAAATTAAAGATGATAAAAAATGTTAATAATATAAATAAGAGCTATAGTATTAAGGAAATTAAACTTTATTACTATAGCTTTTATTTAGTTATATAATATTTAATTTCAAAAAATGTTTTACAACTAAATGATTTTGAACTTAAAAAATTAGAAAAATAATAGTATAATATATATTAAGAATTAGAAATTAGTGCTTATTAATATACAATGAGGTGAATACATGGAAAATAAAAATATATCAAAACTTTTATTAAAAAGTATGAATAATTATCAAAATTTAATAAAAAGTACAAATACCGATAGATATAAACTGGGTAAAGTATTAACTAAAAAGCAATTTTTTGCGTTAGGTGAAATACAAAAGCATGAAAAAATAGAATTAAAAAATTTAAGTAGAGAATTATATGTTTCAACATCAAGTTTATGTATACTTTTAAATAAATTAGTTGAATTAGGTTATGTCTATAGAGAAGAAGATTCTAATGATAGAAGAAATACTTTTTATGGTATAACTGATGAAGGCGAAGTGGTAATTAATAATGAGCTAGATAAGTTTATGGATATAATAAATGAAAAGCTAGATAATTTAACTTTAGAAAAAAAGAAAGAATTAGAAGAGAGTTTACAAAAAACTATCGATATAATGAAAGATATAATGTAGTTTATGTAGAATAAATTTATGGTAGGTATATTTATAAATTGAGTAAATATAAACTATCATAAATTTAAATGGAGGTTTTGATATGAACATACAAGTTATAAGTAATAAAAAATATCTAGAAGAAAATGAACTAAGTGTATTTTTCGTATATGAAGATAATAGTGTAGATTTAAAAAATGAAATATTAAATGCTTTTTTAAAAGATTTTGAAGCAAAATACTCTAATATAGATATATGCAAGGTTTTTACAGAAGGTAAGCTGATAGATTTAATGTTAGTTGGATTAGGTAAAAAAGATGAAGTATCTATAGATGATATAAGAAATTTAGGTGGAAATATATCTAAAGAACTAAAAAAATCTAACATAAAAGAAATTAATTTTTTAAATATAAAAGATGATTTAAATTATAGAGAAATTGAAGCCTTAGTAGAGGGGATTAAATTAGGGGAATACACTTTTGATAAGTATAAAAGTGAAAAGAAAGAAAGTGTGGATAAAAATATAAATTTAAATTTAGATGAAAGCTATAATGATTATATAAAACAAGGTGAATTACTTGCTGAGATAGCTTTAATATCAAGAAATTTAGTAAATGAACCATCAAATGTTATATATCCAGAAACTTTAGCAAATGAAGTTATTAATTTAGGTAAAAAGTATGGATTTGAAACTAAGGTATATGGAAAAGAAGATATTGAAAAATTGGGAATGGAAGCATTTTTAGCAGTTGCTAAAGGCTCAGATAAAGAACCTAGGCTTATAGTTATGAAATATAATGGAGATAAAGAGAGCGATGAAATACTAGGATTAGTTGGAAAAGGATTGACATATGATTCTGGTGGTTATTCTATAAAACCTACAAATTCTATGGTTGATATGAAAACTGACATGGGTGGAGCAGCAGCTGTTATAGGTGCTATGTGTGGTATTTCAAAATCTAAACTTAATAAAAATGTAATTGCAGTAGTTGCTGCATGTGAAAATTTAATATCAGGACATGCATATAAGCCAGGAGATATAATAAACTCAATGGGCAAAAAAACTATAGAAATTTTAAATACTGATGCAGAAGGTAGATTAACATTAGTAGATGCGGTTTATTATGCTATAAACAGTGAAAAGGTAACTAAAATAGTTGATATAGCAACATTGACGGGTGCTGCACTAGTTGCACTTGGAACAGTAGCTACACCTATTATATCTAATAACGATGAGTTTTATAATAAATTAGGCGAAGCAGCAAGTTTATCAGATGAAAAAATATGGAGAATGCCTGTGTTTGAGGAATTTAAAAAGGTTTTAAAAGGTAAAGAAGCAGATTTAAATAATAGTCCAGGAAGAGATGGAGGGTGTATAACTGCTGGATTATTTATAGGTGAGTTTGTAGGAGATACTCCATGGATTCATATGGATATAGCGGGAACTAGTGTAAGTTCTAAAGATTTTGGTTATAAATCAAAAGGAGCTACAGGTGAAGGGGCTAGAACTTTATATAATTTAGCTAAGTTAATTTAAATGATTATTTTATTTAGTTCAATTAAGTACAATGTAGGAAATTTGTGGTATAATAAAATTAACCTAAGATTTTAAATTTTCTTCTTACATACTAAGGTATATATTTACTCGCTTAATGGCGAGTATTTTTTTTATAAATCTGAATATTAAAAAAAAAGAAGTAGTGTATATGATATAATTAATATATACAAATATTTTAAATTCTATGGGGGGAATTTATGGGGGATAGTAATATAAATTACACAGAAGAAAATTTTAAAGTATACACTAGTATGGTAAAGTATATAAGAAATTTAAAGATGTTAGATATTCATAAAAGACAAATAAGTCAAAAGCTTTATAATATGTATGTAAACTTAAGTTCTAAAAATATTAACTTACAAAAACATATAGTTAATCCAAAAGAGTTTTGTGATAAATTATGTGAAAGTTATATAAAAAATACATCTTTATATATTGTATATTTAGAAACAATTAAAAAATTTTCAATTATAGTTGCTATACTAGCTTTAGTTTGTGATTTAATTTTATACAAGCCTTTAGTAACTAAATATTTTGTTTATATATTATTAGGGGCGCTTGTAGTTTCACTGGCATTAACATATTTAAAACTATACAGAGCTAATAAATATGGATTAAATGAAGAATCATTAAAGTATAAGGTAATATATAATATTATAGCTTTAATATTAATAGTTCCTATGTTTTTTTTAAAAGAAAATATAAAATTAAATGGAAATATTAGTTTGATATTTATAGGAATTGTATCTATAGCTATATTTTTTATAACTTCATTTATAATAAAAATATATATTAATAATATAGATAAAAAAATAAGTTGTAGGAGTATAATTTAAAGCTCCTACAACTTTTTTTTTCTTTTAAAATTTAAACTTAAATTGTCTTTATCATTGATTATAGAAGGTATATAAATTAATGATGAGATTATTATAAATAACAGCATACTATATATAGTATTATTTGAAAAAGTATAATTATAGTTTGCATTTGTGAATTTATTTAATAAAAATGTAAATGAAAAATACAATAAACAAGCTTTAAGATTATCTATTATACAATTTGAATTTATTTTAAATTTTCTAATATCTATTAAATAAACCAAAGAGTATAAAAGCAATAATCTAGATGCTACATAAAAAAAGTATAGTATATGAGGAAAACTAACTGGAATATCTTTAAAAAAAATCAAGTCTCCTATAGAGCAAACTATGCTCCATGAAAAAAAGATATTAAATAAATGGTATTTTTTAAAAAGTAAAATTGCAATACATATATATGTTGTAATTCTAGTTATTCCTATTGGTAAAGTGGATAAAACATCATAACTTCTTAAAGATATTAAACAAATTTGTTCTAGTATAATTTCAAATATAAATGATATACAGATTATTTTTTCTATCAAATAGCTATATGGAAGTAGGTTTTTTGTTAATTTAGGTAGTGTAAATAAAAATATAGCAACAAATGCTAGAACTATTAAGTGTTGAGTAGAAAATACAAAACTAGGATTCAAGCCATTCCCTCCTTAACTATTGGTTATGTAAAAAGATAAATATATAGTCATGTCCGTTTATACATTATATTCAGTAAATACATAGATGATAATAAAATTTTAAAATTTATATAAACATTTAATTGTAACAAAATATTAACTAGTTAATAAATTAGTATTATAGAAATTAAAAAATAGACATTTAAAATTGATCTAAGGGAAGTGATTCTTTGAAAAGAATATGTATACAACCATGTGCAGATTGTGGTAGCAAGTATTGTCCATGTCATTTAGCGTATTCAGGGGATTGTATTCAGTGCAGTTTAATTCAAGGCAGTAAAACATGTGATTGTATATGGCAAGGGGTATGTATATACAATGAATTAGAGCATAATAAAAATGTAGCTTGCAATCAAAAGATTGATACACTATGTGATGTTAAAGTAAAGAAAGAAATTTTAAAAGACATATATTTATTAGAAATAAAAACTCCTAAGAAGCTTTTAGAAGAATTATTAAATCCAGGGTCATATATACTTCTAAGAGGTAAAAATGAAATTGATTCTAAATATAATGTACCTATATCTGTTATGGATGTAGATTTTGAAAATGAAATTTTAAAGGTGGTTATAAAAGAAGTAGGACACAAAACTAAAAGTTTATTAAGTTCTAATGAAGTTTGGGTTAGAGGGCCTTATTTAAATGGAGTACTTGGACTTAAAGAATTTAAGTTGACTACAAATAGTAATGTAGCTGTAATATTAAGTGGATTATCTCAAGTTAATGCCCCTAAAATAATAAAATATATTTTGAAAAATAATAATTATGTAGAAGTATTTATAGATACAAGAAGAACTATAGTAGACGAAGTTATAGAAAAAATTAAAGATTTAAACGTTAATATTCACTTTATAAATACAAAAGAAGATGAAGAACTAATAAAAGATTTTATAAAAAGAAATAATGTTAAATTAGTATACAGTGGAGGGTTTAATTCATTTAATAAAGAGATAATGAAATTAGTTGATAGTGTTGATGAAAATATTAGATTTGCTATAGCAAATAATAATTTAATTGTTTGTGGAGAAGGTATATGTGGAGGTTGTACAGTTGTAGTTAATGGTAAAAGAATAAAATCTTGTAAAGCTCAGATAAATGGAAGAGATTATTTGAAAAGTTTAAAATAATATAATGTTTATACTGTTAAGGGGGAATACAAATTGGCAAAAGTAGTAGTTATAGGTGGAGGATGGGCTGGTTGTGCAGCTGCGATATCTGCAAAAAAAGCAGGTGCTGATGTTGTTTTGCTAGAAAGAACAGATTTATTGTTGGGACTTGGTAATATTGGTGGGATAATGAGGAATAATGGTAGATATACAGCCACAGAAGAAGCCATAGCATTAGGGGCTAGTGAGTTATTTGAATTAACAGATAAATATTCTACACATAAAGACATGGATTTCCCAGGACATAAGCATTCTACTATATATAATGTTACAGAAATAGAGAAACCTGTAAGAGAAAAAATATTAAATATGGGTATTGATGTAAGATTTTTTGCTAGAGTGGTTGATGTTAAGTTAAATGGTAAAAAAATAGAGTCAGTTATTCTAGAAGATGGTGAAATTATAAGTGGAGATTCATTTGTGGAGACAACTGGTTCATCAGGACCTATGGGCAATTGCACCAAGTATGGAAATGGTTGTGCTATGTGTGTGCTAAGATGTCCATCTTTTGGTGGTAGGGTCAGTATAACTGCTAAATGTGGTGTTGAGGATATGGTTGGAAGAAGAAACACTGGAGAACTTGGTGCATTTAGTGGGTCTATGAAGCTTTTAAAAGAAAGTTTAGGAGAAGATATACAAAAGGATTTAAATGAAAAAGGGTGTGCAGTAGTACCTTTACCTGAAGAACTTATAAATACTGAAAAGCTTGATATTAAGGTTTGTCAGCAGTACTCTCTTCCTGAGTTTGCTAAAAATTTAGTTTTAATAGATACAGGTCATGCAAAACTTATGGCTCCATTTTATCCCCTTGAAAAATTAAGAAAAATTCCAGGATTTGAAGGAGCCATAATAGTAGATCCATATTCAGGAGGAAAAGGAAACTCTATAAGATATTTATCTGTTGCTCCAAGAGATAATTATATGAGAGTTATAGGCGTTGATAATTTATTTGTTGGAGGAGAAAAGAGTGGATTCTTTGTAGGGCATACAGAAGCTATATGTACAGGGTCTTTAGCAGGACATAATGCAGCTAGAAATTCAATAGGTATGTATTTGTTACAACTTCCTACAAGTATAGCTATAGGAGATTTTATTGCTTGTGCTAATAAAGAATTAAGTAAAGCAGGATCAGATAGATTAAAGTTTACTTTTGCTGGTAGTGTTTACTTTAATAGAATGAAAGAATTAGGATTTTATACTATTGATAAAAAAGTAATAGAAGATAGAGTAAAAAAAGCTGGATTAGAGGGTATATTTAATAAAAAAATTATAAAGTAAATTATAGGGGGTAACAAATTGTTACCTTCTTTTTTTATTTTAATAATATAATTATAAAAAATTTAATTTACAGGTTATGGATACTAAAAAAGGTTAAATAATGCATTTTAGCCCAAAAAATTAAGTAAAATTAATAAAAAATACAAATAAGTATATAAAATTACAAAATTGTAATTGAATATCTTCCTCTAAAGTAATAATATATTTATAGATTATTACTTTAGAGGAGTATAAATATGAAAAAATTAACTTATTTCATTATACCACTATTAATAGGAGGTATATTTTTATTTGGATTAAATAAATTCCTTGATACTAAAATCAATGAACTGCTAAAAGAGAAAGATTTAGTTCCTATTATGAATGATTCTTTAAGCAATATAAAAGATAAAGGAATTATTGCCAATAATTATTTCTTAGAAAATCATGATATTATGATGTTAGGGTCATCAGAATTAGGGCATTCAACAAAACAACATCCAACATATTACTTTAATACTAATAGAAGTAAAAATGGAGTATTTACTATTGGTAGAGCGTATACTCAAAGTTTACAGGATGCAACTATTATAGGAAGTGTAAATCCTAATATAAAAGATAAGAAGGTTGTTTTACTAATATCAATGCAATGGTTTATGGATAGAGAAGGAGTTACACCACATCACTATCAAGCTAGATTTTCTCCAACTCAATTTTATGCATTTTTAAATAACCCTGATATATCAAAAGCAAATAAATTAATATTTGCAAAAAGAGCAGGTAAATTGTTAGTTGGATCAGGGGAATACAAACCAGAAGCTGTATATGCAAAGTTATATTATTCTGACTCATTAATTTCTAAAACAGAAAAGTTTTTATTAGCTCCTTACTTTGAGGGTAGAAAATTCTTTGTAACTCTTAAGGAAAAAGGATTGTTATATGAGAAATTAATTACTTTAAAAAATAAAAAAGAAGTAAAATCAGGTAAGCCTATTGATTGGCATAAGGAAACAGAAAAAGCTATAGAAGATGCTAAGAAAAGAGTAGGTAAAAATGATTTATGTATAGATAAAATTTATTACAAAAAGAATTTTGGACACAACCTAGATAAAGTAAGAGGAAAATATAAAGATGTTAATTTATTAAAATCTAAAGAATTTTCTGATTACAAACTTACATTAGACGTATGTAAAAATTTAGGTATTAAACCTGTAATAGTAATGATACCTGCTATGGACAAATTCTATAATGTAACGGGTATATCTACTCAAGAAAGACATGAATTTTACGATAAGGCAGAAAAAATTGCACAAAAAGAAGGTTTTGATGTAATAGACCTAAGAGAAAAAGAAACAGAAAAATATTATTTAAGGGATGTAATGCATCTTGGTACGAAGGGATGGGTAGATGTTTGTGAAAAATTATTTAAAAAATTTAATCAGTAATAAATATTTAATGATGAGTATATGTTTTACTGTAATTATAATTGCGGCTATATTAGTACTGACATTTACTCCATTTAAAGAATTGCCATTTATATACAATGAATTTTAATAAGGAGGATTAAGTAATGAAAATTATTGAAGGTATAAAAAAGTATGCAAACACAGATAGAATAGCATTAAAGTGTAATGAAGAAACTCTTTCTTACAAAGATTTGGATAAGTATTCAGAAGCAATAGCTTTGTTTTTAAAAGATATTTACAAAGAAGAAAACACACCAATAGTTATATATGGAAATAAAGAAAATCTTATAATGGCGTGTATGATAGGGGCTTTAAAGTCAGGAAGAGCGTATGTGCCTCTTGATATAAGTTTCCCTTTAGACAGAGTCTTTGAAGTAACAAAAGAAGTTAAACCTAAAGTAGTATTTAACTTTAGTGAAGAAAGTAACTTTGGAGATTTAAATGTAATTGATGAAGATAAACTTAAATGCATAATAAAAGAATACGAAGGAAAAACAATAGATAAAAGTAATTGGGTCAAAGAAGATGAAAATGCTTATATATTATTTACATCAGGAAGTACTGGAAAACCTAAAGGGGTTCAAATAAGTTCAAATAACTTAGACAGTTTTGTTGATTGGATTAGTCCTTATTTAAAAATTGATGGAAGCGAAAAGGTAATTATGAATCAAGCTGCATATTCATTTGACCTTTCAGTAACATCAATATACCCAGGATTAGTTCATGGAGCTACATTATTTTCTTTATCAAAGAAAGTATTAGCAGATTATAAAGAGTTATTTAATCAATTTGAAAAATCAAATATGTCAATTTGGGTTTCAACACCATCATTTGCAGGTGTATGTGTAACAGAAAACAGTTTTAATCATGAAATGTTACCAAAATTAGAATCTATGATATTTATAGGTGAAGCTTTACCAAAGAGTTTAACTAAAGAACTTTTAGAAAGATTCCCAAACACAAGAGTTATAAATGGATATGGGCCAACTGAGGCAACTGTGGGAGTTAGTGTAAATGATATGACACAAGAACTAATTGATGATGAGAAGAGTCTTCCAGTTGGATATCCTATGGAAAACTGTAAAATTAAAATTATCGATGAAGATGGAAATGAACTTAAAGAAAATGAAAAAGGGGAAATTGTAATAATAGGACCTTCAGTATCCAAAGGATATTTTAATAATAAAGAAAAAACGGATGAAGTATTTTATTATGATGAAATAAACGGAGTTAAACATAGAGCTTATAAAACTGGAGATATGGGTTATATGTTAGGAGGAAATATATATTATTGTGGAAGAAAAGACTTCCAAATAAAATTAAATGGATTTAGAATTGAAATAGAAGATATAGAAAATAATTTAAGAAAAGTTGATAATGTAAAAAATGCTATAGTTCTTCCTGTTTATAAGAATGAAAAAATTGCTTATTTAAAAGGTATTGTAGAATTAAAAGCAGATAACGAATTAAGCAATATTAAAAATGGTATGATAATTAAGAAGGAATTAGGAAAGTATATACCTTCATACATGATTCCAAGAAATATAAAAATTATAGATGAGTTTCCAACAAATATTAATGGAAAAATAGATAGAAAGAAACTTATGGAGGAAAATTAATGACTTTTTCACAATATGGAGATTATTTTTATCTTTATATATTACTATTAACAGCAATACCTGCAATAATTTTAGGATTAAGTGGTAAAAATATAAAATATTATGGTATGATAGCAAGTGCATTTATGATATTTTTAATAGTTGGAATAAATGTGCATTTATCATTTTTATTATGTTTTATAGTAATTGAAGTTATAGTAGTTAAAGGGTATGAATATGTAAGGAAGAAAACTGACAATAAATTTTTATATAGATTATTTTTATTAGCATCAATGTCTCCAATAATAATTAATAAAATTTCACCATACACATCATTTGGGGTTATTGGGTTTATAGGAATATCATATTTAAATTTTAGAACAATACAAATGGTTATTGAAATTTATGATGGAGCAATAAAAGAAGTTAAAATATCTACAATGCTTTACTTCGTATTATTTTTCCCAACATTAAGTTCAGGGCCTATTGATAGATCAAGAAGATTTGAAAAAGACTTAGAAACAAAAATACCAAAAGAGGAATATATAAATGACTATTTAATTCCAGGAGTAAAAAAAATAGTTATGGGTATTGGATATAAATATGTAGTTGCTTTTTTAGTCAATACATATTGGATGTCAAAAATACCATCTGAAATAAATTTTGTAAATGCCTTAAGTTATATGTATGCTTATAGTTTATATTTATTCTTTGACTTTGGTGGATACAGCTTATTTGCAGTAGGTACAAGTTATATATTTGGAGTAAAAGCTCCGGACAACTTTAATAAGCCTTTTATAAGTAAGGATATGAAAGAGTTTTGGACAAGATGGCATATAAGCCTTTCAAGATGGTTTGGAGACTATATTTTCTCAAGATATGTAATTGCATCTATAAGAAAGAAAAGATTTAAAAAAAGAGCTACAGCATCTCATGTTGCACAAATGATTACAATGATAGTTATGGGATTTTGGCATGGTCTAACATGGTTTTACATTGTTTATGGAATATATCAAGGGGCAGCACTTGTTTTAACTGATATATATCAAAAGAAATCTAAATTTTATAAAAAGCATAAAAAAGAGAAGTGGTTTGAATGTGTGCAAATTGTATTAACATTCCATATTGCATGCTTTGGATTATTAATTTTCTCAGGATATTTTGCTTAATTTAAGGAGGAATACAAAATGCAAGAAACAGTTATAGAAATTTTTGAAGATGTTTTAGGATGTGATGAGATAAGAGAAGATTTAGATCTTAATTTATTTGATGCAGGTCTTTTAGACTCATTAGCAATAATAGAAGTATTACTTGAGATTGAAGAAAGACTTGGTATAACACTTCAACCAACTGATTTAGAAAGAAGTGATATGGCTACAGTAAACAATTTAACTAAGTTTTTAGAGTCAAGAAAATAATAAGTGTAATTTGTATTAAGTAGTGTATTTTATTACAAATAAAAAAGGAGGAAGTAATTCCTCCTTCTTGTTTTATAATACATCACTATAATTCATGTATTCTATTATATCATTATAAATATCCACAACAGGAGCTATGTTTTTCATAGTATTATCAAAGTATAACTTTATAACATCATCAGTTTTATAAAGTATTAAATCTTTGTTATCTTGATTTATAAATGATATTGTTTTTTCACTATTATATTCATCTACATCAATAGTTTTTACTATGCAATTATGTTTACTTATTTTTGTTGCTATATTAAATAATAAATCATCACTACAATTATCTATTTGTAGCACTAAACAATGAAATGTAGTTTTAAAATTCATGGGAAACCTCCTCATATTAAGTCTAAATTTGGTATAAAATAATACCTTATAAGAATTTTAACACATTTAATAAGAAAAACAAATTTGCAAAATGTATAAAAATGCATATATAATATATAAAATAGATTAGATATGGAAATAATCAATCTTATATTTATAATTTTAGAGGAGAGAGTTTTATGTCAAAGGTTGCAAAAGCAGCAGTAGGTCTTATGGCTGCAACATTAATCGCTAAGATATTAGGATTTGGGCGCGAACTAGCACTAGCGTCGGCATATGGAGCATCTGGAACTAGTGATGCTTTCTTAGTAGCTATGAATATACCGGCAGTTATATTCTCGGCGATAGGAACATCATTAGGAACTGCATTTATACCACTTTATTGTGATTTAGATGCTAAAAAAGGAAAAAGAGCTTCACTTAAATTTACAAATAATGTTCTTAATATAGTTATTATACTTTGTTTAATAGTTTCATTAATAGGTGTTATTTTTACAGGACCTATAGTTAAGCTATTTGCAGTAGGATTTGAAGGAAAAACATTAGAACAGGCTATATACTTTACAAGAGTATTAATTCTTGGAATGTCGTTTTTAGGAATAAGTTATATAATGATGGCATTTTTACAAGTTAAAGAAAACTTTATAATACCAGGACTTATGTCTGTTCCATATAATATACTTATAATTGCATCAATATTTTTAAGTATTATGATAAATCCAAACTTATTACCTTGGGGTACATTATTCGGATTATCTCTACAATTTATATTCCAATATCCTTTTGCTCGTAAAAAAGGATATAGATATAGACCATATATCAACTTAAAAGATAAATATTTAAAGAAAATGTTATGGTTAATAGGACCTGTTTTAATAGGGGTTGCGGTTACTCAAATTAATACTATTGTAGATAGAACTATAGCATCTACTCTTGTAGAAGGGAGTATATCTGCACTTAACTATGCTACTAAGTTAAATCAATTTGTTATGGGTATGTTTATAGTTTCAATATCTTCTGTTATATATCCAATGCTTTCTAAGTTATCAACGGAAAATAATCAAAAGAAGTTTAAAGAATCTATAGTAACTGCTATAAATGTAGTTATATTAATAATAATACCAATATCAGTAGGAGCTATAATATTAGCAACTCCTATTGTTAGATTGTTATTTGAAAGAGGGCATTTTGATGCTAGAGCTACTCAAATGACATCAGTAGCATTAGTATTTTACTCAGTAGGTATGCTAGGCTTTGGATTAAGAGATATATTAGGTAAAATATTTTATTCATTACAAGATACTAAAACACCTATGATAAATGGTATTATAGCGATGTTTTTAAATATAATACTAAATCTAGCATTCGTTAAATACACTGATATGCAATTAGGAGGATTAGCATTTGCAACTAGTATATCTTCATTAGCTACAATTTCACTATTAGCTTTTAGTTTAAGAAGAAAAATAGGTGCATTTGGTGGTAAGAAAATTATAACTGTACTTATAAAAGCTATAGTATCAGCTCTTATAATGGCATTTGTAACTAGATTCACATATAATATATTAGATTTAATATTGAGCGATGGATTTATACAAAGTACAATTAAATTAGGAGTTTCTGTTGGATTAGGAGCTATAGTATATGGAATAAGTATAGTAGTTTTAAGAGTTGGTGAAGTTAAGCTAATGGTAAAAATGCTAAGCAGTAAAGTAAAACATAAATAATAAATAAAAAACTACAGTTGAATAGCTGTAGTTTTTTTATTGATGATATTTAAAATAAATATTGAATTACAATGTCATAATTTGTTAATTATCATAATATATATTATTAATACTTTGTAGGAGGTATTTTTAATATGAATATGTCAAGAAGTATTAGAATAACTAAAAATAGACAAAGTAAATTATATACATTAATAGCTATAGTTGATGTAGTAGTATTAGCAGCATCTTTTGGAGTAATAATAGCAAATTGGTAGAATAAAAAAGAAACTATCTCATTTGAGATAGTTTCTTTAATTTATAAAACTGAAAAGTTATTATGATTTAAGTTAAGTTATTTTTTATTTTGATTATTATACAAAAATATGTTTATATAATAGTATATATTTAAGGAGGGTAAGATTATGAAATACATAGATGATATAAAAAAGTATAGTCCTTTTAATGAACAAGAAAGAAAAGATAAAAATATAATATTAGATTGTATAAATAAATACGAAAATATATTAACTCGAGAAAATGAAATTTGTCATATAACAAGTTCGGGATTTATTGTAAATAAAAGAAGAGACAAAGTTTTAATGATTCATCATAATATATATAATTCTTGGGGATGGACTGGTGGTCATGCAGATGGAGATAAGGACTTATTAAATGTTGCTATAAAGGAAGCGATAGAGGAAACTGGAGTGAAAAATGTATATCCAATAACAAATGATATATGTTCTATAGAGATTTTACCAGTAAACTCTCATATAAAAAAAGGTAAATACGTGGCTTCACATTTGCATTTATCTGTAGCATATATACTAGAGGCTAATGAAGAAGATGAGCTATTTATAAAAGAAGATGAAAATAGTGGTGTAAGATGGATATTAATGGATGAAATAGACAAGTATGTTAATGAAGAACATATGATAGGTGTTTATAACAAGATTATAAATAAAGCTAAAAATATATAGATTTAATAAAAAATTATTAGGGCTATAATATAATAAGCCCTAATAAATTTTTAAAGTATTAGAGACTTTAAGATTTAAGACAATTCATTACAATCTAGACCACAAGACTTAATCATATTGTAAAGTTTTGATTTAGGGCATGATTTTTTAGATTTTGAAACTTGATAAGAATATCCTTTATATTCATTAGAAGTTTTTATAAAGTATTTATATATAGATAGATTAAATATATTTTCTTCTAATCCAAAATTCATATAATTTAAATAAGAATCTTCCAAATCTGGATTTTCTGAAAGTAAATTACATATTTGAGATTTTATAAATGATAAATCAGCTATGAGTTGTTTTGTATTTATATCTAATTCATCGTTTATGAATATGAAATCACGTGAGCTATTAGTTAGAATTGATAGGATATCGTATTGAGTATGTTTTATCTTTGGCATTATAGAATTATATAAAAAGAATAAATTTCCTAGTTTTTTTTCTAATTCAAATTCACCTTTTAATACTAAACGTATAGATTTTAATTCTTTAGGAGATGAAACTTTAAGTTGATTACCTTTATTAAAAACTATATTAGTAGGAAATGATATATCTTTAAAATCTATAGAATTAGTCAATACACCGTCTTCAACTTTAAAAAATTCCTCACCATGATGAATGATAAAACTTTCGCCATAATTATAATAAAGTGTTTTTGTTGGTACTTTATCACCAAATTTAAATTCTATCAAATTTTTATAAGATTTAATTATTTTATTATCAATTAATGATGGATAATAGAAACATTCAAACAACATAAAATCCTCCTATTTTATATAATAATAATTTGTTAAAAAATTATTCATTACTTACTTTAAATATAGCTAATAACTTTATATATTTCAAGCTAATAAATATAATAAAATAGTGCTGTAAGTATTAATAAACGACATAAACATTTGTATAGTCATTTAATATAATCATAACTATAATATTAGTATATAATTTAATTACTAGGGGAGGATTTAAAATGAAATTCATAGATTTGCATTGTGATACAATAGATAAATTAATAAGTATTAAGGAAGATGATAAGCTAAAAATAAATTCTCATTCTGTGGATATAGAAAAATTAATGAAAGGTAACTGTTTAGCTCAAACTTTTGCTTTGTATGTAGATATAGAAAATTGTAAAGAACCAAATAAGCATTGTATGAATATGGTTAATAAGTTTCATAAAGAGGTAAATTTAAATGATGATTTAATAAGTTTGGCAACTAATTATAAAGAAATAATTGATAATGAAAAAAAAGGTAAGGTAAGTGCATTATTATCTATAGAAGAAGGTGCTGTTTTAGAAGGTAATATAGAAAATTTAAATAAGTTTTATAATTTAGGAGTAAGGATGATAACTTTAACATGGAATCATGAAAATGAAATAGGATATCCCCACATTAAACCTGAATATAATGCAAAAGGATTAAAAGATTTTGGAATAGAAGTAGTAAATAAAATGAATGAGCTAGGGATGATAGTAGATGTATCACATTTATCAGATGCAGGATTTTATGATGTAGCAAAATTATCTAAAACACCATTTATAGCAACTCATTCAAATGCGAGGAAGATAACTAATCATAGTAGAAACTTAACTGATGACATGATAAAAACTTTAGCTAATTCAGGTGGAGTTACAGGAATAAATTTCTGTAGTGCATTTATAGGAGATACTCCTAAGACTATGATAAAAGATATGATAAATCATATAAAACATATAAAAAACATTGGTGGAATAGATGTTATAGCATTAGGGTCTGATTTTGATGGAATAGGATGTGAGGTTGAAATAAAGGATGCTAGCGAAATGGGAAAACTTGCAATACAATTAGAAAGAGAAGGCTTTAAAACTGAAGAGATAGAAAAAATATATTATAAAAATGCATTAAGAGTAATAAAGGATGTAATGAAATAAAATAATAAAAGGCCATGTATAAAATAAATACATGGCCTTTTATTATTTATTATTTTATTAACTCTAAGTATCCACTTGGATGGAAATAGTAGATATGTGAAGTATTTTCATCAACAAAATATGCCATATCAGTATCTACATTTGGTAAGAATACATAGCCTTTTAATCCTTTTTCTTGTAAAGTTTTAAAATTATCTGAAATTCCTTTGAATATGTAATTTACTTTATTGTTATTATTTATTAAAAGCTTTTCTGCATCAGCTTGAGTTAATGTTGTTTGCTGTTTTACAGATGATGTAGTATTTCCTTGTGCAAATGATATTTCATGAGTAGGATTTATTAAGAATAATCCTCCAACTAATACTGATAAAACTAATATTGATTTTTTCATATGTAAAACCTCTTTTCTTTTTTATATTTATTTATGTTATTATAATTTCTTTTCTTTATCTTTCTATATATAAATATTAACATAGAAAAATTTTATATAACAGTTACACCCTTGTTACCTTGGATTACAAAATTGTAATTAAAAAAATGTTTAAAATTAAAGTTGTAAAATCAACACATATACTCTTTGTATATAGTATTATATAATAACTATATAGAAAAAATTGGTACGGAGATGGTTTTGTGACAAATCGTATAATAGCAATTGAATTGATGGAAAAAACTAGTTTTTTGATAGTTATATTAATATTGATTAGTAAAATAAATTTTTTTAAACGTATATTACAAAGTGAACAAAATAGTAAATTAAATTTGATTATAATTTCAGGAATATTTAGTGGAATTGCAATTATAGGAACTTACATAGGAATTGATGTGAACGGTTCTATTGCTAATGTAAGAAATATAGCTATAGTATCAGGTGGAATTTTATTTGGACCTATAGTAGGTATAATATCTGGATCAGTAGCGGGTATGCATAGATTTTTAATTGATATAAATGGGATAACATCTCTACCATGTCTTATAACAAGTATAATTGCTGGTACATTGTCAGGTTATTTATGTGACAAAACTCCTAATGATAAAAAGTGGTTAATTGGAATTATATGTGGGATATTTGTAGAGAGTATAGGGATGCAAATAATACTTTTATTATCAAAGCCTTATAAAGAAGCTAATTTAATTGTGCACTACATATACGTGCCTATGATAATAGGTCAAATGGGAACTGGATTTTTAATATCTATATTACAAAGTTTAAAAAAGGAAAAAGAACAAATTGCAGCTAAGCAAGCAAAATTAGCTTTAGATATAACTAATGAAACTCTACCTTATTTTAGAAATATGAATAAGGATTCATTATATAAGGTTTGCGAAATAATAAAAGATGATATAGGAGCTGATGCAGTTTCTATAACAAATAAAAAAACTGTTTTAGCGTATGTAGGAATAGGTGAAGAATATTTTAAAGAAAAGACTAAAACATTAAGCAGTATAACTAAGGAATGCATATATAAGGGAGACATTATATATGTAAAAGAAACTAAAGAAGAATATTTTGCTGATCAAAAAACACCACTAAAGACAGCTATGTTAATCCCGCTAAAAGAAAAAAATGAAACTATAGGAACACTTAAAATATATTATTCAAAACAAAGAGAAATAACAGATTCTCAACAAGCTCTAGCTATAGGGTTATCACAAATGATATCTACATTAATGGAATTATCAAAACTTGAGAAGATAAAAGAAGCTGCAAATAAAGCAGAAATAAAAGTTTTACAGACTCAAATTAATCCACACTTTTTATTTAATGCATTAAATACGATAACTTCATTTATAAGAATTAATCCAGATAGTGCAAGAAGTTTAATCATAAATTTAGCTACTTTTTTAAGATATAATCTAGAATTTAGTGATACTGTAATAGATATAAAAAAAGAATTAGAACAAGTTAAAGCTTATGTTGAAATTGAGAAAGCCAGATTTGGAGATAAGTTAAATGTTATATATGATATAGATGAAAAAATTAATGTAAAGATACCTAGCTTAATAATTCAACCATTAGTTGAAAATGCAATTATTCATGGTATAAGAAACAATGGAGGAAAAGGAACTGTAAAAATAACAGTTAAAAATAGTGATTATAAGACTATTGTAAGTGTAGAAAATAATGGGATTACAATTGATGATGAAATCATAAATAAAGTTAAAAATGGAAATATGCCAGAAAATAAAATAGGACTTTATAATGTTCATCTAAGAATAAAACTTATGTATGGAAATGGGTTAGTTATAAAAAAGTTAAACCCAGGTACAAAAATAGAGTTTTCAATATAGGAGGATTAAATTATGAATTGTATTATAGTTGAAGATGAGTTTCCAGCAAGAGAAGAACTTAAATATTTTATAAAAAATTATAGTGATATAAAAATTATAAGTGAATTTGATAATGGCTTAGATGTACTAAAGTTTATACAAGAAAATGTTATAGATATTATATTTTTAGATATAAATATACCTATGTTAGATGGAATGTTGCTTGCTAAAACTATAGATAAATTTAAATTTAAACCTAAAATAGTATTTATTACAGCATATAAAGAACATGCAGTTAAAGCTTTTGAATTAGAAGCATTTGATTATGTGTTAAAGCCATATTCTGATCAAAGAATAATAAATACATTAGATAAGTTAAAAGATAGTGAAATTGAATTGAAAAATAGAAGACAGTGCAACATAGAGGAAAAGACAGATATGCATGATACTGTAACTTTATGGAAAGATGATAAAATGGTAGTTTTAAAATCTAGTGATATATATTACTGTGAAGCAAGAGAAAGAGATACTATAGTTTATTCAATCGATAATAAGTATATAGTTAAAAGTTCTATCTCTGAATTTTACAAAAGTATTTCAGCAAATTATTTTTTTAAGACTCATAGATCATATATTGTAAATGTAAATAAAATAAAAGAAATAATACCATGGTTTAACAGTACATATATACTAAAGTTAAAAGATATAGATAGAGAAATACCTGTTAGTAGAAGTAATATAAAAGAATTTAGAAATATTATGCATATATAAATTTAGAAACGAGTATATTTAAAAAATAATGATTTTTCTATATGTTATGTAACTTATTTAAGAATAAAATACATATTTTTAGAATAGTCATATAATTGATTAAACTTAAATATATATGTTAAAACTTGCAAAAATAATTAAATTTAGAATATAATTAAAAAATTCTAATACATTTATTAGGTTTTGGGTATATAATATTAGAGAAATGGAGGTATTTTATGTTAAAAGAATTTATTAAGTATTATAAACCATATAAAAAATTATTTATACTTGATTTATTAGCAGCTTTTACAGTTGCTTTGTGTGATTTAGTTTATCCGATGATAACTAGAAATATAATGAATGAAGTTGTGCCAAATAAAGATTTAAGAATGTTAATGGTATTTGCTATAAGCTTACTATTAATATTTATAATAAAGGCAGGATTAAATTACTTTATGCAATATTGGGGACATGTAGTAGGTGTAAGAATGCAAGCAGATATGAGAAGTTATGTATTTACTCATCTACAAAAACTTCCTAATCAGTATTTTAATAATAATAAATCTGGGGTTATAATGTCTAGGATTATAAATGACCTTATGGAAGTTTCAGAACTTGCACACCATGGTCCAGAAGATTTATTTGTATCTTTAGTTATGTTAGTTGGTTCATTTTTAATACTTCTTAGAATTAATGTCCCACTTACACTAATTGTATTTGCAATATTACCGTTTATACTTTTATATGCTATAACTCAGAGAAAAAGAATGAATAGAGCATTTAAAGAAACTAGGGTAAAAACTGGTGATGTAAATGCTACTTTAGAAAATAGTATAGCAGGAATGAGAGTTACAAAATCATTTTGTACTGAAAAGCAAGAACTTGAAAAGTTTAATGAATCTAATAATATATTTAGACATGCAAGAGAAAGTGCTTATAAGGTTATGGCACAATATTTTTCTGGAATGTTTTTATTTATAGATGTCCTAGAATTGGTAGTTTTAATAGTAGCAGGGTATTTTACTTATATGCACTATATAAATTTAGGAGATTTTGCAGCATATCTTTTATATGTAAAAATGTTTATACAACCTATTAGAAAATTAATAAACTTTACAGAACAATACCAAAATGGTATGACAGGATTTGAAAGATTTACAGAGATAATAAATGAAGAAACTGAAAAAGAAGCTAAAAATCCTATAGAGCTTAAAGATGTAAAAGGAAATATAGAAATAGAAAATGTATCTTTTACTTATGAAGATGATAATGAAGTATTTAGTAATCTTACATTATCTATAGAAGCAGGAAAAACAGTAGCATTAGTCGGACCATCAGGTGGTGGGAAAACTACATTGTGTAATCTTATCCCTAGATTTTTTGATTTCTCTGAGGGAGATATTAAAATAGATGGTAAAAGCATTAAAGAGGTGAGTTTAAATTCACTTAGAAAAAATATTGGAGTTGTTGCACAAGATGTATTTTTATTTACTGGAACTATAAAAGAAAATATAATAATAGGTAAATCAGATGCAACAGATGAAGAAGTAATAGATGCTTGCAAAAAAGCAAGAATACATGAATTTATAATGACATTACCGCAAGGTTATGATACTTATGTAGGTGAAAGAGGAGTTAAGTTATCTGGAGGTCAAAAGCAAAGAATTTCTATAGCGAGAATTTTCCTTAAAAATCCACCTATAATGATACTAGATGAAGCTACATCAGCACTTGATAATGTTACTGAATATGAAATACAAAAATCACTAGAAGAGCTAGGGAGAAATAGAACTAATTTAGTTGTAGCTCATAGATTATCGACAATACAAAATGCAGATGAAATAATAGTTTTAACAGAAAATGGAATAGAGGAAAGAGGAACTCATAAAGAACTTATTGAAAAATCAGGAGTTTACTCAAAGCTTCACAGAAAATAAAATGATTAATTAAGGTATAAAGTAGATATTTTTTAATATCTCTTTATATCTTTTTTTATACATGCATTAACAATTTTAAAAATATAAGCATATTAAATAATATTATTGAAATTTAAGGAGGTAATTATCATATGAAAGATTCTATATATCCTCAAATGAAAATAATAGAAAGTAATAGATATATATTAAGACCTATAACCTTAGAAGATGCAACTAGTATGTTTGAATATTATAGTCAAGAGAAAGTAGTAAAGTATTTACCTATAAAAGTACACAAATCTATAAGTGAAACAAAGCGATTTATACGAAAAAACTTTATAGATAGTTATAAAAAAGGAAATGTAAATCATTGGGCAATTATAGATAAGCATAATAAAAAATTAATAGGAAATATAGGTTTAAATAATGTTTCTGAAAAAGATACAGAAGCATATATGGGTATATGTGTAAATCCATTGTACTGGGGAAATGATATAGCAACAGATCTGACGAAATACTTATTAGAATATGGATTTAAATTTTTAAAACTAGAAAAATTAATAGCAACAACTTATGAAGATAATAAAAAATCAACAAAATCTTTGAAGAATTTAGGATTTAAGTATGTAACAACTTATAATAAAAAAATTGTAACAAAAAACAAAGTAAGATACGTTAAATGCCATAGATATGAATTGTCTAGAAAAGAATACGTATTATCAAGATATTTATAATTAATGAAATTTATAATAAAAAAAGTATGGATAAATAATTCATACTTTTTTTAGGACATTTTAATAATTAAAATATAATTCGATATCTATTATAAATTAAGTTGATTACGAAAAATATTCTGAATATTATTATAGTTTAAAAAAAATAAAATGTAAATATAATTTTAAAATAAATTATATTTTTACTTTATTTTTTAATGTGAAAAATACATATAATAAAAAATATTTTGTATTCATATAGAATTCACATCTATAATGTAGAGTATTTATAAACAATTTAAAATTATAAAAGGAGTTTAAATAAAATATGGATAAAGAAAAAAAGAATTTAAGTAAAAAAATACTAATTGTATTAGGTATTCTAACTGTAGGAATAGGTTCCGGATTTTATATAGGAAAGGAAAAAGGAAGAGTTTTACCAGCAACAAGTAGAAATTATAGTGATAATAAGATAATAGCAACAGTTGGAGATGTGAAGATAAAAGAAAAAGAATTAAAAAACAGAATGGAACCTATATTTTATATGAATGGAAAAACTAAAATGACTGATGAGCAGATAGATTATTATGAACAAAATATGATAGATTATATAACAACTACAGAAATGTTATATCAAGAAGGGGTTAAAAATAAAATTAAAGTAGATAAAAAGGATATAGAAAGTCAATATAAGTCGTTAATGACAACTATATCTCAAAGTTTTGGGTTAGATGAAGAGAGTTATTTAAAGAAATTTAAATTAACAAAAGATGAAATTAAAAAAACAATAGAAAAAGAAACTATAGCAACAAAAGAAATAGAAAAAGAATCTAATATAAGAGATAAAGATGTTGAGAAATATTATAATGAAAACAAAGATAAGTTTAATGAAGTAAAAGCATCACATATATTAATTAAAAATACAGATGAAAATGATAAGAAATTAGATGAAGCTAAATTAAAGGAAAATAAAAAAATAGCTGAAGATGTGTTAAAAAAAGCACTAGAAGGAGTAAGTTTCGAAGAGTTAGCAAAAAAGTATTCTGAGGATACAAGTGCTCAAAGTGGAGGAGATTTAGGTTTCTTTGGAAAGGGACAGATGGTTTCTGAATTTGAGAATGTAGCATTTAAATTAAATAAAGGAGAAATAAGTCCAAAACTTGTAGAAACAAAATATGGATATCATATAATAAAGAAAACAGATGAGAGAATGAAGTCTTTAGAAGATGTAAAGGAATCATTAAAAGAACAATTAATGTTAGAAAAACAAAATACCTTTATAGAAAAGCTAACTAAAAAATATAAAGTTGATGTAAAAAATAAATTATAAAATTTTAGCTCTCATGTATGATTATGTTTTGTAAATATGTTAAAATTATAGTAATCATATAGGGGGGAGATTTAAATGATAAAAAGGCCACAAGAATTAACTGTTAATAAAGTAAATAAGTTAAGAGATGGTAGAGGAACTACTACTATGTATCATTTAATTGAAGGAAAAGAATTAAAAGGAAGAGCTAAATTAATATCTAAATTAGTTTTAGATCCGGGAGCATCTATAGGAGTGCATGATCATACTACTGATTTTGAAGTATATTACATACTAAAAGGTGAAGGAAGAGTTTTAGATAATGGATTTATGCAACCTATAGGTTCAGGAGATGTAGTTTATACAGCAGATGGAGACTCTCATTATTTAGAAAATACTGGAGATGAAGAGTTAGAAATCTTAGCTATAGTTATAAATGAATAAAAGAGATGGGATATTCCCATCTCTTTTATTTTTATGCAAGTAAAAAATACATATTAAATGGTGTTTTTTTACTTATAAAGAAAAAGTTACAAAATTTTAACCTTTTATATTTAATATATATATAAATTGTCGTATAATTAACTTAAGTATATGATATCAACAGAATGGGGGAATATGTGTTGAAGCGAAAAATAGCAATGGCTACTCTGGCATTAATACCATTGACAGCTACAAATGCATTTGCGTCTAACCAAGAAGGAATAGTAACAGCAACATCATTAAATGTAAGAAGTGGGCCTTCAACTGGTCATTCAGTTATTTTTATGGTTAAAAAAAATGAGAAGGTTACTATACTTCAAAGTGATAATGGATGGTATAAAATAAGTGCGGCAAATGGAAAAAGTGGTTGGGTTTCTAGTGAATATATAAGTACAAATATAAGTAATACCAATCAATCAACTAATAAAAAAATAGTTAATGTAAATAATCTCAACATGAGAAGTGGAGCATCTACAAGTTATAGAGTGATTGCTAAGTTGAGTAAAGGAAGTATTGTAGAATTACTATCAGAAAATAATGGATGGTCAAAGATAAAATATGATGGAAGATTAGGATATGTATCAAGTGAATTTTTATCCAACATAGATAATAATATACCAGATAAAAAACCTGAGACACCATCTGAAGCATTACCAGATACAGTGATAACAAAAATAAAAGTAGTAACAGCAACATCTTTAAACGTAAGAAGTGGTCCGTCAACAAGCAATGCTTTGATAGGAAGTTTAAGAAACAATGAAAAAGTAGAAGTGATATCAGAAAACAACGGATGGGCAAAGATAAAGTATAATGGAAGATTAGGATATGTATCAAGTGTTTATTTAAAAGATGCCGGAGATAATAACACAAATACTAATCAAAATCCAGGTGAAAAACCAAATGAAGGAGCTGTGAAAACAAAAGTAGTAACAGCAACAACATTAAATGTAAGAAGTGGACCATCAACAAGCCATGGATTAATAGGAACGTTAAAACATAATGAAAGAGTAGAAGTGATATCAGAAAGTAATGGATGGTCAAAGATAAAATATAAAGGAAAAGAAGCGTACGTATCAAGTGATTACTTAAAAGATGCTGGAGATAGTAATACAAATACTAATCCAAATCCAGGTGAAAAACCAAATGAAGGAACTGTGAAAACAAAAGTAGTAACAGCAACATCATTAAACGTAAGAAGTGGACCATCAACAAGTCATGGATT
>NZ_BAAACP010000014.1:0-77159 GCF_039521565.1 Paraclostridium tenue
CTGTTCCCATTCCGAACACAGAAGTTAAGCTCTTTAGCGCCGATGGTACTTGGTGGGAAGCTGCCTGGGAGAGTAGGACGTAGCCGCGTAATCTTTTTTATTTTGTTATAATAAATTTAATAAACTAACTTGTATTTTAAAGAATGAAGTGTAAAATAAATATAAGAATATAACTTAATAAAATTTTAATGTAAAAGTCACTTTAATAAGTGGCTTTTATTTGTATAATAAAGTGTATTATTGAAAGGAGGAGCTTTAGTGTAATATTTACCTAAAGCTATAAAGATGGAAACACCTATTATAAATTCGTTAAGAAATTTAGTTGATGAAAACATAATATCATTTCATGTTCCAGGTCATAAAAAAGGGAATATTTATGATAAATTAGGATATGGAGATTTGTTTAAAAATTTATATAAACTAGATACAACAGAAGTACCTGGAACAGATAATTTACATTCACCTGAAGAATGTATAATGGAATCACTTAAAATAGCATCAGAGACATTTAAAAGCGATAAAACATATTATTTGATAAATGGATCAACTTGTGGAATTGAGGCAGCTATAATGGCTGTAACAAAGCCTAAAGAAAAGATTATAATGAATAGAGAATGTCACCAATCAGCTATAAATGCATGTATTGTTGGAGATATAAACCCTGTATATATAAAAGCAAATATAAATGATCATAGTAATACTTTAAATGGAGTTAAATTTGAACATGTAAAGACTGTTATAGATAGTAACTTGGATGCAAAAGCATTATTCTTGACGTATCCAACTTATTTTGGAAATATATGTGACCTAAAAAGCATTTGCGAGTATGCTCATAGTAAAGATATGATTGTAGTAGTAGATGAAGCTCATGGAGCTCATTTAGGATTAAGTGATAAACTACCAGATACTGCATTGAGTCAAGGTGCAGATTTAGTAATACAAAGTACACATAAGACATTGCCAGCATTTACACAGTCATCTATGATCCATATTAAGGGTAATAGAATAGATGAGAATAGATTATCTAATATGCTTAGAATAACACAATCATCAAGTCCATCTTATTTACTTATGGCATCTCTAGAGATTGCTGTAAATATTTACTTAAATAAAGGAAAAGATTTGATGGAGGAGTTACTTGGAAATATATCAGAATTTAAAAATGATATTTATAAACTTAAATATATTTCAACAGATGAATCTGACGATAAAACTAAGATATTTTTAAACACAAAAAAATTAGGAATAACAGGATATGATTTAGAAAAAATTTTAAGAGAAAAATATAAAATACAAGTTGAGTTAGCTAATTATTATGGAGTTTTACTTATATCGACTATAGGAAATACAAAAGAAGATTTTTCTAAATTAAAAGAGGCTTTATATGAGATTGATAAAAAGTATAAAGATGAATCTACATTAAGAAATATATATTATCCATTGAATATGCCTAAAAAAATATTAACTCCAAGAGAGGCATTTTACACTGATAAAAAAAATGTTAAAATAAATGATAGTATAGGCAAAATAGCTGGTGAATATATTATTCCATATCCACCTGGTATTAGTTTAGTATCTCCTGGAGAAGAGATTACGGAAGAAGTTATTGAATATATTATAGAATGTAGAGAAAAAGGTATGAATGTTAGCGGAGTTAAAGATTCTAATCTTGAATATATTCAAACTATAGACATAAAGCAAACTAAGTAGAAAGGAATTAACTTTTAAGCAAGGATATATAGTTTTAATAAATTTGCTTATATAGTGATAGGTGTAAAATATGAAAGGTAAGTTAATAATTATAGAGAGTGGCTCAGATGCTAGTGGAAAGGCTACTCAAACTAAAAAATTATATAATAAATTAATTGAAGATGGATATAATGTAAAAAAAGTGGAATATCCAAATTATAAATCAGAATCATCTGCTTTAGTAAAAATGTATTTGAATGGAGATTTTGGAAAAAATGCTGACGATGTTGATGCGTATGTAGCATCTACCTTTTTTGCAGCAGATAGATATGCATCTTTTAAAACTGAATGGGAGTCGTTTTATAATGAAGGTGGAATTATAATAGCGGATAGATACACTACATCTAATATGGTTCATCAAGCATCTAAAATGGATGAAAATGAAAGAGATAAATTTATTAATTGGTTATTTGATTATGAGTTTAATTTATATAAAATACCAAAACCAGATTGTGTAGTATTTTTAGATGTTCCTATAGAGTTTAGTAAAAGACTTATGGAAAATAGAAAAAATAAATTTACAGGTGATGATAAAAAAGATATACATGAAGGTGATATAGAGTATTTAACTAGATCTTATAATAATGCTTTATATATAGCGGATAAGTATGATTGGAAGAAAATTAACTGTATAGAAAATGAAAATTTAAGAAGTATAGACAGTATTCATGAAGAAATATACAAAATAGTTAAAGAAACTATAGATTCTATGGAGAAGTAAATATGTATTTTGATAAAATTATAGGTCAGAGTTTTGCAAAAAAATATTTATCAAATTCTATTAAAAAAGATAAGATAAATCATGCATATTTATTTGAGGGAATAGATGGAGTTGGAAAAAGTACATTTGCAAAAGAGTTTGCAAAGTACTTACTTAAAACAGAACATATTGAAAATAGCCCAGACTATATAAATATAGAACCTCAAGGTGCAAGTATAAAAATTGCTCAAATAAGAAATTTGCAAACAGATGTAATAATAAAACCACATGGTGATTATAAAATCTATGTAATAAATAATGCAGAAAAAATGACTATAGAGTCACAAAATGCATTATTAAAAACATTAGAAGAACCTCCTATATATGTAATAATAATACTTATAACTAATAATAAAAATTCTTTACTAGATACAATAAAATCTAGATGTGATATAGTCAAGTTTTTACCAATACCACTGGTGGAATTAAAAAGGTATTTAGAAGATAGAGGTATAGATGAAAAAAAATCTAGTATGTTATCAACTTTTTCAAGAGGAAGTATTAGTAAAGCATTGGAGTTATCTGAGTCATCAGACTTTATGATTATGAGAGAAGATATCCAAAATAATATACAAATAATGTTAGAAAAAAATGTAGTAGAAGTATTAGAGCTTCCTAATAAATATGATAAATATAAAGATAATATAATAGAAGTTTTAGATATAACTATAAATTATTTTAGGGATATAATGATGTTAAAAGAAAATATAGATAAAGATATGATTATAAATATAGATAAAATAACGTATTTGCAAAATATGAGTAAAAAAATTAACTATTCTCAAGTATCTAAGATTATTGATATAATAGAGGAGACTAAGAAAAAGTTAAGAAGCAATTGTAACTTTAATTTGAGTGTACAAGTAATGGCTTTAAATATATATGAGGTGATTAAATGATAAGAATAGTGGGTGTTAGATTCAAAAGTGCAGGGAAAATATATTATTTTGATCCTGTAGATTTTGAAATAGAGAAAACTATAGATGTAGTTGTAGAAACTGCAAGGGGATTAGAATACGGTAAGGTTGTTGTAGGACCTAAAGAATTAGATGAAAGTGAACTTGTATCACCTTTAAAGCCTATCGTTAGAATAGCGACTGAGGAAGATACTAAGATATATTTAGAGAATAAAGAAAAGGCAAAAGAAACTTTTGAAGTATGTCAACAAAAAATAAAAGAACATAATTTAACAATGTTTCTTATAGATTGTGAGTATACATTTGATAGAAATAAGTTAATATTCTACTTTACAGCAGAAGGAAGAATAGATTTTAGAGAGCTTGTAAAAGATTTAGCATCTATATTTAAGACAAGAATAGAATTAAGACAAATAGGTGTAAGAGATGAAGCTAAATCTATAGGAGGATTAGGGCCATGTGGAAGAAGCTTATGTTGTTCTTCGTGGTTAGGAGACTTCCAACCTGTTTCTATAAAAATGGCTAAAGACCAAAATTTATCACTTAATCCAACTAAAATTTCGGGTATATGCGGTAGATTATTCTGTTGTTTAAAATATGAACATGATGTATATAGTGAAGCATTAGAAAAAATGCCTACAGTAGGATCAGTAGTTCAAGTTCCAGATGGAAAAGGTAAAGTAATAGAAATTAATCCACTTTTAGAACAAGCTAAGGTAGAATTACAAGATAAAAATATCAAATTATACGAAGTAGAAGATATAAAGGTTTTACAAGAAGCAAGAAAGTGTGGAGGCTGTGGTTCAAGAGATGAAAAACTTGATGCAGAAACTCTAAGAGAGTTAAGAAAACTAGAAGATTAATATGGGGTAGGATAATTCCTACCCTTTAAATTATAGATTTTTTATAGCAAGGAGTAAATTTATGGACGTAAAGATAAAAGACACGGAAAGAATAGATGATATTCAATTAAAAGGACTGAGGTTAATACAAGATACAACAGGTTTTTGTTTTGGAGTAGATGCTGTATTACTTGCTAACTTTGCAAAGGTAAAAAGAGGAGCTAGTGTTGTAGATTTAGGAACAGGAACAGGTATAATACCAATACTTATAGCTGGAAAAAGTGAAGCTAAAGAAATAATAGGTGTTGAAATACAAGAAGAAGTATATGAGATGGCAACAAGATCTGTATTATTAAATGATTTACAAGATAGAGTAAAGATAGTTAATGGAGATATAAGAACTATAGATGAAACTTTAGAAGTTAATAAATTTGATGTAGTTACTTCAAATCCTCCATATATGCATGATAACGGAATTAAAAATCCTAATGATAAAAAAGCTATATCTAGACATGAAGTTAAATGCAACTTAGAAGATGTAATAAGATCTTCATCTAGATTACTAAAAGACTTAGGAAAATTTTATATGATTCATAGACCAACAAGACTAATAGAAATAATAACATTGGCAAGAAAATATAAATTAGAACCTAAACAAATTCAATTTATACACCCAAAACAAGGAAAAGCTCCTAATATAATGTTAGTTCAATTTACTAAAGGTGGAAGACCGGATTTAAAAATATTAGACCCACTATATGTTTATGATGAAGATGGGCAATACACTAAAGCAATCAATGATATATACGCAAATGAGGATATAGGAGAGAAGTAAATGAGTGGAAAATTATATGTATGTGGAACTCCAATAGGAAACTTAGAAGATATAACATATAGGACTTTAAGAGTGTTAAATGAAGTTGATTTAATAGCAGCAGAAGATACTAGACATAGTATTAAACTTTTAAATCATTTTGAGATATCTAAGCCACTAACAAGTTATCATGAACACAACAAGGATAATAAAGGTGAATATCTAATAAATAAATTATTAAGTGGAGAAAATATAGCATTAATAAGTGATGCAGGAATGCCTGGTATATCAGATCCAGGAGAGGAAATAATAAAACAAGCTATAGAAAATGATGTAGAAGTAGTTGTTTTACCTGGAGCTACAGCTTCAATAACAGCTTTAATAGGTTCAGGTCTTGAAACAGGTAAATTTGCATTTGAAGGATTTTTAGATAGAGACAAAAAAAGAAGAAGAGAACAATTAGAAGAACTAAAACATGAAAAAAGAACTATAATATTTTATGAATCACCACACAGATTAAAAGATACATTAAAAGATATGCTTAAAATATTAGGAAACAGAAATATTGCTATAAATAGAGAATTAACTAAGAAGTATCAAGAAGTAATAAGAAATGATATACAGGGATGTATAGATATATTCAATGAAAGAGAAGTAAAAGGTGAATTTGTACTTATAGTTGAAGGATTTAAGGGTGAAATAGAAAAAACTTGTGAATATGATAATCTAAATGATAGAGAATATGTAATAAAGCTTATGGAAGAGGGCACAACTAAAAAAGATGCAATTAAAGTTGTATGTAAAGAAAGAAAACTTAAAAAAGATATAGTATATAAACAAGTTTTAGATTTATAAAATAGAGGTGATAAAACATGACATTAGTTAAGAAGCTAATGGATTGTATAAAAAGTGAAAATAGTTGTAATCATCTAAGAGATATGGATAAATTAGGTGAATTAGAACAAGTACTTCCTATTATATCGAAGATGAAAACTGTTGGTGAATGTAAATTTCACGTTATAAATTGTTTTGAACATTCAATACTAGCATTAGAACTTTTAGAAGAAATAATACAAGAAGAATCATTTTTCGATACACATATAAGATCTAAAGTATTTGAAAATTTAAATGAAAAATTAGATGATGGAATTAGGAAAAAAGAACTTATAAAATTAGGTATATTTTTGCACGATATGGGGAAACCATTAGCTCAAACTATTGATGATAATGGTAGAGTTCACTTTAAAAAACATGAAGTTATAGGTGCAAATGAAATTTTTGAAATAGGTAAAAATTTAAGGTTAAGTGAAAAAAATATAAATATCTTATATAAATATGTAAGATACCATATGACATTACTTGAGTTTTATAAAAATAATAGTATGGGTAAAGATGATTTATTTAATGTATTTGACATATTAAAAAATGAGAGTATAGATATTTTTCTTATAGGCTATGCTGATATAGTGTCTACTAGAAAGCTAATAAGACCTAATGAAGACACTGGAGTTATAAAATCATATATGACTTATGGAATAACAAATTACTTATATAGATATAATAGAATTTAAGTAAAATTTTTTAAAATTTAAATATAGACAATTTTAAGAAATTTGTATATTATAAGAGTGTATTAACAATTTAAGGTTAATACACTTTTATTGTATTTATATTTAAAGCCTTTGGGAAGCAAAGGTTTAATTAATAATTTCATGGAAAACGATTTTACAAAAGGTGACTTAAATTTGGGGGAGGATAAAACATGAGAAAAAACATATCAAATAAATTAAAGTCGATTCAGCCATCAGTAACTTTAGCTATAACTGCCAAAGCTAAGAGTTTAAAGGCTCAGGGGATAGACATAATAGGATTTGGGGCTGGGGAACCAGATTTTAGAACTCCTAAGCATATAAGAGATGCAGCAATAAATGCTATAGAAAATGAAAGCATAGGATATACAGCAGCTTCAGGAATGGAAAGTTTAAAAAAAGCTATATGTGATAAATTAAAAAGAGATAACAAATTAGAATATACACAAGATCAAATAGTTGTATCAAATGGAGCTAAACATTCTTTATTTAATACTTTATCAGCAATATGTAGTCCAGGGGATGAAGTAATAGTACCTAATCCATATTGGGTAAGCTATCCAGAATTAGTTAGACTTGTAGATGCAAACCCTGTATTTGTTGAGTGTCCAGAAGAAGCTGAGTTTAAATATACTATTGAAGCTTTAGAAGCTGCTATAACAGATAAAACTAAAGCTATAATATTAAATACACCAAATAACCCAACAGGTACTGCTTATAAAGAAGATGATTTAAGATCAATAGCTGATTTAGCTGTTAAACATAATATATATATAATATCAGATGAAATATATGAAAAATTATTATATGAAGGAACTCATACAAGTATAGCTTCATTCAATGAAGACATAAAAGATTTAACTATAGTAGTAAATGGAGTAGCAAAAGCTTATGCTATGACGGGATGGAGAATAGGATACACTGCATGTAATAAGGAAATAGCTAAGGCTATGTCTAATTTCCAAAGTCATGCTACATCAAATCCTAATACTATAGCTCAATATGCAACTATAGAAGCACTTAATGGTCCAGAAGAAACTTTAAATGAAATGATTAAAGCATTTAAAGAAAGAAGAGATTTTATGGTTGAAAAGATAAATTCTATAGAAAACTTATCTTGCTTAAAGCCACAAGGAGCTTTCTACGTAATGGTAAACATAAGCAAATTAATAGGTAAAACTATAAATGGAAAAGTTATAAATAATTCAATAGATTTTGCAGATTACTTATTAGATGATGCAAAAGTAGCAGTTGTACCAGGAATAGGATTTGGAAATGATAACTACATAAGACTTTCTTATGCAACTTCATTAGATAATATAAAAGAAGGATTAGATAGAATAGAAAAAGCTATAGCTTTATAATATAAAAAGGGTATCTCAAAATTGAGATACCCTTTTTATATTATAAGTCATAATTTAAATAAGTTACATAAAATGACAAAATAAATAATTTAGTAGAAGTAAATGTAATTATAAAGTATAATTATTTATATTGTTTAGAAATTGAAATATGGGGGAAGATATGTTGAAAAAAGGAGTAATTGCTATAGCTATTGCAGTATTTGTATTTCAGATTTATAGCTTGATAGCATCTAAAGAAAAAGATACTTATGCAGATGAACAAAAAACACAAGTTCATGAAGTTAAAGAAGAAAAACCAAAGCACAATATAAGTGATTATGTAGAAGGAGAAAAACCTTTATATATAGATGGTATATTAGTAGTAAATAAAGATTATGGACTTCCTAAAGACTATGCTCCTGAAAGCGGGCGAGAGGACACAGAAGCAATGAAAGCTTTTAAGGAAATGAAAGCAGCAGCAAAAAAAGATGGGATTATAATAAATATTAGAAGCGGTTATAGAAGTTATAATACTCAAGTACAGTTATATAATAATTATGTGAAAAAAGATGGAAAAGCAGAAGCAGATAGATACTCTGCTAGACCTGGATTTAGTGAACATCAAACTGGATTAGTATTAGATATAACTACAGGCAATACATCAAGACCAATAGGTCCATGGTTTGATAATACACCACAAGCTAAATGGTTGTATGAAAATGCATATAAATATGGTTTTATACTTAGATATCCTGAAGGAAAAGAAGATATCACAGGATATATGTATGAATCATGGCATTATAGATATATAGGAAAAAAAGATAGTCAACATTTTAATATGAATAATTTAACCCTAGAAGAATATTTGGGATTAAAATAAAAAGGATGCTTTTAGCATCCTTTTTATTTTAATTGATTTTACAATATTGATTTAGACTCTATTATTGTTGATAAGATAACTGATGTTTTAGTTCTACCTACTTGTTTTATTTTATCAATGACTTTCTCAAGTTCATACATATCTTTAACTATTACTTTTAAAAGTAAACAGTCTTCACCAGTTATATGATGACATTCTACAATACGATTATCATCCTTAGCATATTCTATGAAATTGCTGTAATTTTCACTAGGTAAAGATATATTTATAAAAGATTTAATTACTCTACCTAACTTATCTGGATTTACTATAGCTTTATAACCTTGTATAATTCCAGACTCTTCAAGTCTTTTAACTCTTTCAGATACAGCTGGGGAAGTTAAACCAACTATTTTACCTAAATCTTTCATAGAAATTCTACCATCTTCTTGCAATATTTCTATAATTTTGTAGTCTGTTATATCCATGTTTGGACCCCCTTTAATTTATACTGATTTAAATATTTTTTTTAGTATTTAACATGGAATTTTTTAGGTTCCAAAGTTTTTCTGATAAGTCAACTTTATAAGTTTGAGGATATATTAATCTTTTATATTCTCTCCATAAAGTATTTAATTCATTTTTAGTATATTCTTTTATTTCTAATACAGATCTATGTTTATAAGTACATTTTCCTTCAATAAATAAAGGTTGTAATAATTCTCTAATTGTATAGTTTTTAAATATTTTCTTTTTCCAAGTATATACTGGATGGAATATAGTAAGAGGCTCAGTTGTATCTATAACTTCATTTTCAAGCATTACTAAATCAGCTTCAGCTTTTCCTTGTGTATTATATATTCTAACCACTTTTTTATATCCTGGGTTAGTTATTTTTTCTGGATCTTCAGAAATTTTAATTTTAGGTTCAAAACTACCGTCTTTATATGAAGCAACAAGTTTATAAACTCCTCCAAGTGAAGGTGAATCAGATGATGTTATTAATTTTGTTCCAACTCCCCAGGAATTAATAGGAGAACCTGAAGATTTTAATTCAGAAATAGTATGTTCATCTAAATCATTAGATGCTGTTATTTTTACATTATCAAAACCTTCTGCATCTAATAGTTTTTTACATTCTTTAGATAAATAATCTAAATCTCCTGAATCGAGTCTTATACCCATTGGTTCAAATCCTTTTTTTCTTAAATCTTTAAACACTTTTATAGCATTAGGTACACCACTATTTAAAACATCATAAGTATCTACTAATAAAAGACATTTATCTGGATAAATATTAGCATAAGCTTCAAAAGCTTCTAATTCCGAATCAAATTTTTGTACCCAACTGTGGGCGTGAGTTCCTACTATAGGTATATTAAACATTTTCCCCGCAAGTACATTTGCAGTAGCGCTACATCCCCCAATTATAGCCGCTCTTGCACCATAAATACCAGCATCAGGACCTTGAGCACGTCTTAGACCAAATTCTAACACAGAATCATCTTTAGCTGCAAAACAAACTCTAGAAGCTTTAGTAGCAATTAATGATTGAAAATTAATAATTGTAAGTAGCGCAGTTTCAATAAGTTGAGCTTGATAAAGAGGCGCTTTTATCCTTATTATAGGTTCATTTGGAAACATAACAGTACCCTCAGGAACTGCATAAATATCTCCCGTAAATTTAAAGTCTTTTAAGAAGTTTAAAAATTTTTCTGAGAATAAGTTTAAACTCCTAAGATAGTCTAAATCGCTATCTGAAAAATTAAGGTTATTTATGTATTCAACAAGTTGATCTATACCACAAACTATAGTATACCCACCTTTGCAAGCGTTTTTCCTAAAGAACATATCAAATACAACAATATCATTATGGACATTATTCTCAAAATATCCATTAATCATAGTGAGTTGATATAAATCAGTAAGAAGTGTTAAATTTTTCATTATATATCTCCTTATTACCCTAAAAATATAAATAAATTAGATAATTATACTTAATCATAATATAGAATAAGTTTCAAGTATAATCTCATAACTTAATATCATAAAATTGATAAGAGGGGGGATTTATATAACAAAGATATGGTTTTGGATGATATTTATTGGGATAGTTGGAAGCATATTCACTAATAATTTAGGTCAATTAAATGATGTAATATTAAGTGAAGCATCTAGAGGGATTGAATTTGCAGTTAGCTTAGCTGGAATAATGGCTTTGTGGATGGGGATTATGAATATAGCAAAAGATTCTGGATTGATAAATAAAATAGGTGATATGTTATATCCAATTTTAAAAAAATTATTTCCATCTGTACCTAAAGGGCATAAAGCTATGTCATATATAGTAATGAATATAGTTTTAAATATGTTAGGTGCTGGAAATGGAGCAACTGCTTTTGGACTTAAAGCTATGAATGAATTGCAAACACTAAATAATAAAAAAGACACAGCTACAAACGATATGATTATGTTTTTAGTAATAAATATTTCTTCTATACAGATTATTCCATTTACTATGATAAAACTAAGATTAGATGGAGGCGCTGCTAATCCAAGTGAAATAATACCTACTACTTTATTTGCAACACTTATTTCTACAGTAGTTGCTATTACAACTTGTAAAGTGTTTCAAAAAGGGAGGTATAGATGATGTTAAATATATTTTCTAACTCAATAATACCTGTAATAATTTTAATTATAGTAGTTCATGGAAAAATAAAAGGTGTAGATATATATGATAGCTTTGTCAAAGGTGCAATTGATGGCTTAAAAGCTACCTGGGGTATATTACCGTACATAATCGGAATATTTTTAGCAATAGGGATATTTAAAAGTGGAAAAGGTATAGATATGTTGGAATTTATATTTAAACCTATAACTGATTTACTTAGCATACCTAAAGAGTTAATAGGTCTTATAGTTATAAAGCCATTATCAGGAAGTGGAGCTTTAGGTATGTATAATGAACTTGCAACTAGGGTTGGAATGGGTACAATAATTGAAAAGATGGGGGCAACTATAGTAGGTGCTTCAGAAACCATATTTTATACTATGGCAATATACTTTGGAAGTTTAAAAATTAAAAATACTAGACATACTTTAACTTGTTCTATGATTAGTCATATTGCGGGAGTAGTAGCTGCTGTATTTATATGTTACATATTATTTAGTTAAAATTATTTTAAGAATATAAAAATTAAATAATTCTTTTATAAAGTTATATAAAAGCAAGTAATATAGCAAAATAAGATTGACATAATGTAGTAAATTTAATAAAATTAAGCTTAATAAGTTAATATAAAAATATTCACAAAAATGGTGAATAAAACATAATATTTATGTAAATTATATAAACAATTAAGCTATGAAAAGATGAGTAAGTAACAATTTTTTCTACAGAGAGCTAGGGTAGGTGAAAGCTAGTGTTAAAAGAATTACTGAATATGGTCTTGGAGCTATTTTATCCGAATAATAGACTAAGTCTATTTTTAAGATAGAACGGTTAGACTCGTTAACGTCTTCTAAGATATCTATAAAATAATTATAGATAATTAGGGTGGTACCGCGAATATAACCTCGCCCCTATGATATTACATAGGTGGCGAGTTTTTTATTTATAGAGAAAACATAAATTTGAGGAGGAAATATATATGACAAAACCTACTTTTTACGTTACAACTCCTATATATTACCCAAGTGGTAACCTACATATAGGACATACTTATACAACTGTTGCAGCAGATGCTATAGCAAGATTTAAGCGTTTCTGTGGATATGATGTAAAGTTTTTAACAGGAACTGACGAACACGGAGAAAAGATACAAAAAACTGCTAAAGAAAAAGGAATGACAGAAATAGAGTATCTTGATGGAATGATAGCTGACATACAAAAACTATGGAAGACTATGGATATATCTTATGATGATTTCATAAGAACAACTCAAGAAAGACATGAATTTATAATACAAAAAATATTTACTAAGTTATATGAACAAGGTGATATATACAAAGGTTCTTATGAAGGAAGATATTGTACTCCATGTGAGAGTTTCTGGACAGAATCTCAATTATTAGAAGGAAATAAATGTCCTGACTGTGGAAGAGATACTTATATAGCTAAAGAGGAAGCATACTTCTTTAAATTATCAAAATATGAAGATAAATTAAGAGAATTATTTGCTGATTCAAACTTCTGTTTCCCAGTATCTAGAAAGAATGAAATGGTTGCAAACTTCTTAGATAAAGGATTAGAAGATTTATGTGTAACTAGAACTACATTTGACTGGGGAATAAAAGTTCCTTTCGATGAGAAACACGTTATATATGTTTGGGTAGATGCTTTATGTAACTATATAACAGCATTAGGATACATGAGTGAAGATGATTCTGAGTTTAAAAAATACTGGCCAGCAAATGTTCATATAGTTGGTAAAGAAATAATGAGATTCCATACAATAATATGGCCAGCTATACTTATGGCTTTAGGTGAAGAAATGCCTACACAAGTATATGGACATGGATGGATATTATTTGATAATGATAAAATGAGTAAATCAAAAGGAAATATAGTTTACCCAGAGCAAATGATAGAAAGATATGGAGTTGATGCTCTTAAATACTTCTTATTAAGAGAATTTGCATTCGGTCAAGATGGTAACTATACTCATAGAAACTTTGTAACAAGACTTAATTCAGACTTAGCAAATGATTTAGGAAACTTAGTAAGTAGAACTGTTTCCATGGTTGAAAAATACAATGATGGAATAATACCAATGCCAAAAGTAAGTACTGAATTTGATGCTAGTTTAAAAGAAACTGCTAAAACTTCAGTAGAGAACTTTGAAATAGAAATGAATAAGTTACAATTTAATGAAGCATTAGAATCAGCTTGGAAGTTAATAAGAAGAACTAACAAGTATATAGATGAAACTATGCCTTGGGCGTTAGCTAAAGATGAAGCTAAGAAAGATGAGTTAGATGCAGTTTTATATAACTTATGTGAATCTATAAGAATAGTAGCTACTCTTATAAATCCAATGATGAACGATACTGCTAAGAAAATATATGCTCAATTAGGTATAACAGATGAAAACTTAATGACTTGGGAAAGTACTAAAACTTTTGGATTAATAAAAGAAAATACAAAAGTTGAAAAAGGAAATGCATTATTCCCAAGATTAGATATAGAAAAAGAAGTAGAAGAATTACAAGAATTATTTGCTGAAAAGAAAGAAGAACAAGAAGCTCCATTAGAGCATAAGCCTGAAATATCTATAGATGATTTAGATAAGATAGAGCTTAGAATAGGTAAAATAGTAAAATGTGAAAAGCATCCTAAAGCAGATAGACTATTAGTATCACAAGTTAAGATAGGACCAGAAACAAGACAAATAGTATCTGGAATAGCTAAGTGGTATAAGCCAGAAGATTTAATAGGAAAAGAAGTTACAGTTGTATGTAACTTAAAACCTGTAAAACTAAGAGGTGTTGAATCTCAAGGTATGATATTAGCTGCAGGTGATGACGGTGATGATTTAGTATTACCATTAACAGAAGGTGCTAAAGACGGTTGCGAAGTTAGATAAGGAGATGACGAAATGTTATTTGACTCACATGCACATTTAAATGATGAAAGATTTGATGAAGATAGAGAAGAATTAATTAATTCACTAAAAGCTAAAGGTGTAGACTTAGTACTAAATCCTGGAGCTTGTATAGAAACTTCTAAAAGTAGTGTAGATTTAGCTAATAAATATGATTTTATATATGCAGCAGTTGGAGTTCATCCTCACGATGTAGGTGAAATGACTGAAGAGGATATAGAAACTTTAAGAAAACTTGCATTAGAAAATGAAAAAGTAAAAGCTATAGGAGAAATAGGATTAGATTATTACTATGACAACTCTCCTAGAGAAATTCAAAAAAAATGGTTTAAAAGACAAATAGAATTAGCTAATGAACTAAAATTACCTATAATAATTCATGATAGAGATGCTCATGGCGATACATTTGAAATAATAAAAAACACTAAAAGTCCTGAAATAGGATGTGTGCTTCACTGCTATAGTGGAAATGTAGAACTAGCTAAAGAGTATGTAAAAATGGGTTGTTATATATCTATACCAGGTACAGTAACATTTAAAAATAATAAAAAAACTAGAGAAGTAGCTAAGGAAATACCACTTGAGTATTTACTTATAGAAACTGATTCTCCATATATGGCTCCAGAGCCACATAGAGGAAAAAGAAATGATCCTTCTTTAGTTCAATTTGTAGCTGATAAAATAGCTCAAGAAAAAGGAATTTCCTATGAACAAGTTTGTAAAGCTACAAAAGAAAATGCAAAGAGATTTTTCAATATAAAGTAACATAAATAATGGGGCTATCTCAAAATAGAGATAAGCCCCTATTTTGCGAAATAGACATTTATTTTAGCTATAACCGAATTTGTAGCCTTGATAAAATTTAGTATAAAGCTTAAAATATAAAGATATTAAGTAAAATGAACGAAAAAGGTGATTAGATGATAAAGGAAATAATAGTAGTAGAAGGAAGAGATGATGTAACGGCTGTAAAAAGAGCAGTGGATGCTGAACTTATAACTACAGGTGGGTTTGGATTTCCTAAGGGAGTTATGGAAAGAATAAAATCAGCACAAGAAAGAAGAGGAGTTATAATCTTTACAGATCCAGACTTTGCAGGTGAAAAAATAAGAAAAAAAATAGCTGCAGAAGTTCCTGGATGTAAACATGCATTTTTACCAAGAGAAGAAGCAAAGAAAAATGGAGATATAGGTATAGAGAATGCTACTCCAGAAAGTATAAGAAAAGCACTTGAGAAAGTAAGAACAGAAAGTACTGATAAAAGAGATGAATTCGGACAAGTAGATTTAATAAGAAATGGACTTATAGGAAATGATGATGCATCTCACAGAAGAGATAAGTTAGGAATGATATTAGGTATAGGTTACGGAAATGCAAAACAATTTTTAAATAGATTAAATAATTATGGAGTTAGTAGAGAAGAGTTTGAAAAAGCTTTAGAAACTTTATAATAATATAAATAAAGGAGATAAAATATGGATAGACTTTCGTCACATAGAAAAACTAAAGAAGTAGTAGATAAGCATGGATTTAAGTTTTCTAAATCATTAGGACAAAACTTTTTAATAGATGACAATGTAATAGATAGAATATTAGATGGAGCAAGACTTTCAAAAGGAGATAAAATAATAGAGGTAGGTCCTGGTATAGGTACACTTACTCGTGAGATGGGTAAAGTTGCAGATAAGGTTGTAGCTATAGAAATTGATAAAACATTAATACCAATACTTAAAGATACTCTAGATGAATTTGATAATATAGAGGTCGTAAATCAAGATATATTAAAAGTTAATGTAGAAGAGTTAGTAAAAGAGAAGTTAAGTGGAGGACCAGTTAAGTTAGTAGCAAATCTTCCATACTATATAACAACTCCTATAGTTATGAAATTCTTAGAAGAAGATATACCAGTAACAGATATAGTTGTTATGGTTCAAAAGGAAGTTGCTGATAGAATGAATGCAAATCCTGGAACTAAAGATTATGGAGCATTATCAGTAGCTGTTCAATATTACTGTAATACAGAAACAGTAGCAAAAGCTCCAAGACATATGTTTATACCACAACCAAATGTTGATTCTACAGTAATTGGACTTCATGTAAGAGAAGAAAGAAAATACAATGTAGATAATGAAGATATATTCTTTAAAACTGTTAAAGCTGCATTTGGGCAAAGAAGAAAAACTTTACTAAATGCATTAGGGACATTAGGATTTTTAAATAAAGATGAAATAAGAGAAGTTTTAAGTGAAGCTAATATAGATGAAAAAAGAAGAGGAGAAACTCTTACAATAGAAGAGTTTGCAAATCTTTCAAACTGTGTTAATAAAAAAGTACCTTCTAAATAGAAGGTACTTTTTTGCATGTCCAAACATATAATGTTTAGAGGGACTTATATTTTATAGGGGGGATAGCTTTGAGTACTAAAAAGAAGTATAAAAGAGATTATATAATTCTAGAAGCTAAAGACATGAACTTTAGATATAAAGATAGAGTATTGCCAAAGGCATTTGCAAAAATTGAAGTTACAGAAGAAAAATCTTTGGTAGCACTTTATGTAGAAAATCTTAAGTATATTAGAGATGGATATAAAGTGGTAGCTATACTAGAAGATTACAACACTTTAGATTTAGGGCGTATAGTATTGAGTGAACAAGGTAAAGGGGAATTTGCATTAAATTTAGATGAAAACAATACTAACATAAAAGCTGTGGCTTTGGTATCTGAAAAAAACATACCATTAATTGGATTTAAGGGAAGTAAAATTGATAATTATGAAGAAATAATATTTACATCAGATGAAGAATATATGGAATATGAAGAATTAGAAGATGACGAAGAATATGTATATGAGGAAGTTGAATACGTAGAAGTTGAAGATGGAGAAGATTGTGAGTATGAATATGAGTATTTAGAATATGTAGAAATAGAACCAGATGATAATGAAGTAGATACAGATTATAATTATGAAAATGAAGAAGATAATGAAGAAATAGAGTACGTATCATCTCCTAAACAAAAAAATCAAAGAAATAAATCAACTAAAACTAATAATACTAAACCTGTAATTGAAGAGAATTTAAAACGTAGTGAAAAAGTAAGTGAAGAGATAAAGCAAATTGATGAGGACATAAATTATGAAGAAGCCCAAGTAAATACAGCTAGAAATTTATTAATGCCTAGACAGATAAAAAAAGGATTAAAAATGTTTAAAGAAGTTAAGCCGTTTGCAAGAGATACTATAGAAAATACTAGATGGTGGAAAATAGAGATAACACCTATGACAATGTGCGGATATACTATGCCTTACTTAGGTTATATAAATACTCTAAATTATACTATGTATAGTGACATAGTTTTACAATCATATAGATATAGACATTACTTATTTGGAGTTCAATATGATGAATACAACAAGCGTAAACATTATATGTATGCTATTCCAGGAAATAAAAATGAGCAACCAGATCAAGGTCATACAGGATTTAATATGTATAAACCATGTGATGATAGAAGTGATAAGCTTGGCTATTGGATTTGTTTTGTTGACTCTAGAACTAGAAAAATTTTAAAGTAAATTGTGTGAGAAGTCTGATAATATCGTTTTCTATTGAAAAAAATTATGGAATAATTTACAATATATGTATGTAATACAAACTAGGAGGAGAATTGAATATGATAAATAAACAAAGATTAATCGATGAATTCATAGAATTAGTAAAAATAGATAGTCCTTCATCTAAAGAAGGTAACGTAGCTAAAGTACTAGTAAAAAAACTAGAAGCTATAGGATGTGAAGTTTGTATAGACGAAGCTGGTGTTAAAGCTGGTGGAGAAACAGGAAACGTAATAGCTAAATTAAAAGGAAACAGAGAAGGTAAAACAGTATTATTCAGTTCTCACATGGATACAGTTAGCCCAGGAGAAGGAATAAAACCTATAATAGATGAAGCAAAAGGAATAATAACAAGTGATGGAACTACAGTTTTAGGTTCTGATGATAAAGCTGGTATAGCAGCTATATTAGAAGCTTTAAGAATAATAAAAGAAAACAACTTAGATCATGCTGATATAGAAGTAGTATTCTCTATATGGGAAGAAGGCGGATTATTTGGAGCTCAATACTTAGACTATTCTAAAATAAATGCAGATTATGCTTTCGTTTTAGATAGTGGTGGATCTCCAGGAGAAATAATAACAAAAGCTCCAGCACAAGATAAAATAGAGGTAACTATAAAAGGTAAGCCAGCACATGCAGGATTACAACCAGAAAATGGAGTAAGTGCTATAATGGTAGCTTCTAAAGCTATAGAGAATATGAAATTACTTAGAATAGATGAAGAAACTACTGCAAATATAGGTATAGTTAAAGGTGGAATAGCTACAAACATAGTTATGCCTGAGCTTGAAATAGTTGCAGAAGCTAGAAGTTTAGAGGAATCAAAATTAGATGCTCAAACTAATCATATGGTAGAAGAGTTCAAAAAAGCAGGAGAAGCTATGGGAGCAGAAGTAACTGCTAAAGTAACTAGAGCTTATGCACCATTTAAAATAGCTGATGATGCTGAGATAGTAGAGTTAGCTAAAAAAGCATTCTCTAACATAGGAATAGAAGGATATACTGCTTCAACAGGTGGTGGAAGTGATACTAACGTATTAAATGGAAACGGATTAAAAGCTGTTAACTTAGGAATAGGAATGAAAAATGCTCATACATTAGAAGAGTATATAGCAATAGAAGATATAATAAATTCTTCAAGAGCTGTATTAGAAATAATTAAAGAAGCATAATTAAATATATGATATAATAAAAGAATCGCCCAACATTCGTTGGGTGATTTTTCATTTTTAAGATAAATGATAATTAATATTGAATTAAAATTATAATTTATTGAAGTTAAAATTTAATATAAGTTTAAGAAAGAATAAAAATGGATAAAAAAATAAAGTATATATATTAGGAGGTAATATCGTGGAAACAAGATATGATGAAGCCAATAAGGTAACAATACAATCTATAATTTGGAATGTAGTATTAACATTTATAAAAATATTTTCAGGTATTGTTGGAAAATCTAATGCTATGGTAGCGGATGGATTACATTCAGCATCTGATATAATAAGTTCAGTAGGAGTTTTAATTGGTAATAAAGTTGCAAAAGCACCAAATGATAAAGAACATAATTATGGACATGAAAAAGCAGAAACATTAGTATCGTTTTTATTATCTATATTATTAATAGTTGTATCATTAAAAATCGGATTTAATGCACTTAAATCACTTTTTAACCTAGATAGAGTTCAAGTACCTACATTACTACCATTAGTAGTATCTATTATTTCTATAGCTATAAAAGAATATCAATATAGAATAACTATAAAAGTAGCTAATAAAATAAACTCACCATCATTAAAGGCTGATGCTTGGCATCATAGATCTGATGCACTTTCATCTATTGCGGCATTTATAGGTATAGGAGGAGCTTTACTAGGTTTTAAAGCATTAGATCCAATTGCATCTATAGCCGTAGCTTTATTCGTAGCTAAAGTAGGATTTGATATATTAAAAGATTCAGCTAATGAATTAATGGATTATTCAATAGATGAGGATCAAGAAAAACAGATAGTAAACATAGCAGAAAATACAGATGGAGTAATTAACTTAGGAGAAATAAGAACAAGAAAACATGGAGCTACTGCATATGTAGATTTAACTATATGTGTAAATAAGAATTTAACTGTTTATGAAGGTCATGAGATAGCAACTAAGTTAGAAAAACGTATAATAAAAGAGATGCAATTTGTAAAAGGTATAACAGTCCATGTAGAACCTTGTATAAATTGCCCAGGAAATTCCTGTAAAAAATAATAAAATAATATGAAATTTTATAAAAATAGCACTATGATTCGATTGTAGTGCTTTTTAGTTTGCATATTTTATAGTATAATAAAATCGTTAATTATATAGGGGGGGCTTTTATGGCAAAGAAAAGAAAGATTAAAAAAAGGATTTTAATTCTTGTAGGAATAATTGGATTCTTTATAGTATATACAGCTACATATATTTACTTTTCGAAAAAGCAGGCAAGTGATCAGCCTGTTAAAGTGGAAAATAAAGACACGCAAGAAGATTCAAGGTCATTACTAGCTCAGATGAAAACAACTGACACAGTTTATATGTCAGATAAAAATTTACAAGATGTGAGAGTAGAACAAGAATACTGGAATCAGATAAAATTTTTCTCTACTAAATTTAAAGAAGTAAGAAAGCCAAGTAACTATGAAAGCAAATATGAAGGCTATGTAGATAATGGCATTAGATTTTCTACTGATTTAGATTATTTTAGAATATTTACAGTAAATAAAGAAGAATTTTATAAAATACCTGTATCAGAAAAAAAGATATTTGATAAATTATTACAAGAAAGTATATACACATCTATAGATTCTGTAAAAAAATACAAAACATGGGATAGTATCGAAATTATATACGGAGATGAAGTTAAAAAACCATGGAGATGGAATTATGATGATTTAGCATATAGTATATCTGTAAAAAGACTAGTTGGAAAGATACAGCCAGAAAAAAGTAAAGAAAGAAGTCCATACAACTTTACAGTAAAGATAAAAGGAGATGGATATTCTATAACTCTTGAAACCATGGGAGATGACTATGTAAAAGTAACTTCTGATAAAGCAACAGCGTATTATGAAGTTCATAATGGATTATTTAATTATTTAAGAGATGATGTATTTAAAATTGAAAAGAAATAGTTATTACTATAATAAAAAAAGCTAGGTGAAATTAACCTAGCTTTTTTATATTATTTTTCAAGTAACATTTCTCCAACTTTATATACAGTACCAGCACCTGCAGTTATAACTAAATCATCTTCAGCAACATTTTCAGCAAGGTAATCTACTATTTCTTCAAATTTACTTAAGTATATTACATCAACATTATTTTGATATAATTTATCAACTAAATCTTTAGAATGTATATCTCCTGGATCTTTTTCACGAGCTGCATATATATCAGTTATTATAACTTTATCAGCCGCATAAAATGCATCAGAGAATTCATTTAATAATGATTTAGTTCTCGTGTAAGTATGTGGTTGGAATATACACCATAATTTATTTTTCTTAATTTTTTTAGCTGCAGATAATGTAGCTTTTAATTCTGTTGGGTGATGTGCATAGTCATCTACAACTAAAGCATTGTTGTATTTCCCTTTAACTTCAAATCTTCTACCTACACCACTATATAATGATATATTTTTTCTTATAGTTTCTAATTCTACACCAGAAACTAAAGCAGCTATTATAGCTCCTGTAGCATTGTATACGTTATGTATTCCAGGTACAGAAAGTTTAAATTCTCCTAAATCAATTCCGTTGTAATTTATATTAAATATTCCGTGGCCATCAGCGTCGAATCTAATATCTTTAATTAGAGCATTATTCCCTTCATTTTGACCATATTTAATAACAGTAGCTTTTATCTCATGTAATATATCCTTAGTATTTTCGTCATCTCCATTTATTATGAAGTAACCATCATAAGGTAATAATTTACCAAATTTATTAAAAGATGCTTTTATTTCATTTATTCCAGAGAAATAATCTAAATGATCTTCTTCTATATTTAAAACTATAGATATTTTAGGGTTGAAGTTTAAGAAACTATCAACGTATTCGCAAGCTTCTGTTATAAAGTTTTGAGATTTTCCTATCTTAACATTACCGCCTATTATGATTAAGTTTCCACCAACTAGTATCGTTGGGTCAAGTTCTGCATATTCAAAAATAGCAGATAGCATTGATGTTGTAGATGTTTTTCCATGAGTACCAGAAACAGCTATAGAATTTTGATACTCTCTCATTATTTGACCTAAAAAAGCAGCTCTATTTATAATTAATTTATTTTTTTCTTTAGCAGCAACTAATTCTTCATTATCAGATTTAACAGCAGCAGTGTAAACTACCATATCTATATCATCAGTCATATGTTCTTTTTTATGACCTATATATATAGTTGCTCCTTGATCACGAAGATTATCTAATAAATGAGAATCTGTAGAATCTGATCCGAAAACATTATAACCTTTATTTAAACATATTTTAGCTAATGCACTCATGCTAATACCGCCAACACCTATAAAGAATATGTTCATAGTGAAACCACCTTTCTACTAAATTAAAAGTTCTACAATAAGAACTATGTTTATGATATAATAGTATAATGTTCAATATTTTAAGCAAAATAAAATTATAAAATATTTCTACATATTAAATATATTAAATTTCGAATAAAACATAACAAATATTATAACATAATGATATAAAATATGCATTAACAAGTTAAAATACATAGGTTTTTAGTACAGGAGGTATTTACATGAAATTTAAAAGGACGGAGCGTATAGGTGCAATAGTAAAAATATTATCTGATAATCCTAATAAAATATTTACATTAAGCTACTTCACATCTAAATTTAATTCAGCAAAGTCTACAATAAGTGAAGACTTAATAGTTGTTAAAAATGTTTTTGAAAAACTTGAATTAGGACAAGTGATAACGATATCAGGTGCAGCTGGTGGAGTTAAATATATACCTAAGACATCTAAAGCAGAAAATGAAGAGTTTTTATTAAACCTATGTGAAGAAATAAAAGACCCATCTAGAATTCTTTCTGGGGGATTTTTATATCTGATAGATTTAATATATGACCCTAGAATAGCATCTAAAATAGGTAAAATATTTGCATCAAATATAGATTATTCACAAGCTGATTATGTTGTTACTATGGAAACAAAAGGTATACCTATGGCGCTTATGACAGCAAAAGCCATGAACTTACCTTTAGTTATAATAAGAAAAGATACAAAAGTATCAGAAGGTCCGACACTTAGCATGACATATGTAAGTGGAAATAGTTCAAAGGTAGAAAGTATGAGTTTACCTAGAAAAGCTGTTAAGCCTGGAAGTAAAGTTATATTAATAGATGACTTTATGAGAGGTGGAGGGACTATAAAAGGTATGATAGAACTTATGAATGAGTTCGGAGCTGAAGTTATAGGAAAAGGGGTATTTATATCTACAACTAATCCAATTAAGAAAATGGTTGATGATTATATATCATTAATTCAAATAGATGTAATCAATAATGAAGTAGTTAGTGTTGAACCAAATTTACAAACATTTAGAGAAGAATACTGGACTACTAAAGATATAAATAAAATTGTAGAAGAAGAAAGCATTATGGATGATTTAGAAGGATAAGACAAGTTTTGAGGGCAAATTTCTATCAAATTGAAAAAAAGTAAAAAAATAATAAAAAATTTCTAAAATAATAGAGGAAATTTAACAAGTTGATAGAATTAATATATTATAAAAGAGTTTCAGTTTTTTTAATTAAATTTGTCAAACACAAAAGGGGGATATTAGTAAAATGAAAATTACTGACGTGAGAGTGAGAAAATTAACTGATGAGGGGAAAATGAAGTGTATAGTTTCATTAACTTTCGATAATTTATTTGTAGTACATGATATAAAGGTTATAGAGGGACATAATGGATTATTTATAGCTATGCCAAGTAGAAAAATAGGAGAAGGAAACTTTAGAGATATAGCTCATCCTATAAATGCTGAAATGAGACAAATGCTAGAAGATGAAGTATTAAAAGCTTATCATGAAGCAGTATCTCAATTAGAAGTAGCTGCTGAATAATTAACAGGATTAAAAATATAATACAATTTTATGTATTTCTTGAAGGGCCTAATTTTAGGCTCTTTTTTATTTGAATAATATGTACTTTTTTAGACAAAAATGGTATATTAGTTATTGTAATTAACAAATTGTATACAAAATAAATAAACTAACATATTATAGATAGATTATTAAAATAATTAAAAAAAGTTGAAATGGAGTGGGTTTATGAATTTTAAAGCTATAATCCTAGCAGCAGGAAAAGGAACTAGAATGAAGTCAAGTTTACCAAAGGTAGTACACAAAGTTTGTGGAAGAGAAATGGTAAACCATGTTATAAATGTATCTAAAAATTCAGGTGTAAGTGAAATAGTTGCAATATTAGGTCATGGAAGTGACGTAGTTCAAGGTGTATTACCTGAAGAAACTAAAGTTGCTATGCAAACTGAACAATTAGGAACAGGTCATGCAGTTATGATGGCTAAAGAACATATATCAGAAAATGATACTATAGTTGTATTATGTGGAGATACTCCTTTAGTAAATTCAGATACATTAGAAAATTTATTCAAATATCATTTAGATAATGGATATCATGCAACTGTTTTAACAACAAAGGTAGATAACCCAACTGGATATGGAAGAATAATAAGAGATGAAAATGAAGATTTATTAAAAATAGTAGAGCAAAAAGATGCTAATGAAGAAGAAAGATTAGTAAATGAAATAAACTCAGGTATATACTGTTTCAATGGAAAAAGTTTAAAAGAAGCTTTATCAAAAATAAATAATAATAATGCTCAAGGAGAGTATTATTTAACTGATACAATAGAGATAATGAGAGGGAACTCATTAAAAGTTGGAGCGTTTAATGGTGCTACAATAGAAGAATTAATGGGTGTTAACTCAAGAGTAGAACTAGCTAAAGCAGAAGAAATAATGAGAAAAAGAATAAATACTATGCACATGGTTAATGGCGTAACTATAATAGATGTAAATAACACATATATAGAAGCTGGGGTAGAAATAGGAAATGATACAATCATATATCCTGGAGCTATGATAAAAGGAAACACTGTTATAGGAAGTAATTGTGTTATAGGTATGAATTCATGTATATCAAATTCAACAATAGGTGATGATACAGAGGTAGAAAGTTCTACTATAATAGATAGTAAAGTAGGTAATAATACTAAAGTAGGTCCGTATGCATACTTAAGACCAAAAAGTAATATAGGAAACAATGTTAAAATAGGAGACTTTGTAGAAGTTAAAAACGCGACTATAGAAGATAATTCTAAAGCATCACATCTAACTTACATTGGAGATGCTCATGTAGGAAAGAATGTTAATATAGGGTGTGGAACTGTATTTGTAAACTACGATGGAAAAAATAAATTTAAATCAGTAGTAAAAGATGGGGCATTTATAGGATCTAATTCAAACTTAGTTGCTCCAGTTACAGTAGAAGAAAATGGATATGTTGCGACAGGGTCGACAATAACTCATGATGTACCAGCTGGAGCTTTAGCAGTAGCTAGAGAAAGACAAGTAGTAAAAGAAGGCTGGGTAGAGAAAAAGAATAAAAAAAAATAAATAATTTTTTAAGTTAGACTTTAACGTAAATATAGCTTTTGGCTATATTTACGTTTAAATATAAATATTTTCTTTAACAAAATTTTCGGGAGGTAATTATGAATACTAGCGGAAGCGAAATTAAAATAATTGCAGGAAATGCGTCGAAAGAGTTAGCTCAAAAAGTAGCTGATTACATAGGTGTACCAATGGCTAAGTGTGAAGTTGGCACATTTAGTGATGGCGAAATATCTGTAAATATAAGTGAAACAGTAAGAGGATGTGATGTCTTCGTAATACAATCAACTAATAGTCCAGTAAATGATAATTTAATGGAATTATTAATAATGATAGATGCATTAAGAAGAGCATCTGCAGGAAGAGTAACTGCTGTTATACCATACTATGGATATGCAAGACAAGACAGAAAGGCTAAGGCTAGAGATCCAATCACAGCTAAATTAGTTGCTAACTTAATAACTGCAGCAGGAGCAGACAGAGTTTTAACAATGGATTTACATGCAGCTCAAATACAAGGATACTTTGATATACCACTAGATCACTTACAAGGTGGAAAAATATTAGCAGATTATTTCAATACTAAAAACATTGAAGATTTAGTAGTAGTTTCACCTGACTTAGGAAGTGTTACAAGATCTAGAAAATTTGCTAATGACTTAAATGGAGATGTTCCAATAGCTATAATAGACAAGAGAAGACCAAAAGCTAACGTATGTGAAGTTATGAACATAATAGGTGAGGTTGAAGGTAAAAATGTTATATTACTAGACGACATGATAGATACTGCTGGAACAATAGTAAATGCTGCAAATGCTCTTAAAGAGTTTGGTGCTAAAGATGTTTATGCATGTTGTACTCATGGAGTTTTATCAGGTCCAGCTATAGAAAGAATAGAGAATTCAGCTATAAGCGAATTAATAGTACTTGATACTATACAACTTCCTGAAGAAAAGAAGATAGACAAAATAAAAATAAAAACAGTAGCTCCTTTATTTGGAGATGCTATAAAGAAAATATTTGCTAACGAATCAGTAAGTAAATTATTTAACTAAATATACGTGTAAAAAAGAGATCTATAAAAGATCTCTTTTTTTATTTATTTTTTAGATACAGTTATACATGATTTTATATACGAGATTATTTAATGACAAGAAAATGATATATTTCATATTGTTTTGATTGCGTATCAATAGTATAAGGCTCATACAACAAAAAATAAAAATTTTTTATAAAAAATAAGTTTTTTCTATCAAGATTAGGTATGGATATAAATTACTAAAAAAAGACTTAATGATAGATAAGTGTAAAAAGCAAAAATATAATTTTATATTTAATACTAAAGAAGTCATATAAAAGTCAAATAAAACACCTGAAGTTGATAAAAAGAGCTATAAAGTCTTATGAATATATAAATTGATAAAATAATATCTTTAGATATATAAATAGTATAGAACATTTATTAGTAACAAGGTTTTTATTTAAATAATGAATGTTAAAGGTTTATTTAAAGAAATTTTAAGAATCAAAGAGGAAAATGAATAAAAAATACCAAAGTTATTAACGCTAGCAGAAAATTCAAGTTTCACAAGAAACTTAGTAAAATTTATATATGAGTTGAATAATTTAAATTATTTTAAGAATTTAAAACTTAAAATTATAAAAGTATGAAAATAAATTGAAATATTTATAAAGCTTGAATCAAATAATAATAGATTTACTCTTATTAAAAAGTAACAATTAAATTTTTCACTATATCTTTAATTATTACGGAGTTTTTTATGAAATTAAAAGAAAATATAAAAAAGTGAAAATCAAGTAAAAAATTTCATTTATATAACAATATAGGAATTGAGTTTACATAGCGTTTTAATAAAATTTATATAAGTACAAGCAAAAGTTATTGATAATAGTAAAGGTTAAGATATGAAAGATAAGAATGAATCCGTAAGCTAAAATGAATATTTTGATATTTTAAAATAGACTCTAAATCAAATTAAGATTATTGAAATATTCAATATATAATAAATGTTGCTTATAATGTCCAGGGAAATATCGAAGGAGGAGTAAATAAGTTTTTATTAAAAACAACCATCTATAACAATGAGAAGAAATATACTTCATATTCTGATAATTAACTAAAATATCTAGTAATGTAAATTATTAGTTATAGAGTATGGAAAGGTAAAAAACTTATTAGGAATTTTACTTATAAATAATCAAATTAATATATCTAATAAGTATATTTATAGGGATGAAAAATGAAAATGTATATGATATAAAAGATCAAAAGTATGGCTATGATTACTATAGTAGATAAAATTGACAATAAAGTATTAAGTAAGGGTTTCAAATATTTTAAAATAAAGAATAAAATTTTATAATCTTTATAGTTACAATAAACTTAATTTTCAATAAGTTAAATAGAGTAAAGTAATATATAAATTCAGAAACATAAATATTGTCGATAAATTATCTAAGGATATAGATTGAAGTTTTTATATTTGTTAATCATGAATATAATTTTATATGGAGTATGTTAAATGTTTAAGATATTTCAATAAATATAAATAACTTGATTGAGAATAGGATAATCCAACAAAGAAGTATAAAAAGGAGAGTTATTATGAAGATTTTTAGTATATTACAAATAGCTGTTGAGTTAGGGGCATCAGATATACATATAACAACAGATTGTGAACCTATAGCTAGGACAAAAGGGAAGTTTGTTAAATTATCAGATAAACTACTTACAAAAGAAGATACAGAAGAAATGGTAAAAGAATTGGCAGGGCAAAAAAATTTTGAAAGACTTAAAAAACATGGAGAGTGTGACTTTTCCGTGGCAATAGAAAATGGAGAGAGATTTAGGGTAAATGCATATAAACAAAAAGGGAATTATGCAATAGCAATAAGAACAATAACATCTGAAATCCCATCTTTTAAAACATTAGGATTACCAGAAGTAATAAGTAAATTTACTGAAAAAGAAAAAGGATTAGTATTAGTTACAGGGCCTACTGGAAGTGGTAAAAGTACAACTTTAGCAAGCTTAATAGATATAATAAATGAAAAACAACAAAAGCATATAATAACTTTGGAAGATCCAATAGAATATGTGCATCATCATAAAACTAGTATAATATCACAAAGAGAAATTGGAAATGATACTGAAAGTTTTAATACGGCATTAAAATCAATTCTTCGTCAAGATCCAGATGTAATTCTCATAGGAGAAATGAGAGATCCAGAAACTGTATCTATAGCATTGACTGCAGCTGAGACTGGACATTTAGTATTTTCAACTTTACATACTGTAGGTGCTGCAAAAACTATAGATAGAATAGTTGATATGTTTCCTACAGAACAACAGCAACAGATAAAAACTCAACTATCGACTGTATGTGAAGGAGTAATTTCACAACAACTTATACCTACTATAGATGGAAGAAATAGAGTTGTTGCAGTTGAAGTGATGATTACTACACCAGCTATAAGAAACTTAATAAGGGAATCAAAAACATATCAAATACCGAATATGATACAAACAGGTACAAAACTAGGTATGCATTCTATGGATCAAGAACTTGTTAATTTATTTAGACTAGGTAAGATCTCAAGGGAAAGTGTATTAAGTAGATGTACTGACTTTGAATATACTAACAGACTAATTGGCGGTGTATATTAATGGACATTTATTTTACAGTATTAGTATTTATAATGGGGATAATATTTGGAAGTTTTTATAATGTATGTATATATCGTATACCTAATAATCAGTCTGTAGTTAATCCACCATCACATTGCTATAAATGCAATATAAGGTTAAAGCCGATAGATTTAGTGCCTATTTTTAGTTGGATTTTATTAAAAGGAAAATGTAGATATTGTAAAGAAAAAATATCCCCAAGATATACAATAGTGGAATTGATAACTGGAATATTATTTTCACTTATATATATAACTTTTAAATATAGATTTATTACAATATATTATATGTTTTTAGCATCACTACTTATAATAATTACTTTTATAGATTTAGATTGTTATATAATACCAGATAAGTTGGTTCTAATAGGAAGTATAACTGCATTATTAGTTAATTTTTTAGGTTATGGAACACCGTTTATTGATGGACTAAAACGAGCTATATTTACAGGTGGGGGATTATCAGTATTAACATTGATCATAGAATGTATATTAAAAAAAGAAGTAATGGGCGGTGGTGATATAAAATTATTTGCAATGATAGGCTTATTTTTAGGAATAAAGTTATCATTATTAACTTTGTTGTTTAGTATATATATTGGAGGAGCATATGGAATAATATTTATTATTTATAATAAAGTAAAGAATAAGAAGTTTAATTCTATGATTCCATTTGGACTTTTCATATCATTAGCTACTATAATAACACTTTTATATGGTAATCAAATAATAGATTTTTATATAAAAACATTTATATAAAAAATAACCTATGAGCTATATGTTCATAGGTTGTTATTATTTTAGATTATAATAGGACTATAATCTATTTAGTTGGTTAATAATTTAAATATCCTGCTATGAGTATTTAAATTATGATAAAAATAATATTACTAAGTTTTTTAATGGTACAATTAATTCAATTTTCAATAAAAGAGTTATTTGAAATCAAAATAGATGAAGATAAATTTGCGAAAATATTATATATAATAACTCCGATAATAATATTAGCGTTATACGTGAAACTAGGTCTTAATGAAGAATTTTTTAGATATTCATTACTAGTGTGTTTTTTAGTGGTGATATCTATAATAGACTATTATACAATGTATATATACGATATAACTATAATTAGTGGTATAATAATTCAAGGAATTATATTGTTATTGGCAAAAAATAATATAATATATCATATACTAGGATTGGCATTTGGATTTATTATTCCTTATATAATGGTTAAACTAACAAAAGGTGTAGGCTCAGGAGATATAGGAGTCTATACTTTGTGTTGTTTTTGTGTAGGGATAGAAAAAAGTATATATATGATGCCTATATCTTTTATAATAGCAAGTATTTATGGAGTTTATTTGCTATTGTTTAAGAACAAATCTAAAAACTCATATATGCCATTTGCACCTTGTATATTTTTAGCAACAACATTCGTAATGCTATCACAACAAAACTTTATATTTAATATATTAAATTTTTGAAATTAACTTTATAACAAAGAATAATTAGTAAAGGGAGGAAGGAAAATGTACGTAATAGTAGGATTAGGAAATCCAGGTAAACAATACGAGCATACAAGACATAACGTTGGATTTGATGTTATAGATATTTTGGCAAAGGAATATGGCATAAGCGTAACGAAAATAAAACATAAGGCACTTATAGGTGAAGGTAGAGTAGGAAATGAAAAAGTTTTATTAGTAAAGCCTCAAACATATATGAACTTAAGTGGAGAAACACTAATAGATATATATAACTATTATAAAGTAGATTCTAATAATATCGTTGTTATATATGATGATATAGATTTAGATGTTGGAAAAATAAGAATAAGAAAAAAAGGCAGTGGTGGGACTCATAATGGGATGAGATCTATATTAAAATGCCTAGGAACTAATGAATTTCCAAGAGTAAGAGTTGGAGTATCAAAACCTAGACCTGGACAAGATTTAGCAGATTTTGTTTTATCTAGATTTAGAAAAGAAGAGTCTGAAGATATTCAAACTGGATTAGAAAAAGCAGCTAATTCGGTAGATTGTATAATAAGAGAAAATATAGATTTATCGATGAATAAATACAATGGTTAGTTTATAAGGGGGGTTAGAATATGAACGATATTTTTATATCTCCTTTGCAAAATTCTAAAGAATATAAAGACATATTAAGTAACATAGAAAATATTAAGGGAACACTACTTGTAAATGGGTTATTGCAACCTCAAAAACCAAACATAGTGTATTCTTTATTTAATGATTTAAAAAGACAGATTTTATATATTGCTAATACTGATTTAGAAGCTAAAAAAGTATATGAAGACTTATATTTTTATATGAAAGATAAGGTTGATTATTTAAGCTCTCAAGATATATACTTTTATCATTTAGATGCAAAGGATAGAAATGAAGAAGCTAGAAAGTTAAAAGTATTACTAAGAATGATAAGTAAAGAAAATACAGTTATAGTTACATCTGTTGAAGCTATTCTTAGTAAATATGTACCAAAGGAAGTTTTAAAAAAGAGTATTTTCACTTATAAAATAGGTGATATCATCGATGTGGAAAGTTTATCTAAAAAATTAGTTAATTTAGGATATGAAAGAGTATCTAAAATTGAAGGATTTGGACAATTTAGTGTTAGAGGTGGAATAATAGATATATTCTCACTAGAGTATGATACTCCTATTCGTATAGAATTATTTGATGATGAGATTGAATCTATAAGAACATTTGATGTATTTACTCAAAAATCTATAAAGAAGATAAAAAAATGTACAATAACTCCATCAAGAGAGTATATATATCCAGAAAGTATAGATGAATCTGTAGAAAGAATTAAAAAAGATACTAATGATTTTACAGATGATGATGTACATAGAAATATTGATAATGTAGCATCTTCAACATATTTTGAAGGTGTGGAAAATTATATAGATTATATGTATACGGAAGAAAATAAAAGTATATTTACTTATTTAAAAGATGATGCCATTATATTTGTAAATGATGTTTCTAGATTAAAGGAAAGATGTGAAAACTATATATCTGAGTTTAAGGAAAATTATAAATTAAATTTAGAAAGAGGTTTAGCACTAAAGCAACAAGGTAATCTTTTATACCATTATTCAGATTTAGAATATTTAATTGATAGTAAAAAAATAATTTTAAATATGTTGTTAACTAAATCCATAACTGACTTTAGTGTAGCGTCTATAGTTAATTTTGAAAGTAGAGAAGTTCCATCATTTAATGGGAAGTTAGATATTCTTGCAGAAGAATTAAATAGATTGAAATATAATGGCCATAAAGTTGTTTTAGCTACAAATACTTATGATAGAGCTAAAAAGTTAAATAAAGAGCTTTTAAATTTAGGTATAGAAAGTGTTTTAACAAGAAAAAGAGATATAGAGATACACTCATCTCAAGTTGTTATAGTTGTGGGTAACATAACATCAGGATTCCAATATAAATCAATCAAATTTGATGTTATAACAGATAAAGAAATGATAGGCTCTAATAAAAGAGCTAAAACATCTAAATCTAAAAAATTTAATAAAGGTCAAAAAATAGAAACATTTTTAGATTTAAATGTGGGGGATTATGTTGTCCATGAAAATAGTGGTGTTGGTAGATATGTAGGTATAGATCAATTGACTGTAAATGGAGTTAAAAAAGACTATATGCGAGTTGTTTACCAAGGTGGAGATAACTTATATGTTCCGATAGATCAAATGGATAAAATTCAAAAATTTATAGGAGCAGACACTGAAAAGGTAAAATTAAATAAACTTGGAAGTAGTGAATGGTCAAAAGCAAAAGCTAAAGTTAAAAAAGAAATAGAAGATATGACCAAAGACTTAGTAGAATTATATGCTAAAAGAGAAAAAATAAAAGGATATAAATTTTCTAAAGATAAATTATGGCAAAATGAATTTGAAACTTTATTCCCATATCAAGAAACAGATGACCAATTAAAAGCTATAGAAGAAACTAAAAAAGATATGGAATCAAATAAAGTTATGGATAGACTTATATGTGGAGATGTTGGATATGGAAAAACTGAAGTAGCTATAAGAGCTATTTTTAAAGCTTGTATGGATCAAAAACAAGTTGCTGTACTTGTTCCAACAACTATTCTTGCCCAACAACATTATAATACCTTTAAATCAAGATTTGAAAATTATCCAATAAGAGTTGAAGTTTTAAGTAGATTTAAAACTCCTAAAGAACAAAAACAAATTATAGAGGATGCTAGAAAAGGTTTAGTAGATGTAATAATAGGTACTCATAGAATTATATCTAAAGACATAGAACTTCCTAATTTAGGATTAGTAGTTATTGATGAGGAGCAAAGATTTGGAGTAAAGCACAAAGAATCTCTAAAGAAGATAAAGTCTACAGTAGATGTATTAACATTATCAGCAACACCTATACCTAGAACTCTTCATATGTCCTTAAGTGGAATACGAGATATGAGTGTTATAGAAGAACCTCCTCAAGAGAGATATCCAGTTATAACTTATGTTGTTGAAGGTAAAGAAAGTATAATACAAGATGAGATAGAACGAGAAATAGCTAGAGGTGGACAGGTATTTTTTGTTTATAATAGAGTTGAAAGAATAGATGAAATGGCTAGTATGATACAAAGATTAGTTCCAGATGCAAAAATAGCAGTAGCACATGGAAGGATGACAGGTAAGGAACTAGAAAATATAATACTAGGATTTTTAAATAAAGAGTACAACGTACTTGTTTGTACGACAATAATAGAAACAGGTATGGATATATCAAATGCTAATACTATGATTGTATATGATGCAGATAAAATGGGATTAGCACAACTTTATCAATTAAGAGGAAGAGTTGGAAGAAGTAATAGACAAGGTTATGCATACTTTATGTATGAAAAAGATAAAGTATTAAGCGAAATAGCAGAAAAAAGATTAAAGGCAATAAGAGAATTCACTGAGTTTGGGTCAGGATTTAAGATAGCTATGAGGGACTTAGAAATAAGAGGTGCAGGTAATATTTTAGGACCTCAACAACATGGACATATGGCAGTCATTGGTTATGATTTATATGTAAAAATGTTAAATGATGCAATAAGAAAAGTTAAGGGTGAGGTAGTACAAAAAGAAATAGATGTTGAAGTTGATTTACCTGTAAATGCATATATTCCTGATAGCTATATAGAAGATGAAATTATAAAAATTGAAATGTATAAAAAAATCGCATCTATAGAAAATGAAGAAGATATGAAAGACATAAAAGAAGAATTAGAAGATAGATTTTCAGATATACCTAAGTCTGTTAACGCCCTAATATCTATAGCATATATGAAGACTTTATGCAAAAAACTAGGTATAGAAAAAATTAGGATGTTAAAAAATGAAGTAATCCTGCTTCCTTTAACAAGATACAAGACAAAGGAAAAAAATGGGTATAAAATAATAGATGAGCTAAAAAATATACTTGAACAAATGTGTATGAGTAAAAATCAAAAAAATAATTAGAAAGGGTGGTTTAAGTGAAAAAAATAGTATCATTGCTAATGGTAATTATGTTAGGAATAGGTATGACAGCTTGTGGGTCAAAAAAACCTGTAGCAGTTGTAAATGGAGTAGATATATCTGCAGATGATTTTAAGAAGACTGTTGCTACCTATAAAGAATCTATTTCAAAAATGTATGGTAAAGATTTATGGAATCAAGAAATAAAAAAAGGTGTAAAATACAAAGATGAAATGAAAAAGGCTATTTTACAACAAATGATACAAGAACAAGTAGTTTATCAACAAGCAAAGAAAGAGAAGCTAGAAGCTAAGCAATCAGAAGTGGATAAGCAATTTAAGCAATTAAAAGAAAGTATAAAGAAAGATAAGGATTATGAAAAATTCCTTAAAGATAATGACATTGATGATGAGTTTTTAAAAGCTCAGTTAACTAAAGATATAACGATACAAAACTTTAAAAATAACTTTGATAAAAATACTAAAATAACTGAAGCAGAAATGAAAAAATATTATGATGAAAATAAAAATAATTATGTAGATAATGAGGTTAAAGCATCTCATATATTAATATCAACAGTAGATCAAAAAACTAATAAGCCATTTTCTGAAGAAAAGAAAAAAGAAGCTAAGAAAAAAGCAGAAGAGGTTTATAAAAAAGTTAAATCCGGAGATGATTTTGCTAAGTTAGCTAAAGAATATTCTGATGATAAAAGTTCTGCAGTTAATGGTGGAGATTTAGGATTTTTCTCAAAAGGTAAAATGGTTCCAGAATTTGAAAAAGCTGCATTTGCTTTGGATAAAGGTCAAATATCTGATATAGTTGAATCTCAATTTGGATATCATATAATAAAAGTTACTGATAAGAAGTACAAAGAATATACTTTTGATGAAGTAAAAAATAATATAAAACAAAACTTATTATATAAAAAATATACTGAGAAAGTTAATGAATTAGTTAAAAAAGCTAAAATAGAAAAAAATGAAGAAGAGGCTTTAAAAATTAATGCATAAAAGAAACCTATACCATTTGGAATGGTATAGGTTTTTTTGCATATTTTTCTTATCGTTGGTAAAAATAAACTCAAAGTTACTAATGGAGGTATTAATCTGATATGAGAGCCACAGGAATAGTTAGAAGAATAGATGATCTTGGAAGAGTTGTTATTCCAAAGGAAATAAGAAAGACATTAAGAATCAGAGAAGGAGATCCTTTAGAGATCTTTACTGCAAAAGATGGTGAAGTGATATTAAAAAAATATTCTCCAATAGGAGAACTTAATGAATTTTCACAAGAGTATGCAGAAACATTGGGTGAAACACTTGGACATGGAGTTATAGTAACAGATTTAGATTCAATAATAGCTGTATCAAAATTACCTAAAAAAGATTATAAAGAGAAAAGTATAAGCAAAGAATTAGAAGATCTTATAGAAAATAGAATATCTAATCATGTTAAAGATAATAAGTTAATATCTTTACACAGAGATGATTCAATGGAGTATAAATCACAAATAATAATACCTATAATAAGTTCTTCTGGCGATTGTATAGGATCTATATGTTTAGTGTCTAAAGAATCATCAGGTTTAAGTGAAAGTGATGAAAAATTATTGAAAGTAGCAGCTAATTTTTTAGGTAAACAAGTTCAATAATATAAACTGGACTCATAATGATATTATGAGTCTTTTTAGCATTAATTGGTAATTATCCTAAATTATTGAAATTTGTGAAGTTTATATGATATATTTATGTCTATTACATGACATTAAAAGGAGGAGATCCTATGAGTAAAAATAAATCAAAAGATTCATCTAATATGAAAGCTACAGGAATAGTTAGAAGAATAGATGATCTTGGAAGAGTTGTTATTCCTAAAGAAGTAAGAAAGACATTAAGAATTAGAGAAGGAGATCCTTTAGAAATTTTTACTGCAGATAATGGAGAAGTGATATTAAAAAAATATTCTCAAATAGGAGAGCTTAATGAATTTTCACAAGAGTATGCAGAAGCTTTAGGGGAAACACTTGGTCATGGAGTTGTAGTTACAGATTTAGATTCAATAATAGCTGTATCTAAATTACCTAATAAATATTATAAGCAAAAAAGTATAAGTAAAGAATTAGAATCTCTTATGAAAAAGAGAGAATCTATTCATGTTAAAGATAATAAATTAGTGTGTTTAAATGCAGATGATCCTATGAAATACACATCTCAAATAATAATACCTATAATAAGTTTTTCAGGTGATTGTATAGGATCAATATGTTTAGTATCTAAAGACAAAGTACAATTAAATGAAAGTGATGAAAAAATACTAAAGGTAGCCGCTAATTTTTTAGGAAAGCAAGTTCAATAATTTTTAAAAGACCCACGTTTGTTAGGGTCTTTTAATGTTTATATGGGAATATATTGAATCCATAATAGCATATATGTTATATTAGAATTTGTTATATAACATGATATGGGGGGTATTTATGGGTAATAGTAATGGGAAAGATTCGTTCTTGAAAGGTGCTTTGATACTGGGGTTAGCAGGAATACTTGTTAAGATAATTGGAGCATTTTTTAGGATACCTCTTGGGAATTTAATTGGGGCAGAGGGTATGGGTTATTACCAAGCCGCATATCCTGTGTATACTTTGTTTTTAACTTTAGCGACAGCAGGGTTTCCAACAGCTTTAGCGAAATTAGTATCAGAGAAGATGGCAATAGGTGATTATAAGGGGGCACATAAGGTATTTAAGGTATCTTATACCGTATTAGCTATAACTGGATTTATAGCATTTTGTATATTTTTCTTTGGAGCAGATTTTATAGTAAATGATATAATGGAAAACCCTGGAGCTAAATATGCTATGCTAGCAATATCACCAGCTCTTTTATTTGTTCCAGTTATGTCTTCTTATAGAGGATACTTCCAAGGAAGAAGAGAAATGACTCAAATAGCTATTTCTCAAATAAGTGAACAACTTTTTAGAGTAGTTTTAGGGATAACTCTTGCATACTTTCTTATGTATAAGTGGGGTGCAAACCCTGGGCCAGAACAAGGTGCGGCAGGAGCAATAATGGGTGCTACTATAGGTGCTATAGCATCAATTATATATTTAATAATTGCTTATTTAGTTAAATTAAAAACTATAAAAAGAGAAATAAAAATAAGTAAAAAATTTAAAGAAGAAAATATAGCTAGAATACTGAAAAAGTTACTGGTAGTAGCTGTTCCTATAACTATAGGAGCGTCTGTTATGCCACTTGTAAATATGATAGATAACGTTATTGTTATAAGACGGTTAATTGAAGCTGGATTTACCCAAACTCAAGCAAATGTAATGTTTGGACAATTAACTGGAATGGCTATGGCTATAATCAACTTACCATCTGTTATAACTGTAGCTATGAGTATGAGCTTAGTTCCGGCTATATCTCAAGCTTATGCAGTAGGAAATAGAATTAAAGCAATAAAAGAAACTAAGAGTGCTATAAAGATAACACTAATGATTGTTTTACCAGCAGCCTTTGGAATAGCATCATTAGCACATCCTATAATGAAACTTTTATTTCCTGGAGAACCAGCTACAGTAGGGACTATACTATTAGTTCTTGCTCCTTGTATAGTATTTTTAGGATTAATACAAAGTTTAAATGGAATACTTCAAGGTATGGGAAAACCAATGGTTCCAGTGATATGTTTAGTTATAGGTATGGTATTTAAAGTGGTTATAAGTTATACATTGACAGCTATACCACAAATAAATGTTATAGGATCTGCATTAGGGACTTTAACAGCTTATTTTGTAGCTAGTATCCTTGAATTAGTTTACATAAAAAAGGCAATGAGAATGAAGTTATCAAAGAAAGAATTTTTTATAAAGCCATTGGTAATAGTAATTACTATGTTTATAGCAGTTAAATTAAGCTATACATTTACAATAGGAATATTAGGCAATACTTTATCTACTATAATAGCCATAGCAATTGGAGCGATAGTTTATATATTGGCTACATTTACTTTAGGTGGTATAAAGAAAGAGGAATTACTAAGTATGCCTAAAGGAGATAAAGTATATAAAGTTCTTACAAAATTAAAAATTATGAAGTAATATATGTATACATATATGCAAATAAAGGAAATACTTATATAGGGTAATTTCCTTTATTTTTACAACAAGAAGGAGCTTTTTATATGGGAAAAATAACTATAGTAGGTCTTGGACCTGGAGAATATTCTTTAATAAGTAAAGGTGCTTTAGATGCTTTAAAAAATAATTCTAGAATATTCTTAAGAACAGAAAAACATCCTATAATGGATAATTTAAAAGATGAAATAAAATATACGTCATTAGATTATTTTTATAATGAAGATGAAGATTTTGATAATGTCTATAATAAAATATCTAATTTTATTATAGAAGAAGCTAATAAAGGAGATCTTGTATATGTAGTTCCTGGTCATCCTAGGGTCGCAGAAAAGACTGTAAGTATTATCAGTAGTATTGCTAATACAAAAGGTATAGAGATAGAGACAATAGCTTCTATGAGCTTTGTAGATGCCATGTTTAACTACTTAGAAGTTGATCCATCAGAAGGATTTAAATTAGTCGATGCATTTGAAATTGAAAATAGCTATATAGATACGAATACTAGCATGATAATAACTCAAATTTATGATAGATTCATAGCTTCAAATGTAAAATTATCACTTATGGAGTATTATGATGATGAGCAAGAAGTATGTATAGTAAAAGCAGCAGGTGTTAAAAATCTAGAAAGTAAGAAATATGTTAAGTTATATGAATTAGATAGAAATGAAAATGACTTTGACTATCTTACTAGTTTATATATACCAAAGTCTGATAAGATTACGTACAATAAAGTAAAAGATTTAGAAGATATAGTGGAAAGATTAAGAGGGAAAGATGGATGCGAATGGGATCAAAAGCAGACTCATAAATCTCTTAAAGCTCATATAATTGAAGAAGCTTATGAATTAGCACAAGCTATAGACAATGATGATATTGACGAGATGATAGAAGAATTAGGAGATATATTACTTCATGTAGTATTCCATTCTCAAATAGGCAAAGAAGAAGGATATTTTGATTTAAAAGAAGTAATAAAAACAGTTTGTGAAAAATTAGTATTTAGACATCCACATGTATTTAAAAATGAAACTGTAGATATGAATACATATGACAAAAAATGGGAAGATTTAAAAAAAGAAGAAAAAGGTGAAACTACAGTAACAGAAGGTTTAAGAAGAATTCCACCTAGTTTACCAGCTTTAACAAAAGCTAAAAAAGTGCAATATAAGGCGTCTTTAGTAGGGTTTGACTGGGATAATATAGAAGATGTATTTAAAAAAATTGTAGAAGAATATAAAGAATTACTTGACGAACACAAACAAGGAAATATAAAATACATAAAGGAAGAACTAGGAGACTTACTATTCTCGATAGTCAACCTTGCTAGATTTTTAGATATAAATCCAGAAGAAGCATTGAATCTAACTACTGAAAAATTCATAAATAGATTTGAGTTTATAGAAAATAGTGCTATAAGTTTAAATAAGAATTTAGAAGATATGACATTAGAAGAAATGGATGATTTGTGGAATAAATCCAAAAATAAGCAGTAAATAAAAGGTATTTCGTTAAAAATCTAGAATTTTATTTAATATCTAGTATAAAATTCTATAATATAAACTTTTAGGAGGTAAGAACCGTGAACAAGGCTGAATTAGTAGCAAAAATGGCAGAAAAAAGTGAATTAACAAAGAAGGAAGCGGAAGCAGCATTAAATGCTTTCATGAAGTCTGTAGAAGAAGCATTAGTAGAAGGTGAAAAAGTTCAATTAGTAGGATTTGGAACTTTCGAAACTAGAGAAAGAGCAGCAAGACAAGGAAGAAACCCAAGAAACCCAGAAGAAGTTATAGATATACCAGCTTCTAAAGCACCAGTTTTCAAAGCTGGAAAGGGATTAAAAGATATAATAAATGGATAATTTTATTTATATTTAAAAGTGTGGATATTCCACACTTTTTGTGTATAAGGAGGATTAAAAATATGAGATTAGATAAATTCTTAAAAGTTTCAAGAATCATAAAAAGAAGAACAGTTGCTAAAGAAGCTTGTGATAAGGGGATTGTAACTATAAACGGAAAAATAGCAAAATCATCATCAGAAGTAAATGTAGGAGATTTACTTGAAATTCAATTTGGTGAGAAATTAATGAAATTTAAGATAAGAGAAATAAAAGAACATGTATTAAAAAATGATGCAAAAGAAATGTTCGAGATAATAGAATAAATTCATAATATCCCTCGTATATTTATATTAGGTTATTATAAACATTGAATATGGAGGGATATTATGGAACACAGTATAGAGTTAAAGAATAGGTCAAGTTTAACTATTTCTGGAGTAGAGCATATATACTCATTTGATGATAAAAAGGTAGCAATACGAACTACTTGTGGAGAGATGGTTGTGGATGGAGAAAATTTAGATATGAGTAAGCTTAGTATAGACGAGAAAGTTATTACTATAACAGGTACAATAGATGGTTTATGTTATAGTAAATCCAAAGACCCTCAAGAAAGCTTCTTTAAGAAATTATTTAAATAATGATACCATTCACACAAGATTTAGGTGCTTTTTTTGCTACAATATACGGTGGCATATTTATAGGAGTATTATTTGATCTATACAGAGCTTGTAAGAAAAATTTTAATGCAATTAAAATTTTCTCTCTATTCTACGATATATTATTTTGGATAATTGTTACAGGGCTTGTTTTTATAACTGTAAATGTTATAGAATCCTTTGATTTAAGATATTATCATTTTATTGCCTTATTTATAGGATTTTTTATTTACTATAATACATTAAGTAAAATTGTTTTAAAGGTTTTAAACAAGTTGATAGGCTTTGTTATAAATACTATAAAACAAATTTTGGTATACATATGCAAGATTTCGGTGAATTTGTATTACGTTATAATCTACTCAATACATTTTTTATTTGATACTATATTTTATATACCTAATTTAGTAATGAATATTTTAAAGTTTATACAAGTTAAATCAGGTAAGTTAAAAAAGGTTAAAAGTAAATCGTAGGGGGGGGGAGATTATGAACAAAAGAAAAAAATTTATAGGGCAATATATTGTAGTTGGTATGTTTTTATGTTTAGTTGGGATATCACTTATAGGAGGAGTTGCAACTCAAATTATTAAGTCAGCTAAATATAAAAACGATATAATTTGTTTAAAGGATGAAATAAAGAATACAGAGAAAGAAATAAAGAGTTTAAAAGAAGCTAAAAAGAAAATAGATAATGATAAATACATAGAAGAGATTGCTAGGAAAAAGTTGAAAATGGTTAAACCAAATGAAATAATATATTTAGACATAAATAGAGGAAGTAATTAAGATACTTCCTTTATTTATATCTAAATTTAAAGCTTTAATAGGAGGACAAGTTAATGAAAATAGGCGCTATAGATATAGGAACGAATTCTATGAGGTTATTAATAGCTGATTATATAGATGGAAGGTTACTTAATAGAGAAAAATTTATAAATACAACTAGAATAGGTCAGGGAGTAGATAGTAAAGGTTATATAACGGAAGATGCTATAAAAAGAAATATAAAGGCATTAAAAGATTTTTCAGAACTAGCATATAAAAAAGGGTGTGAGCATTTATATTGCATAGGAACATCTGCACTAAGAGATAGCAATAATAAGTTAGAATTTATAAATTTAGCTAAAAATGAAGTGGGCATAGATGTTGAAATAATAAGTGGGCAAGAAGAATCTAATTTAGGCTTTATGGGAGTTTTACAAGGATTAGAAGAGAGTGAAGAAGTATTAGTAATAGATATAGGTGGAGGATCTACAGAGTTTATTTTAGGAGGAAATAATGGTATAGAATTTTCAAAGAGTGAAAATGTTGGGGCATTGAGAATGACAGAAAAATTTTTAAAAGAAGATCCTATATGTAACGAAGAGTTTGAAATTATGAAAAAATTTATATCCAGTACTATAAGCGATACTTTAAACATACTAAAGAATAAAGAAATAAAGTCTATTGTTGGAATTGGAGGAACAATTACATCTGTTTCTGCAATGAATCAAGAACTAGAGACTTACTCTATGGAAAAAATTCATGGAAGTCAAATAAATCAAAAAGAATTAGATATTATTTTACAAAATTTAAAAAACATGACACTAAGTGATAAAAAAACATTAAAAGGTCTTCAACCTAAAAGAGCAGATATTATAACAGCTGGTGTAACAATATTAAATATAATAATGAAAAAATTAGAAAAACAAAATATTATAGTAAGTGAATACGATAATTTGGAAGGATTATTATGTCATAAAGCAAAAAAAATGTCTTAATATTATCATGGACTAGCTACTGATTATGACAAAAAAGATATCTCTCCTTTGTTACAATTTCAATATGAAAATAACAAGGGGAGGTTTTTTTATGGAAAGAAGTGTGGTATTTAGCAATAGAAAAATTGATTTAAAAAATAATATGAAAATTAACTTATCAGATTCTAATACAATAATTTTATGTTTAATTGGATTTTTACTTAGTAGAGCTATGGTAGTAGATAATATAGCACCTTTAGGTGTTGCATTTTTCTTATGTGTGTCAAAGCTAGATAAATATAGACTACCAGTTTTTATATCTACTTTAGCTGGTATACTACTTTCATTCAATCAAACATCTAATATTATAAAATATTCAATGTGTGTAATTATTATGCATTTTTTATCAAATAATATAAAAAACATAAAATCTATAAATAAAATTTCTATAATAGGTATGCTTATAATAATGCCGTTATCTATTGGACAAGCCGTAATATTTGGAAATTATATATATAATTTAAGTATATCATTAGTTGAATGTATATTAATGTTTGTTAGCATATACATTTTTTCTTATGGGGTTTCAATTATAAATAAAAGGGCTTCTAGAAAAGTCGCCTCTAGCGAAGAAATTGTTGCTTTAACTATAATTATAACTTTTAGCATAATGGGTATAGGGGATGTATCTATAATAGGAATATCCATTAGAAATATTTTATCAACTATGACAATATTAATATTATCTATAACAGGTGGAGCTGCATTAGGAGCTTCTAGTGGAGTAATAATAGGGTTAGTATATTTTATAAATAATATAACATCTAGTATGTATATGGGTATTTATTCATTTGCAGGTTTAATTTCAGGAGGATTTAATAAAGTTAATAAATATTTAAGTATAGCAGGATATATAGTAGGATGGAGTTTGATATATATTTATACATCTGGAGCGGGTTCAAATATAATGGAGATTAGAGATATATTCATAGCAAGTATATTAGTTATGCTTATACCAGAAGAATTTTTTAAAAAAATAGAGAAGTTTTTTAAGGGTAATGGTGGATTAAGTGATGGCATAGAGGATTATTTATCTAGAAGTAGAGAAATAACTAACAATAGATTAAGAGGAATGTATAAAACATATTCAGATTTAGCTAACACATTTGATAGGATAAGGGAGAAAGAAAAAATATTAGATCAAAAAGATATAGCACATATTATAGATATGGTGTATAGCGATGAATGCAAAAATTGTGGGATGAAAAGAAGGTGTTGGGAAACTAGGTTTAATTATACATATACAATGATGAATAGAATATTAGAATGTCTAGAGGAAAGTGGAGAAATTCAACTTGATAATATACCTAGTGATTTTAAAAAAGATTGTATAAAGCCAGAGAGTATTGTAAAAACTTCTAATTGTTATTATAAAATGTTTGCTTTAGATTATAGTTGGCAACAGAAGTTTGCAGAAAATAGAAAGCTAGTAGCAAAACAAATAAGATATATGTCTAAGTCAATTGAATGCATGGCTATGGAGTTGGATAGAGATATAAGATTTGATATGGAAATGGAAAAAAATATACTAGTTGAACTTGATAGGAATAATATAAGTGTAAAAAAATTAAATTATATATCTAAAGATGTTAATGATTTTGAAATTTTAATAGAAAAAGAAACATGTAGAGATGGTAGTTTATGTGAAAGAAAAATAGCTGGAGTTGTATCGGGTGTAGTAGGACAGGACATGGATGTTAACAAAGTAGGTTGCACATGTTTAGGAGATAGTTGCAAAATAAAATTATCTAAAAGACAAGAATATAAAGTTGTAACAGAAGTTTCTAATATGTCAAAAGATGGATATATTATATCTGGAGATAATTATACATATATGGAAATATCAGAAGGAAAATACATGATGGCAATAAGTGATGGAATGGGAAAAGGTAAAAAAGCTTATGAGGAATCATCAATAACTATAGATATATTAGAAAAAATGATGGATTCAAAAATAGATGAAGAGATAGTGATTGATACTATAAATAACATATTAATGCTTAAATCTTCTGATGAAATGTTTTCTACTTTGGATTTAGGTATTGTAGATTTAAATAAAGGTATATTAAATACTATAAAAATGGGAGCATGTTCAACTTATATAAAAAGAAGTAATGGAGATATAGATTTAATATCAACAGCATCATTACCTGTGGGTATTTTATCTGATGTTAACATAGAAAGAGATACTAGAAAGATAAAAGATGGGGATTATATAATTATGGTTTCAGATGGAATTATAGATGCAGGAAAAAATAAAAACTTAGGTGATAATTGGCTTATATATTTCCTTAAAAATCTGGACACATCTAATCCGAAAGATATATCAAATGAAATTTTAAATAGAGCGTTGGATATACAAAATAATAATATATATGATGATATGACAGTATTAGTTTCTAAGGTTTATAAACATTAAAGTAATAAATCCACAACTTATACACAAAATGTGGACTATATGTGAATAAGTTGTGGATATAAAATTATGAAAAATATGAAAAAAATCGTTGAAATTACAATATTCGACAATATTGTATAAAATTGATTTATATATAATATATAAAGTTTAAGATTATAAGTTTATAATAGCTAAAAAATATTAACAGTTTAACATAAAAAAAAGAAAAAAATGTTTATAACTTAGTATAAAATGTTGATAACTTATATAAAAAACATATAAATGAGATTGATTATGCTGTATAAATATTGAAAAATGCAAGTTTTATGCAATGAAATAGATGTTAATATGTTGATAACTGTGTTGATAACTTAAAAAATACTTATTTTGGTAAAGTTGAATAATATATATACAAAAAGCCATCCTAATACTAATAAACTTAGTGAAAGGATGGCTTTTTATGGGGAAAAATATTTATAAAATCATAACAATTGTAATTGTTGTTATATTATTTTCGACTATTGCTCTGAAAAAAGAGATTGATAAAAGTATAAAAATAGTTAATGAAAAGATAACTGAAACAATGAATGATACTATTGAAGAAGAAAAACCTAAAGAAGAAGTTAAGAAAAAAACTAAGTATACATCTTGGAATTTAGGAGATTTATATAAAAGTAATTCTGAATGGGAAAAAAGTTTAAAAAGCTTTAGCAAAGGGACTAGAGAACTTAAAAATTATTTGGGGAAAGTCACTAAATCGTCTAAACATTTATTGTACGCATTAAATATAAAAGAGAATTTAGATTCAGAAATTGAAAAATTATATTCGTACATATCTTTAAATAAAGATATTAATAAAAGATCATATGAATTTAATAGTATGGAGAAAAAACTAGATGAAATATATAAAGGATATAGCTCTATTTGCTCTGATTTAGAATTAGAAATATTAAAGCTTTCAGATAAGGAATTTAAGGATATTACAAAAAATAAAAAAATATCGGGTAAGTACAAAATATATTTAAGTGATATAAGGAGAAATAAAAAACACTACCTTAAGGCTAATGAAGAGGAATTATTAAATGGGGTAAGTGATATTTCAACATTGCCTAAAGATGTATATGAACTTTTTGTAAATATGGATAAAAAATCATCATTAAATCCATCACAATATTCTTTGGCACTAGAAAGTGAAGATAGAGAAACGAGAAAAAAAGCTTTTGAAAGTGAATCTTTATTATACAATGACAATATAAATATGTTATCAGGGTTATTTATAGGTCAGGTCAAAAAAAATATATTTTATTCAAATGCTAGAGGATATAAAAGCTCAAGAGAGATGTATATGTCAGGTGATAATATAGATACTAAAGTTTATGATGAATTAATAAGTACAGTTAATAAAAACTTAAAAACATTGCATAAATACGTTAGTTTAAGGAAAAAAGTTTTAAATTTAGATAAGGTGTGCTCATATGATATGTATACACCGATAGTAAATCCTGTAGATGAAAATATTTCATATGACAAGGCTCAAGGCATGATATATTCTGCTTTAAACCCATTAGGGAAAGAGTATGGAGATGTGATTTATAAAGCTTTTAATGAAAGATGGATAGATGTTTATTCAAATGATAATAAAGTTAGTGGAGCATATTGTTTATCATTATATGATACTCATCCATATATACTGACTAATTATAGTGGGAATTTGGATTCGGTATCTACTTTAGCACATGAGTTAGGACATGCGGTTTATGGATACATGAGTGCTAAAAATCAGAATTACTTAAACTCAAAACCTAGTATATTTACACATGAAGTTGCATCTATAACAAATGAGTCGTTACTTTATGAGATGTTAATAAAAAATTCTCAAAATGATAAAGAAAAAGCTTATTATATAACTCAATATTTAGATTTAATAAAAAATACATTATTTGTACAAACTATGTATGCAGAATTTGAGAATCAAATACATTCTAAATTAGAAAAAAAAGAAACTGTGAATGTTTTAGTATTAAATGATATATGGGGTGATTTATTAAAAAAATACTATGGAGAAGATTTTAATGTAGATCAATTGTCAAAGGTAGGTTGGTCAAAGATACCACATTTCTATAATAGTTTTTATGTATATAAGTACGCTACGGGTTGTAGTGCAGCTATAGCATTTTCACAAGATATATTAAGTAATGGAGCTGATAATTACTTAGATTTTCTTAAAAAAGGAGGGTCAAATTACCCTATAGAGTTACTAAAAGAAAGTGGTATAAATTTATATAGTAAGAAGCCGATAGAAAAAACGACAGATAAATTTAATAAGCTAGTTATGGAATTAGAAAGATTATTAGAAAATTAACAATAGAAGGAATTTATAAATAGTGGTAGAATATATTAAGGGCCCTTACAGAGAAGGGCTTTTAATATTGAAATCTGCTGTGTAATATACGAATAAAAATATATAATGTAAATTATTAATGAGGTGATAGCATGGCAAAGGTTAATGATAAAAAAACTACTAGAGTGATAGCTTTAGCTATTATAGGAACGTTAGTACTTTCTAGTGTTGCTAGTGTAGTAAGTTTATTTATAGGAATGTAAATTTAAGGAGGTATGATAGTATGAAACTATTTATAGATACTGCAAATGTAGATGAAATAAAAGAAATCAACTCATGGGGAGTTATAGATGGAGTAACAACAAATCCATCTTTAATAGCAAAAGAAGGTAGAGTTTTTGAAAATGTAGTAAAGGAAATAACAGAAATAGTAGATGGCCCTATATCTGCAGAAGTCATTTCTATGGACAGTGAAGGAATGATAAAAGAAGGTGAAGAATTAAGTAAAATACATAAAAATATAGTTATAAAAATACCTATGTGTGCAGAAGGATTAAAAGCTGTAGCAGCTTTATCAAAAAAAGGTATAAAAACTAATGTAACTTTAATATTCTCAGCAAATCAAGCTTTACTTGCAGCTAAAGCTGGAGCTTCATATGTAAGTCCTTTTGTTGGAAGATTAGATGATATAGGACAAGAAGGAATAATGTTAATAGAAGAAGTTGCTGAAATATTCAATATACATGGTATAGAAACAGAAATAATATCAGCTAGTATAAGACATCCTCAACATGTTTTAACATCAGCTAAAGCTGGAGCTGATATATCTACTATTCCATATAAAGTATTTAAGCAAATGTTAGGTCATCCTATGACAGATATAGGTATAGATAAATTCTTAAAAGATTGGGAAAGTGTACCTAAAAACTAATAAAAAAGACGATAATTTACGAATTATCGTCTTTTTTATGCTTATAAAAATCTATATAGTATACTAATTATTATTTTGATGTCTATAAATATTTACTATTTATTAAATGTGATATATAATTTTATTAAAGATTAACGAATTAGGGGAGATGAATTTTATGGACAGAAATTTAGCATTGGAGTTAGTTAGAGTTACAGAAGCAGCAGCTTTAGTTTCTTCGCAGTTTATGGGTAGAGGTGATAAAAACGGTGCAGATGGTGCAGCTGTAGAAGCTATGAGACGAGCATTTGAAACTGTGAAGATAGATGGTGAAGTTGTAATAGGAGAAGGTGAATTGGATGAAGCTCCTATGCTATATATAGGTGAAAAAGTTGGTATGGCAACTGAAGACAGTATGAAAGTTGATATAGCAGTAGATCCTTTAGATGGTACTACATTAATAGCAAAAGGACTACCTAATGTTATATCTGTAATAGCTATGGGTAAAAAAGGAAGTTTACTTAAAGCCCCTGATACATATATGAAAAAGATTATAGTTGGTCCTAAGGCAAAAGGATGTATAGATTTAAATGCAAGTGTTGAAGAAAACATAAAAAACGTTGCAAAAGCATTAAACAAAAAAACTACAGAAATGACTATAACAGTACAAGATAGACAAAGACATAATTACATATTTGAAGCAGCTAGAAAACTTGGTACTAGAATAAAAATGTTTGGAGATGGAGATGTTGCTGCAGGAATAGCAACTTGCTTTGATGATACTGGTATAGATATGCTTATGGGAATAGGTGGAGGACCTGAAGGTGTTATAACGGCAGCTGCTATAAAATGTATGGGTGGAGATATGCAAGCTCAGATATATCCTTTAAGTGATTCAGAGAGAGTAAGATGTCATGAAATGGGATTAACAGATGCTGATATAGATAAGGTATTATCACTAGAAGATTTAGCAAAAGGCGATGAACTTTTCTTCGCTGCTACTGGTATAACTGATGGAGATTTATTAAAAGGAGTTGTTAGTTTAGGAAATGATAGATTAACAACTAACTCGGTTGTGATGAGAGCAAAAACAGGAACTATAAGATTTGTTGATGCTATACATTCAGTAGATAAAAATGATATATTAACGGATTTAATGGGTAAATATAGTAGATAGAATTATCATAAAAATAAAACTATTTTGTATGAGTAGTTTTATTTTTTTATTTATTGACCATAATGCATAAATAGTGATAATATTAAAGTTAATTATTTAGTACAAATACTGGAAACTTTTCATTTGCACGCCTTTAATTTCCGAATAAAAACTGTAATTGTATTATGGAATAGGAGGGTTTTTTTGAATATAAAAGATATGAATTTAGATAATTTAAAAGATATGACTCTAGTGCAATTAAAAGAATTAGCTAAGGAACTAGGGATTAAGTCTATAAGTAAGTATAAAAAGAATGAGTTAATACAAATAATAAGCGAGTATAAAAATAAAAATATGATAGATAATAATAAAGAAGCAGAAAAACAAGAAGAAATTAAAAGTGAACAAAAACCTAGTGTAAATAAGCCAGAAAATAAAACCTATGAAAATAGAAATCAAAGACACAATCAAAGCTTTAATAGAAATTCTTATAGTGTAAAAGAAGTTGATGAAGCTAAGATTGTAGATGAGTTTAACACGTCTAAAGATGATGAAGTAATGGGAGTATTAGAAATATTACCAGATGGATTTGGTTTTTTAAGAGGACCTAACTACTTATCTACAGAACATGATGTATATGTGTCTCCATCTCAAATCAGAAGATTTAATATGAAAACAGGAGATAAAGTCAAAGGTATAACTAGGCATCCAAAAAGTGGTGAAAAGTTTAGGGCATTATTATATGTACAAAGAATAAATGATGAACATCCTGAAACAGCTACAAAAAGAAGAGCGTTTGAAACTCTTACACCTATATACCCAGAAGAAAAACTTAAATTAGAAAAATATCAAAATGAAATATCTACAAGATTGATAGATTTAATATCTCCAATAGGTAAAGGACAAAGAGGATTAATTGTTGCTCCGCCTAAGGCTGGTAAAACTATACTTTTAAAAAGTGTAGCAAATAGTATAGTTAAAAATCATCCTGAAGTAGAACTTATAGTCCTTCTTATAGATGAAAGACCAGAGGAAGTTACTGATATGCAAGAATCTATAGATGCTGATGTAATTTATTCTACATTTGACCAAGTTTCTAGTCATCATGTTAAAGTTGCGGAAATGGTTTTAAATAGAGCTCAAAGATTAGTTGAACATGGAAAAGATGTTGTGATATTATTAGATAGTATTACTAGACTTGCAAGAGCTTACAATTTAAGTATATCACCTACTGGAAGAACGTTATCTGGAGGTTTAGATCCAGGAGCTCTTCATGGACCAAAAAAATTCTTTGGTGCTGCTAGAAATATAAGACAAGGTGGATCACTTACAATATTAGCTACAGCTTTAGTTGAAACTGGTTCTAGAATGGATGATGTTATATTTGAAGAATTTAAAGGAACAGGTAATATGGAACTTCATCTAGATAGAAAATTAGCTGAAAAGAGAGTATTCCCAGCTGTTGATATATATAAATCTGGTACTAGAAGAGAAGATTTATTATTAACAGAAGAAGAAAAAGCTGCACTTTGGAAATTAAGAAAAGAAATGAGTAATAATTCAGTTTATGAAGTTACTGATAAAGTATTAGAAATACTAAGAAGAACTAAAGATAATGACGCGTTTATAAAGTATGTAAAAGAGGCTTTAAACTAATTAGAAAACTCTTGAACGCTAAATAATCTTATGTTATAATGGTGTAGTTGAATGATGAAAAACGAAAAGTTAATATAATTAATTTCGAAAAGTAAGGAGAAGAGGTGACAAATATGCAAAAAGATATACAACCAAAATACCAAGAAGTTGAAGTACGTTGTGCTTGTGGTAACACATTCGTAGCAGGATCAACTAAAGATGAAATAAAAGTTGAGATATGTTCAGAATGCCATCCTTTCTATACTGGAAAGCAAAAGAATATAGAAGCTGGTGGAAGAATCGACAAGTTCAAGAAGAGATTCAAAATCGACTAATAGTAAATACGGAGTTGGCTTGCCAACTCCTATTTTATTTATATAGGAGGATTAAGGATGTATAGACCTATTAATCATGGATACATAGAAGTTGTTATAGGGCCTATGTATAGTGGAAAAAGCGAGGAACTTATAAGAAGGTTAAAAAGAGCTAAAATTGCAAAGCAAAATGTTGTTGTTTTTAAACCTGTTATAGATGATAGATATAGCAAGGAAGATGTAGTATCTCATAGTGGATACACTATAAATGCTATTCCTATAAAAGATTCATCTGAGATTAACAAATATATAAATGAAGATACACAAGTTGTGGGGATAGATGAAGTACAATTTTTTGATGATAAAATAGTAGACATGGCTATTGAATTAGCTGATAAAGGAATAAGAGTTATAGCAGCAGGATTAGATATGGATTTTAAAGGGGAACCTTTTGGACCAACTCCAAGATTATTAGCAGTAGCAGAATTTGTAGATAAAATACAAGCTATATGTTCTGTTTGCGGGCAACCGGCAACAAGATCTCAAAGACTTATAAATGGAGAGCCAGCTAAATATGATGAGCCGATAATTCAAGTTGGAGCTGTTGAAAGTTATGAAGCTAGATGTAGAAAGTGTCATGTAGTCAAAAAATAATATTTAGATAGTAAACACCTTTTAGGTGTTTTTTCTTTATCTGTATAGTAATATTATATATATGATATTATAAATTGAGGTGAAGAGATGAAAAAACAAGCTGTGGGAGGCCAAGCTGTCATAGAAGGAGTTATGATGCAATCTAAGAATAAGAGGGCAATAGCTGTTAGAAAAAATGACGGTGAGATTATAGTAGAAAAAAAGAAAATAAAAAGCTGGATATCTGATAAAAATATAGATAAGATCCCTTTTGTAAGAGGAGCTTTTATATTAATAGAAACAATGATAGAAGGTATAAAAAGTATGAATTTTTCGTCCGAATTTTTTTTAGAAGATGATGAAAGTGAAGAAGGGGCTTTTGATAGAATTATAAATAAAATATTTAAAGATAAAGCTGGTGATGTATTAATAATAATTGCTTTGATTTTAGGATTATCATTGGCCACATTGTTATTTGTAATTACACCTACTATTATAGGAGGGTTATTTTCAAAATTAATAGAAAATAAATTAGCACTTAACTTAATAGAAGGTATCACCAGGCTATGTATTTTATTTATTTATATAGCTTTAATATCAAGAAATAAAGATATTCAAAGAGTATTTGAATATCACGGCGCAGAACATAAATCTATTTATTGTTATGAAAATGACTTGGAACTTACTGTAGAGAATGCTAGAAAATTTACTACATTACACCCTAGATGTGGAACTAATTTTTTATTTATTGTTATGTTTACATCTATAATATTATTTTCATTTTTTGGATGGCCAAATCCTATAATAAGGATAATTATGAGAATTATATGTGTTCCTGTCGTAGCAGGAATTTCGTATGAAATTATAAAATTGCTTGGGAAATATAATAATAAATTGACTAGATTTGTTGCTTATCCAGGTATGATGTTACAAAAATTTACTACTAAAGAACCAGATGATAAGCAATTAGAAGTAGCGCTAAAAGCATTGAAAGCTGTTATAGAGTAATAAAGGAGAAAAATATGACAATAAGAGAAATATTAATTAAATATATGGAAAAGCTATCAGATATAAGTGATACTCCAAAATTAGATACAGAAATCTTACTTCAAAAAGCTCTTGGAAATGTAGATAGGTTATATATACAATTAAATTTAGATAAAAAACTTAATAATGAAGAGTTAGTTAATTTTAACAAAATGATGGAAGATAGATTGAATGGAAGACCAATAGCTTATATAGTTAATAACAGAGAGTTTATGGGATTAGATTTTTATGTAGAAGAAGGAGTGTTAATTCCTAGACCGGACACAGAACCACTAGTAGAAGAGGTTATAGAACTTGCAAATAACAGGGAAAATTTATCAATAGTAGATATAGGAACTGGTTCAGGGGCTATAAGTGTCAGCTTAGCGAAATATATTAAAGGATGTCATATATATTCACTAGATATATCAGAGAAAGCTTTGAGTATAGGAAAACAAAATGCTGTAAGTAATGGAGTTGAAGATAAAATTGATTTTATAAAGTCTGATATATTTACAGGAATAGAGGATAAAGGTTTAATGCTTGATATAATAGTTTCAAATCCTCCATATATAAGAAAAGAAGATATAAAAACTCTTCATACACAAGTTAAGGATTATGAACCGTATATAGCACTTGAAGGTGGAGAAGATGGATTAGATTTTTACAGAGCTATAACGGAGCAATCTGTAAATTACCTAAAGAAAGAAGGTATATTAGCTTTTGAAGTTGGTCATGATCAAGCTAAAGATGTTTCTGACATTATGAGATCTTATGGATATGAGAAAATATACACTAAGAAAGATTTACAAGGAATTGATAGAGTTGTTATAGGTTTTAAACTATGATATAATCAACTATTGATATGTTACAAATAAAGAGGTGAAAAGTATGCTAAATAAATTAGAAGTACTAGAAGATAAATATAAAGAACTAAGCGAAAAAATAGCTGATCCGGAAATAATAAATGATCAAAAAGTTTGGCAAAAGTTTATAAAAGAACATGCTGAATTAGAACCAATAATAATGAAGTTCAGAGAATACAAAGATGTAATGAATAGTATAGCGGAATCAAAATCTATTTTACAAGAAGAATCAGATGAAGAACTAAGAGAATTAGCTAAAATGGAATTATCAGAAATGGAAGATAAAGTAGAGCCGATAGAAGCTGAATTAAAAATATTATTATTACCTAAGGACCCTAACGATGATAAAAACGTTATAGTTGAAATCAGAGGTGGAGCTGGAGGAGATGAAGCAGCTCTATTTGCTGGAGATTTATTTAGAATGTATTGTAGATATGCAGAAAGAAAGAGATGGAAAGTTGAGCTATTAAGTGCTAGTGAAACTGGTGTTGGTGGATACAAAGAAGTATCTTTCATGATAAAAGGTAAAGGTGCATACTCAGTTCTTAAATATGAATCAGGAGTTCACAGGGTTCAAAGAATACCATCTACTGAGTCTGGAGGAAGAATACATACATCAACTGCTACAGTTGCAGTATTACCAGAGGTAGAAGATGTTGAAGTAGAAATAAATCCAAATGACTTAAGAATAGATGTTTTCCGTTCTTCAGGAAATGGTGGACAAAGTGTTAACACTACTGACTCTGCAGTAAGGGTTACACATATACCAACAGGAGAAGTTGTATCTTGTCAAGATGGAAAATCTCAATTAAAAAATAAAGAACAAGCTTTAAAAATATTAAAAGCTAGATTATACGATAAAGCAGTAGCTGAACAAAATAAAGAAATATCAGCAGAAAGAAAGAGTCAGGTTGGTACAGGGGATAGATCTGAAAGAATAAGAACTTACAATTTCCCACAAGGAAGAGTAAGTGATCATAGAATAAACTTAACATTATATAAATTAGATGCATTCTTAGATGGAGATTTAACTGAAATGATAGATGCGCTAATAACTGTAGATCAAACTGAGAAAATGATGGCTTTATAATTTAAATAATAAAAAATCCCTATTACCAAGATAGGGATTTTTTGTAAGTAAAAATGCTTATTCTCTAGTATTGGAATAATGATAATTTGTTGTACATAAAATTAGAACAAGTTCAATAATACTAGGGGGGAGTCATATTGCTTGAAATAACATTGATAGGACTTATATCTGGCGTTATAGGCACAGGTATAGGTGGTATTATATCTACTGTTTTTAGAAAAAATGTTAATAGGTATTTAAGTTTTTGCATGGGTATTTCTGGAGGAATAATGCTAGCTGTAGTGGTATTTGATCTTCTTAAAGAATCCATGTCAGAGGTAGGGGTTTTTAGTACGATTATATTTGTATTTATTGGAGCTATAGCTACAATGTTAATAAAAAACAGACTAGAAGTTAAATCTGACCTTAATTCTGGATACCTAATATTTTTAAGCATATTGCTACATAATTTACCTGAAGGCTTGGCTATAGGTTCTTCATTTATAGCTACAGAGAATTTAGGATTAGCACTAGCTATTGTAATTGGTATACATAATATACCTGAAGGGTTGGCTATGGCATTAAGTTTAGTCGGGAGTAAGATGAGCACTGTTAAAGTTATATTGTTAACTATAATTGCAGGTATTCCTATGGGAATAGGAAGTTTTTTAGGTGCATATTTTGCTGATATGTGTACTTCTTTAATAGGGGTTTTTCTAGCTATAGCAGCAGGAACAATGATGTATGTAGTTTTAGAAGAAATATTTCCAACAACTAAATCTATGTATTCTATAATAGGTTTTTTAGTTGGGATTTTGATAGTAAGCTATATATAAACTAATATGGAAGGAAGGTATACTAATGATAAAGACATTAATAAGTAATATAGATGAACTTAATATAGATAAGGAAGAAATAAAAAAACATGCTGATTTATTAGCAAAAGGAAAAACAGTAATATTTCCTACTGAAACAGTTTATGGTTTAGGTGCTAATGCTTTAGATGAAGAAGCTGTAAAGAAAATATATGAGGCTAAGGGAAGACCTAGTGACAATCCTTTAATTGTACATATATATAATGAAAATGAAATTAATTCACTAGCAACAGATATAAGTGAACAAGCGAAAAAATTAATGGATGAATTTTGGCCAGGGCCATTAACAATGATATTTAAGAAAAAAGATATAGTTCCTCAAAGAACAAGTGGAGGGTTAGATACAGTAGCTATAAGAATGCCATCACATCCTATTGCTAGAGAAATTATAAGACAATCTGGAGTTCCTATAGCTGCTCCGTCTGCTAATATATCAGGGAGACCTTCTCCAACTAAAGGTGAGCATGTTTGTGAAGAAATGAATGGAAGAGTTTCTGGAATTATAGTTGGTGGAGACTGTGACTTTGGTTTAGAATCTACGGTTGTAGATATGACATCTGAAAAGCCGATGATTTTAAGACCTGGAAGTATAACTAAAGAACAAATGGAAGTTTTAGTTGGTGAAGTTCTTATTGATCCGTCTATAGAAGGGAAAGCAGATATAAAAAAAGCTAAAGCGCCTGGAATGAAGTATACGCATTATTCTCCTAATGGTGATGTATATATAGTAAGTGGAGAAGAAGAAAATGTAATAAATAAAATAAATAGCTTGATAGAAGAACAAGAAGCAAAGAACTTAAAGTGTGGAGTGATTTGTAAAAATAAAAATATAAATAAGTATAAAGGTCAAGTTATAGGGCTAGGAAATAATCTTGAAGAAGTTGGAAGTAACTTGTTTAATTCATTAATAGAAATGGACAAAAAAGGTATAGATGTAATATATTCAGAAGCTTTTTCTAATACTGGAGTAGGACGAGCTATAATGAATAGACTAATGAAATCTGCTGGATATAAAGTAATAGAAGTATAAAGTTTTAAATTATGTAAAAAATTAAACAAAAATGATGCGAAAAATGTAAAAGTTTAGTATAATATAAAATTAAGTATAAATCTATTCATACAAATTATTGGAGGTATTAGGACTATGAAAATAGGTTTAGGTAGTGATCACGGTGGATACAATTTAAAAGAAGAAATTAAAAAACACTTAGCTTCAAAAGGAATTGAAGTTATAGACTTTGGAACTGAAAATGGAGTAGATTCAGTAGATTATCCAATATATGGTGAAAAAGTTGCTAAGGCTGTTATTAGCAAAGATGCAGATTATGGCATATTATGCTGTGGAACTGGTATAGGAATATCATTAGCAGCGAATAAAGTAAAAGGAATTAGATGTGCCGTTGTTTCGGATACATTCTCTGCTAAAATGTCAAAAGCTCATAACAATGCAAACATGCTGTCTTTAGGAGAGAGAGTTATAGGAAAAGGTTTGGCATTAGAAATAGTTGATGCATGGTTAAACACTGAGTTTGAAGGTGAAAGACATTTAAGAAGAGTTAATATGTTAAATGACATAGAACAAAATAATTAGGAGGCTTATACAATGAATAAAGTAGTAGTTGCAGATCATCCATTAATACAACATAAGTTAACTTTAATGAGGGATAAAAATACAGGATCTAAAGATTTTAGAGAACTTTTAACAGAAATAACAATGCTGATGGGATATGAAATAACAAGAGAGTTACCTCTAGAAGAGATAGAGATAGAAACTCCAGTAGTTAAAACCAAAGCTAAAGTTATAGCAGGTAAAAAATTAGGTATAGTACCCATATTAAGAGCAGGTCTAGGAATGGTAGATGGACTTGTAAACTTAGTTCCAGCAGCTAAAGTTGGGCATGTAGGATTATATAGAGATCCTGAAACTTTACAACCAGTAGAATATTATAGTAAATTCCCACAAGATATACATGAAAGAGAAATGATAGTAGTTGACCCGATGTTAGCAACTGGAGGATCAGCTATTGCTGCTATAGATGTATTAAAAAGAGATGGAGCTAAAATTATAAAATTAGTTAATCTAGTAGCCTCTCCAGAAGGAATAGCAGAAGTTCATAAATATCATCCAGATGTAGATATATACGTAGCAAGTATAGATGAGAAATTAAATGATCATGGATATATAGTTCCTGGATTAGGAGATGCTGGAGATAGATTATTCGGCACTAAGTAATTAAGAATAAAAGGTATCTATAAAACATATAGATACCTTTTTAAATATTTATAAAAAGGTTTAAATTTTTATGAAATACTAATTTAAATTATAAAGATAATTAAATTTTAATAATTATTATAAAATTTATTATAAAATTTATTAAAATTTATTTAAAAAAAATGTAATTATTTGTAGAAAAATATTCATAAAAGGTATAAAATTAATATATACTGTATACAATGAAAATAAAATTTTTATAAGTATACAATGAAAATATAATATATATTTTGTATGTGAAAGTATGCATAAATACTAATATAATGAAGATTATATTAATATGAAATTGTAATTTAGATTTATAAAATTAGATAATTTTATAAAATGAATATTTTGAATAATTCAAAAACATTTATTCAAATTTCAAATAAAAATGAAAAAACTGAAATTTAAAAATCTTTATTTGGTATTGATAAAAATTTTTAAAAGAAATATAATAGTAAAATATAATTTGGAATTGAAATATTCAACGTTTCGAACAAAAAAATATTAGATACATATTAATTACTTGAAGTGAAGACAAACCATTACGATGAGGTATACTATTTATGGATAAAACTAGAAAATATATGCAAGCTCTTAGTATGCTTTCCTTAATCAGCCAAGTAGGATTAATGATAATAATACCTATTTTAGGTTGTGCGTTTATAGGAAAGTACTTAGATGATAAATTTGGGACAAGTCCGTTCTTATTGCTGGTATTTTTAGTATTAGGAATTGGTGGAGCCTTTAGTGGAGTTTACAAAACTCTAATTGTATATGCTAAAAGGAAGTGATTAAATGAATAATACTTTAAGAAGTCAAGTAAGATGGGTAATTAAAGGTATGGTCATAATTGATTTAATCGCAGCTATTCTAATTATTTTTTTGTCAAATTCTCCAAAGGAAATGCTTACAGGTCTTTTGTTTGGAAGTATAATAGCAATGCTAAATTTTAGATTGCTAGCTATATCATTACAAAAATCAGTAACATATCCTCCTACTAAAGCTCAAATCTACTCTACGAGTAGGTACATAATAAGGATGTTTATAGTAGGGGTGGTATTATTTGTTTCTGCAAAATCACCACATATAAATATTATTGGAACTGCCATAGGCTTATTGAGCACTAAGTTTGCTATATTAGGAAAAACAATAGTAATAGACAAACTTAAAAGAAAGGAGGCGTAGCTGTGAGTCAAGCTAGATTTATTCTATATCTTGGGAACTTTAAACTAAGTGATACTGTTATAGTAAGTTGGTTAATACTAGCAGGTCTTGCTTTAGCATCTTACTTATTAACTAGAAACTTAAAAAAGGTTCCAACTAGTAAAGTACAAGTATTTTTAGAAATCGCAGTAGGTGGATTTGATAAGTTTGTAAAAACTACCATGGGACCAGCTGCAATAAAAGAATTACCTTTTATGGTACCATATTTAGGAAGTTTATTCCTATTCTTTGCAGTGTCAAACCTTATAGGACTATTAGGATTTAGATCACCTACAACAGATTTAGACACTACTTTAGCATGGGCATTAATAACATTCTTTATGATTTATTATGCAGGTGTTAAGAAGAAGGGTATGGCAACATTTAAAGAATTAATGGAGCCAATACCATTCATGTTACCACTTAATATAATAGGTGAATTAGCAAAACCTATATCATTAAGTTTCCGTCCATTCGGTAACATATTAGGTGGATCTGTTATAATGGCATTGTTATATCAATTCTTAGGATTTGTATCAACGTCATTAACAGGAATAAATATACCTTTTGGACAATTAATAATACCAGTGCCACTACATTTATACTTTGATATGTTTGCAGGGTTACTACAAGCGTTCATATTTATAATGCTTACAATGGTATTTGTATCAAGTGCTACAGAGTAATTGATATGTTAATAAAAAAATAATATAAAAAGTAATTAAATTTAAGGAGGAAACAATCATGGAAACAGCTATATTATTAGCAGGCTCAGCTATAGGAGCAGGTATCGCAGTTGCAACAGGTATAGGAGCAGGAATAGGACAAGGATTCGCTGCAGGTAAAGCTGCTGAGGCAGTTGGTAACCAACCAGAAGCAAAAGGTGAAATAACTCAAACAATGTTACTAGGAGCTGCAGTTGCAGAGTCTTCAGCAATATATGGTTTAGTTGTATCTATAATACTTCTATTCGCTAATCCATTCATAGGAAAATTATAAGAAAATTAAAGTTAAGTCATCATAACTAGGAGGTGGGAGACCATCTCCTAATTACGAATTGTGATTAGTAGAAAGGAGGAATAAGGATGTTTGAATTAAAACCACTAATTGGAGTATCTTATGAACTTATATTCCAATTAATAAATACATTCTTAGTGTTTGTAATTTTAAAGAAACTTTTATTTAAACCTGTTTTAGGGATAATAGAAGCAAGAGAAAAAGAAATTCAAACAAACTTAGCTCAAGGAGAAAGAACTAAAGCTGAGGGTGAAGAATTCAAAAAAGAATACGAAGAAAAGTTAAGTTCTGCTAAAGAACAAGGACAAGAAATAATAAAACAAGCTACTTTAAGAGCAGAACAAAAGTCAGAGGAAATAGTATCTACAGCTAAAAACGAAGCTACAAGCATAAAAGAAAAAGCTAGTAAAGATATAGCACAAGAAAGACAAAAAGTTATGAACGAAGTTAAAGATGATATATCTTCAATAGCTTTACTTGCAGCATCTAAGGTTATAGAAAGTGACCTAGATAAGTCTAAGCATGAAAAGCTAATAAATGACTTTATAAAAGAGGTAGGCGAGGCTCAATGATAAATATAATTGCTAGCAGATACGCTGAAGCCTTATTCCAAGTTGGAGAAGAATCAAACTCAACTGAAAAGCTATATAATGAGCTAAAGGCTGTAGTAGATATAATAAATGTAAATAAAGAGTTTTCAAATATATTAAAATCTCCGATTGTATCAAAAGAAGAGAAAAAGACTTTAATAACTAATATATTTGGATCAAAATTAAATAATGAAATGTTAAATTTCATGAAAATATTAGCTGATAAAGACAGATTAAATTTATTAGCTAATATGGAAGAAGCTTTTAAAGCTTTATTAAATGACAAAAATAATATCTTAGAGGGAGTTGCTATAACAGCAGTTCCTATGAACGAAGGCGAAGTTAATGAACTTCAAGCTAAACTTTCAGCTAAGTACAATAAAACAGTTGTTTTACAAAATGAAGTAGATAAGTCTATATTAGGAGGAGTACTAGTTAGACTTGGAAACGAAGAGATAGATGGAACAGTTAAGAATCGTTTAGATAAAATGAAAGAACAACTATCTCAAGTAATATCTTAGGAGGGCGGTGAACCCATGAATTTAAGACCAGAAGAAATAAGTGCTATAATAAAAGAGCAAATAAAAAGCTACGAAAATAAAGTAGAGTTAACAGATACAGGAAGTGTTTTAAAAGTTGGGGACGGTATAGCTAGTGTTTACGGACTAGAAAAAGCTATGGCTGGAGAATTATTAGAGTTCCCAGGTAAAGTATACGGAATGGCTCTTAACCTTGAAGAAGAAATGGTAGGGGCTGTTATACTAGGTGATGACTCTGGAATAAAAGAAGGAGACATCGTAAAAAGAACTGGTAATATAGTTCAAGTTCCAGTTGGTGAAGCTATGATAGGTAGAGTTGTAAACTCACTAGGACAACCAGTTGATGGAAAAGGACCTATAAATACAGATAAGTTCAGACCAGTAGAATCAGAAGCTACTGGAATAATGGCTAGAAAATCAGTTCATGAGCCATTACAAACAGGAATCAAAGCTATCGATGCCATGATACCAATAGGTAAAGGACAAAGAGAGCTTGTAATAGGTGATAGACAAACAGGTAAAACATCTATATGTGTAGATACTATACTTAACCAAAAAGGTAAAGATGTTATATGTATATATGTTGCAATAGGACAAAAGCGTTCTACTGTTTCTCAAGTTGTTAGTACATTAGAAAAAGGTGGAGCAATGGATTATACAATAGTAGTTTCTGCTACTGCATCTGAATCTGCACCACTTCAATTCTTAGCTCCATATGCAGGTGTTGCAATGGGTGAAGAATTCATGTTCAATGGAAAACATGTATTAATAGTATATGATGATTTAACTAAGCATGCCGTTGCATACAGAGAAATGTCATTATTACTTAAGAGACCACCAGGACGTGAAGCGTACCCAGGAGACGTATTCTACTTACACTCAAGATTACTAGAAAGAGCTGCTAAGTTATCAGATGAATTAGGAGCAGGATCAATAACTGCATTACCTATAATAGAAACTCAAGGTGGAGACGTTTCTGCTTATATACCAACTAACGTTATATCTATAACAGACGGACAAATATACCTTGTACCAGAATTATTCTATTCAGGAATAAGACCAGCAGTTGACCCTGGTATATCAGTTTCAAGGGTTGGAGGATCTGCTCAAATAAAATCAATGAAAAAAGTTGCTGGACCATTAAAGCTTCTTTATTCTCAATATAAAGAACTTGCTGCATTCTCTCAATTCGGATCTGACTTAGATGAAGATACTAAGAAGAGACTTGCTCAAGGGGAAAGAATAGTTGAGGTTCTAAAACAAGGAGAACATCAACCTATGGAAGTTTCAAACCAAGTAATAATGGTATTTGCAGTTACAAATAACTTATTAGCAGATATACCTGTAGATAATATAAAGAGATTTGAAACAGAATTATTAGAATTCATAGATGCTAATTACCCACAAATAGGAGAAAAAATTCTTGCAAATGAAGATTTCACTCAAGAATTAACAAACGCTATAAACGATTTCAAAAAGAAATTTGTTATAGAAGCGTAATCCTTTGTAAAAAAGGAGGTAACCCAATTGGCAGGAGCTGGAATGAAAGAAATCAAAACTCGTATTGCCAGTGTTGAAAATACTAAGCAAATAACTAAAGCTATGGAATTAGTTGCTTCTTCTAAATTCAGAAGAGCTAAGGAAAAAGCTGAAAGTTCTAAAGCATATTTTAACACTTTAAAAGAAGCTGTACAAAATATAGCTAAAAATACGAGTGGCGTAAAAAGTGAATTTCTTAAAGAAAGAGAAGTTCAAAATAGATGTTATGTAGTAATAGCTGGAGATAGAGGTCTTGCAGGAGGATACAACTCAAATGTATTCAAATCATTAGTTGCTGAAACTAAAGGATCTGAAAATGTAAAAGTTGTTACTATAGGTAAAAAAGCAAAAGAATTTGTTAGCAAAAGAAATTTCGAATTAATAGGATCAATAGATTCTGTTGAAGGTGCTAGCTATGAAGATATAATGAATATATCAAAATCTATAATGGATTCTTATCAAAATGGTGATATAGATGAAGTTAAATTAATATATACAGAATTCGTTTCTGCATTAAGTCAAGAGCCTAGATTAGTTAAGTTATTACCAGTAAGTGTAGATTCTAATAAAGGTGAAGAGAAGAAAAAAAGTGGAGCGGCAGTTCAGTACTTACCTTCTCCAGACGCTGTGCTTGGATTTATAGTTCCTAAGTATGTTTCAGGAATGATATACGGTGGATTAGCTGAATCTTATGCTTCTGAACAAGCAGCAAGAAGAACAGCTATGGAATCTGCAACAGATAATGCAAATGAAATGATATCTAATTTAGAATTACAATACAATAGAGCAAGACAAGCTGCAGTTACTCAAGAGATATCTGAGATAGTTGCAGGAGCTTCTTCAGCTCAATAAATAAGGAGGTTAGGACATGGCAAACATAGGTAAAATAGTTCAGGTTATCGGGCCAGTAGTTGACGTAAAGTTCAATGATGAAAAAAGCTTACCTAATCTATTAAATGCATTAGAGATAAAGCACGGAGATAAAAAAATAGTTATAGAGGTTGCACAACACGTTGGTGACGACACAGTTAGATGTATATCAATGAGTTCAACTGATGGACTTGTAAGAGGTATGGAAGTTGTTGATACAGGAGCAGCTATAAGTGTACCTGTAGGAGAAGAAACTTTAGGAAGAATATTCAATGTATTAGGTGAGCCTGTTGATGGTAAGGAAGCTCCAAAAAGTGCTCCTAAAAGCCCAATACATAGAGAGGCACCAGCATTTGATGAATTAAACCCAGGTGCTGAAATACTAGAAACTGGTATAAAAGTTGTTGACTTATTAGCACCATACTTAAAAGGTGGTAAGATCGGTCTATTCGGTGGAGCCGGTGTTGGTAAAACAGTTCTTATACAAGAGCTTATAAACAACATAGCTACTCAACACGGTGGTATATCAGTATTCGCAGGTGTTGGAGAAAGAACAAGAGAAGGTAACGACTTATTCCACGAAATGAGCGATACAGGAGTTATCAATAAAACAGCTCTAGTATTTGGACAAATGAATGAACCACCTGGAGCAAGAATGAGAGTTGCTTTAACTGGTCTTACAATGGCTGAATACTTCAGAGATAAAGAAGGACAAGACGTTTTATTATTCGTAGATAATATATTCCGTTTCACTCAAGCAGGATCTGAGGTTTCTGCACTTCTTGGACGTACTCCATCTGCAGTTGGATATCAACCAACATTAGCTACAGAAATGGGTAGATTACAGGAAAGAATAACATCAACAAATAAAGGGTCTATAACATCAGTTCAGGCTGTATATGTACCTGCCGATGACTTAACTGACCCAGCACCAGCTACAACATTCACTCACTTAGATGCTAAGACAGTTTTATCTAGACAAAAAGCTTCTCTAGGTATATTCCCAGCTGTTGACCCATTAGAGTCTACATCTAGAGTTCTTGACCCAGCTATAGTAGGTAAAGAACATTATGAAGTAGCTGTATCAGTTCAATCTATACTTCAAAAGTATAAAGAACTTCAAGATATAATAGCTATACTTGGTATGGACGAATTATCAGATGAAGATAAGGTAACTGTTAACAGAGCAAGAAAAATAGAGAGATTCCTATCTCAACCATTCTTCGTTGGTGAGCAATTCACAGGAATACCAGGTAAATACGTACCTGTTAAAGAAACTGTAAGAAGTTTCAAAGAAATATTAGAAGGTAAGCATGATAACTTACCAGAATCAGCTTTCTTATTCGTAGGAAGTATAGAAGAGGCAGTTGAAAAAGCGAAGGAGAGTAGATAATAATGGCAAGCGAATTTGCGGTTAAAATTGTTACTCCTGAAAAAGTCTTCTATGAAGGTCAAACAGAGATGATAATAGTTAGAACTACTGAAGGAGATAGAGGTATATTAAAGAACCATAGACCTTTAGTTGCAGGATTATCAGATGGCACTCTACGTCTAAAAAAAGAAGGTAAATTTAAAGAAGCAAAAATATCTGGCGGATTCGTACAAGTTGAAAAAGAACAAGCTGTTATTTTAACTGAATCTGCAGAATGGTTATAAAAAAAGACTAGAGTTTAACTCTAGTCTTTTTATTTTTGTAATTTAATAACCACAATAAATGAAAAAATATGTGATGGTGGAACTATCAAAAAAAAATATTATGTAGTAGTATTATATTAAGCTATATAAATAAATTTAATGATATGAACTGAATATATTTGGGTATTCGTAACAAAATAGTACTATAGTAGTGATGGAGGTATCTATGAATATATTGGATATCGGTATAGATATAGTAGAGATAGAAAGAATAGAAAAAGCTTTGCAAAGAAATGAAAGATTCTTAGATAGATTATTTACAAAAGAAGAAATTAATTATTTCAAATCAAAGGGTCTTAAGAGTGAAACTATTGCTGGTAATTTCTCAGCAAAAGAGGCTATAAGTAAAGCTTTAGGAACGGGTATAAGAAATTTTAATTTTAAGGATATAGAAATATTAAGAGATAAAAAAGGAAAACCAATAGTTAAAACTTATAATAATTTAAGAGAAATTTGCATAGATTATAATGTTTTAGAAATAAAGGTATCTATATCTCATAGTAAAAATTATGCTGTAGCAAATGCTATGGTAATGATTAAGGAGTGATAAATATGAAAAATAAAAAAGCAAAAGATATAATGACTACTAATGTCAAAGTAGCAAAAGAAACAGATACTATAAGTGATATAGCGAATATTCTTATAACAGAGAAAATAGGTGGTGTACCTGTAGTAGACAAAGATAATAGGGTAGTTGGAATTATATCTGAGACAGATATAATGAAAAAAGAAAAGTATGTAAATCCTCCAGAGTACATAACATTTTTACAAGGTATTATATATCTTAATGATTTCAAGAAAATGGAAGATGATATAAAAGACGTAGCAGCTACACAAGTTAGAGATTTAATGTCTAGGGATGTTATAAAAGTACATGAAGAAGATACTTTTGATGATATTGCTAATATAATGATAAAGAAATCTGTAAATAGAGTTCCAGTAGTAGACCAAGATAACAAAATAAAAGGAATCATTTGTAGATACGATATAATAAAATCTATGTATGAAAATTAGAGTTTAAAGATTAGGAGGTGCTTTGTGAAAAACAAGTGGGCTATAATTATAGTTATAGTAATTGCATTTATGTCAGTCATAATAGGCTGTGAAAAAAGTAAGTCCACAAAAGAAGAAGTATATAAAAATTTCCAAAATGAAATATCTAAGATGAAGTCTTATAAATGTAAGGCAGATGTAGAAGTTATAGGAAATAAAAATTCACAAAAATATTCTTTAATACATGAATACACTAGTCCTGATAAATTTAAATTAAAATTAATAGAACCGAAACATCTTAAGGGAAAAATTATGGAGTATAAAGGTGATAAAGTAATTATAACCAATCCAGATATAAAAGATAAACTAATTCTACCTAATGTAGGGGAGAATAATCAACATTTGTTTGTAGGTGATTTTATAAAAAATTATCTTAAAGGGGAGGAAATAGAGGTTGAAATGAAAGGTAGGTATTTAGTACTTACTGTACCGATACCTGGTAACACTAAATATTTCAACAAGCAGAAGCTTTTTGTAGACTCGAAAGAAAATTATCCTGCTAAATTAGAAATATTAGATCAAGAGGGGAATAAACGATTTTTAGTTAATTATTCTAATTTTGAGTACAAGAAATAGCGAGGAGAGACAAAATGGATAAACATATAACAGCTCCTACATGGGCAGAGATAAACCTAGATAACATAAAATATAATTTAAAAAATATAAAAAAAATATTAAAAGAAGATACAAAAATTTGTGGAGTAGTTAAGGCTAATGCATATGGACATGGAGCAGTACAAATATCAAAACTATTAGAAAGAGAAAAGGTAGACTATTTAGCGGTATCAAGACTTGAAGAAGGCTTAGAACTTAGACAAAATAATATAGTGATACCTATATTGTGTTTAGGATATATACCAGAATGTGCTTTAGAAGAAGCTGTAGTAAATGATATAAGCTTGACTGTATTTTCTTATGAAACGGCTTTATTTATAGATGAATTATCAAAGAAACATGAAAAAATATCTAAAGTTCATATAAAGATAGATACTGGAATGGGAAGGATAGGATTTCAGGTAAATGAAGATTCTATAAATGAAATAGCTAAGATAAATAGGCTTGAGAATATAAATATAGAAGGAATATATACTCATTTTGCTACAGCTGATGAAAAAGATAAAGAGTATATGCTTAATCAAGTAAATAAATACAATGTAGTAATTAATAAATTAGATGAGATAGGTATAGATATTCCAATTAAACATGTCTCAAATAGTGCAGCTACTATGGAATGCAATGATCTAAATTTCACTATGGTTAGATGTGGAATTATACTTTACGGACATTATCCTTCGGAGGAAGTAAATAAAGATATAATTAAACTTAAACCAGCTATGACATTAAAAACGAGAATAGCTCATATAAAGGAGTTAGAAAAAAATTCAGGAATAAGTTATGGAATTAAATATATAACTAGTTCTAAGGAAAAAATAGCTACAATACCTATAGGATATGCTGATGGATTTACAAGAATGCAAAAAAATCCCAAGGTCTATATAAAAGGTGAAGAATTTGATGTCATAGGAAGAATTTGTATGGATCAATGTATGGTAAAAATAGATAAAGATATAGACATAAAAGTTGATGATGAGGTTATAATATTTTCAGAGAACCAAAATCAATGTATAGAAAAAATGGCTGACGACTTAGGGACAATAAATTATGAGATTCTATGCATGGTTTCAAGGAGAGTTGAACGTGTTTATATGGAAGGAAATGTAATTGTACAACAATATAATTATTTGGTAAAATAAAGATGATAGTATACCCTAGGAGGCGATTTTGTGCACAATATGAGTAAAGAAAAAATTGTGTTTACTTTACCTGATTCTCTTATTTCCGAAGTAGATCACATAGTTCAAATAGAGAATACTAATAGAGAAGATTTTGCAAAAGCTGCTTTTCAATTTTACATCACACAAAAGAAAAAATTTGATCTAAAAGAAACCATGATAAAAGGGTATAAAGAAATGGGTCAGATAAATTTAACTTTAGCCGAGCTAGGAATGACAAATGAGGTATCTTCTGATGATAACCTTGAAGGGATTATAGCTCAAGGTGAGTTTTAATAATTTAGATATAAAACGCGGACATTTATATTATGCTGATTTAAGCCCTGTTGTTGGATCTGAACAAGGTGGTATAAGACCGGTATTGATTATTCAAAATGATATAGGGAATAAGTACAGTCCAACAGTTATTGTTGCAGCTATAACATCGCAAATAAATAAGGCTAAATTACCTACTCATATAGAAATAAGTTCTAATGAGTATGGGCTTAATAAAGATTCCGTTATTCTCTTGGAGCAAATAAGAACAATAGATAAAAAAAGATTAAGAGAGAAGATAGGTTATCTAGATGAATGTATGATGGAAAAAGTAAATAATAGTTTACAAATAAGTTTAGGATTATTTCAAATTTAGTTAAATTATTGGTATATGTGGTGTATATATCAATAATTTTTTTTGTAAATTTAAGCAAAAAAAATGCAAAAAGTGATATAATAATATGGAATTATTATGGTACACTTGTAAAGTACATAATATAGAGGCAGTAGTTTTGCTCATAAATATAAGGAGGTAATTACATGAGAGACCATAAAGTACTAAATGGAATTACACGTAACATAAGAAAAGATATAGTTACTATGATACATGGTTCTAAATCTGGACATCCTGGAGGGTCATTATCTGCAGTTGAGATATTAACATCACTTTACTTTGATGAAATGAACGTAGATGCAAGAAGTCCAAAAATGGAAGATAGAGATAGATTTGTACTATCAAAAGGCCATGCAGCTCCAGTTTTATATGCAACATTAGCAGAAAAGGGTTACTTTGATAAGAAAGAGTTAAATTCATTAAGAAAAATAGGAGCTATGCTACAAGGGCATCCAGATATGAAAGGTACTCCTGGAGTTGAGATGTCTACTGGTTCTTTAGGACAAGGTTTTTCTGTAGCTTGCGGTATGGCAATGGCATCTAAACTAGATAATGCACCATGGAGAGTTTATACTTTACTTGGAGATGGAGAAGTTCAAGAAGGTATAGTTTGGGAAGCTGCAATGAGTGCTGCTCATTATAAATTAGATAATTTAGTAGCATTCTTAGATTGTAATGGTTTACAAATAGATGGAGAAGTAGAAAAAGTTATGAATATAGGTCCTATAATGGACAAATTCAAAAGTTTTGGATGGAACGTTATAGAAATAGATGGTCATGACTTTGATCAAATATTTGCAGCTCTTGATATGGCAAGAGAAACAGTAGGTAAACCTACTATGATAATAGCTAAGACTGTAAAAGGTAAAGGTGTATCATTTATGGAGAATAATGCTTCTTGGCATGGAACAGCTCCAACTGATAGTGATTTAGAAAAAGCTTTAGCTGAATTAGGAGGTGCGGATAATGAGTAATATAGCAACTAGAGAAGCATATGGAAAAGCCCTAGTTAAATTAGGACAAGTAAATGATAATGTGGTTGTTTTAGATGCAGATTTATCTAAATCTACGAAGACAAATGACTTCTTAAAAGCATTTCCAGATAGATTCTTTAATATGGGAATAGCAGAACAAAATTTAATAGGCGCTGCTTGTGGTTTTGCAGCAGCAGGAAAAATACCTTTTGCAAGTAGTTTTGCTATGTTTGCAACAGGAAGAGCTTTCGAAATAATAAGAAACTCTGCTTGTTATCCTAAATTAAATGTAAAAGTATGTGCTACACATGCAGGTGTAACAGTTGGTGAAGATGGTGCATCTCATCAAAGTGTTGAAGATATAGCTATAATGAGAGCTATACCTAATATGACTGTTATAGTTCCAGCTGATGGAGTTGAAACTGAACAAGTTATATTCGAAGTAGCTAAGTATAATGGACCAGTATACGTAAGACTTGGTAGATCTGCAGTTCCAACTATATTTGATGAAAACTATAAGTTTGAAATTGGTAAAGGTATAGTTGTAAGAGAAGGAAATGATGCTACTATAATAGCTTGTGGAATAATGGTTAATGAAGCTATAATGGCACATGAACAATTAAAGTCTGAAGGTATAAATGTTAGAGTTATAAATATGCCTACAATAAAACCTATAGACAAGGAATTAATATTAAATGCAGCTAAAGAAACTAAAGTTATAGTTACAGCTGAAGAGCATAATATAATAGGTGGACTTGGATCTGCAGTTAGTGAAGTTGTTTCTGAAGAATGTCCTGTTATAGTTAAAAAAGTTGGAGTTAAGGATGTATTCGGACAATCAGGTACTCCAAAAGAACTTTTAAAAGCATATGGATTAACTGCTGAAGATATAGTTAATAGTGTAAAGGAAGCTATAGCTAAAAAATAGATTTAATAAAACTGATATACATAGCCGTAAACTTATAAGTATCTAATTTTAGAGAAAATAATGTTTATGGCTTTTTTAATTTCTAAATAAAAACCTTCTATACTTTAAAATAAGTTCATATATTTTATTATATGGGGGGTGATAAATTGAAAATAAAGTTCAATATTAAAGGAGTAATCTATGGTATTATAGCTTTGATATTAGTATTGGGGGGATTTATTTTTATACCTAAAATGTTTATGGATGAATCAAAGCCAGTAGATTATATTATATTACAAAAAAATGAAATACCTGAAAAGATACTTGATATGATGGGTAAATATACAGATGAAGAAAGAGCTTTGGCCGTAAAAATAGAAAATAAGATATATGTAGTTGTGACTAGAGGAAAAGATAAAGAACATGGCATAGAAATAAATTCTATAAAAATAGCTAAAGAAGATGATAAAAATATTATGAAAGTTGAAGTAGTACATAAAAATAAAGAGGAATCACATCCATACATAGTTTCAGAAACTAATTTAAAGGATCTACCAGATAGAATAGAACTTAATTCTAAAATAGAGGAATAAATTTAAAAGATATACATTGTCAATTTAAAAATAAATTGTCGATGTATATCTTTTTTTAATTTTTAAAATTTAAAATACATTATTTAAATTATATAGGTAAAGCTAAATAGTAAAATACATACTATGAGGTGAATGGATGTTTAATTTAGACAAATTTAAGCTAGATGCGAGTGATTTAAAATGTACTTGTAATTTAGATAATATAAAATTTAATTCAACTGAAGATATAGAACCAGTTAGAGATATAATAGGTCAAGAAAGAGGAGTTCAAGCTATAGATTTTGGATTAAAGATGAAACAACGAGGATATAACATATATGTTGCGGGGTGTAGTGGGACTGGTAGGCATATTTATACAAAAACTCTTATAAACAAAATAAAGAAAAATAATATGAATATTAAAGACTGGGCTTATGTATATAATTTTAAAAATCAAAATGAACCAATAGCTTTATCATTTAAGTCTGGACAAGGAAAGCTTTTTAAAAAAGATATAGAGGAAATAGTTGAAAAACTTAAAGCTGAAGTTCCTAAAATATTTAGCACTAAAGAGTACGAATATCACAATAGACTATTAATGACTGAACTTGAAAATAACATTCAAAATATAGTGAGTAAGTTAAATGAAATTGCAAAACCTAGAGGATTTAGATTTGAAGTTACGGAAAGAGGATTAATAAGTATACCTATAAAAGAAGATGGAAATATCCTTGGGGAAGATGAGCTTGGAAATTTAACAGCTCAACAGATAAAAGTTCTAAGAGAAGAAGGATTAAAATTAAATCAAGATAGCAAAGAGTATATAAATGAAATAAAACTTTGTGAAGAATCGTATAAAGAGAAGCTAGATGAATTAGATAAATATGTAGGGAAAAGTTTAGTAGGTTTTTATGAGAGATACTTAATAGATAAATATGGAGAATATGAAAAAGTAAAAAATTATATAAGTGATTTATGTGATGATATAGTAAAAAATATAGGTAAATTTAAAATTACAGAAGACGAAAATTCACAAAATCCAATGGCGTTATTAGGTCTTATGGGAAATAAGAATGATTCTAAGTTTTTTGTAAGATATGGAGTAAATCTTTTGATTGATAACAGTGACTGTAAAGAATCTATGGTAATAGATGAGAATAATCCTACTTTTTATAATCTATCAGGATCTATTGATTATAAAAATGAAATAGGAGCTCTTACTACAAGTTTTATGGAGATTAAGCCTGGAGCATTACATAAAGCTAATGGAGGATTTATAATAATTAATGCTAAAGATTTAATATCAAATCCATTTTCATGGGATTACTTAAAAAGAGCTCTGAAGACTAATAAAATAACTATTGAATCTTTAAATAAACAATATGGATATTTAGTTACTTCTTCTTTAAAACCAGAGCCTATAGATTTAGATATTAAAGTAATCTTAATTGGAGATAACTATATATATAATATAATGTATTCTTATGATGAAGATTTTAGAAATTTATTTAAAATAATGGCTGACTTTGATATTGAAATAAATAAAGATGAAGATAATATATATAAAATTATAAAATTAATATCTAATCAGTGTAAAGAGCATAACCTAAAGCATTTTGACAAAAGTGCTATTGAAAGAATATTAGAATATAGTGCTAGACTTAGTGATGATAAATCTAAGTTAAGTGCAAGATTTAATAAAATTATAGATTTGATATATGAATCTGAAGCACTTAGTGATTGCAGTTTAAAATATGTAACCAAGCAAGATGTAGAAAAAGCTATAATACAGAAAAATTATAGAAGCAGTAAATATGAAGAAAAATTAAATGAGATGTTTAAAGATGAAACCTTATTAATAGATATAACTAAAGAAAAAATTGGACAAATAAATGGATTAGCTGTCATGGGTAATGGAGAATATAGTTTTGGAAAACCATCAAAAATAACTGCATCAACATATAAAGGAAGAAGTGGAATTATAAATATTGAAAGAGAAATAAAACAAAGTGGAAGCATACATGATAAAGGAGTTTTAATACTTACTGGTTATTTAGGTGAAAGATATGGTAAGGAAAAACCACTATCTATATCAACATCTATAACATTTGAACAAAATTATTCAGGTGTTGATGGGGATAGTGCATCTAGTACAGAGTTATATGCGATAATATCAAGTATAGCCAAAATACCTATAAAACAATATATAGCTGTAACTGGGTCTGTAAGTCAAAAAGGAGAAATACAACCAATAGGTGGCATAAATGAAAAAATAGAAGGATTTTTTGATGTTTGCAAAATAAAAGGATTAAACGGAAAACAAGGTGTAATGATGCCTATACAAAACGTTAAGAACTTAATGCTAAAAGATGAAATTATAGAAGCTGTAAAACAAGGACAATTTAGTATATATGCAATATCGACCATAGAAGAAGGTTTAGAAATTTTAACAGGTATGTCTATTGATGAAATTGATAAAAGAGTAAATGAACAACTAGAAATTTATAGGAAAAGCGATGATGATAAAAAAGAAAAATAAATATTAATACAAAATAGAGTAAAGAGTAATAAATGAAATCTTTACTCTATTTTAAAATTCAATAATATAAATTAGATTTTATTTTATTATTCTTTTTTCTGTTACAACATAGTTTAATTGAGCATCATGACTTTCTTTTGGGATAGAATTAAAAATTTGAAATTCAAATGCCAAACCTATTGTTAGGGTATCACTTCTAAGTTTTTCTATAAATCTATCATAAAAACCTCCGCCATATCCCAATCTATACTTATTAACATCAAATGCTACTGCAGGTACTATAAGAATATCTATGGAGTCTATGTTATTTTCTCTTATGAATTCTTTTTTAGGCTCTCTAATACCATAAGTTCCTATTTTAGTTTCTGAGTTTAAATTTTTGATTTCAGAAGGTATTAAGGTTTTATTTTCTTTTATCGTTATAGGAACTAATACTTTCTTGCCTAAATTTATTAAGGTGTTTACCAAGTAATCTGTTTTTACTTCATTATTAAAATCTAAATATAACATAATTGTAGAAGCTTTTTTCACTTCTTCTAATGATAAAAGAGTGGTTATTATTTTATTAGAATTTTTAATTACAAAATCATTAGATTTATTTTTTCTAAGTTCTATAACTTTTTTTCTAAAATCATTTTTCAATGAGAACACCTCTATTCAATATGGTATAATATGGTATGTTGCTATCTAATAAAAAGTCTAGTACTAAAATTAAACTATAGCAACAAAAAGGCTTATAGTAATAAAAATAATATTAAAACATATACTAGTATAGTATATTTTATAAAAGGAGATGCATTTAATGATATCTAAAAAAAGAGCAATTATATACTCTATAATAATTGTTATTACGACGGCTTTAATAACATCTCAAGTTGTAGGGTATAAGTATAGAGATTTGAATAAGGTTGCAGGGCTAAAAGAATTAATAGATAAAGATTTTTATAAAGATGTAAATAACAAAGAATTAGTGACAGGGGCTTTAAAAGGTATGTTTGAAAGTTTAAAAGACCCATACTCTCAGTATTATACAAAGCAAGAATTTGATAGACTTAAAGAACAAACATCTGGAACTTATGTAGGTATTGGAGTTGTGATAAGTCCAGTAGAAGATGATGATTTAATAACAATAGTATCTCCTATAGAAGGTTCTCCTGCTGAGAAAAGTGGAATAAAACCTGGAGATAAAATACTAAAAGTAAATGGTAAAGATGTAAATTCAAAAGATATGGATAAAGCTATGAGTATGATAAAAGGTAAGGCTGGAACTGATGTCGAACTTACATTAAAGAGAGGAAATGAAACTTTAAATATACCTGTAAAAAGAAAAGAAATAGTTATGAAAACTGTAGAATCTAAAGTAATGGATAATGATATAGGATATATAAAAATATCATCATTTGATGAACATACATACGATGAGTTTAAAAAGGCTTTAGGTAATCTAGACAAGAAGGGTATAAAGGGATTAGTTTTAGATTTAAGAGATAACCCTGGAGGATTACTAAATATATGTGAAGACATAGCTGATGAAATACTACCTCAAGGAGATACAATAGTATCAGTTAAAGACAATAGTAATAATGCTAAATATCTTAAATCTGATGATAAGAAGCAATTAAATATACCTATAGCAGTACTAATAAATGGAGGAAGTGCATCTGCATCTGAAATACTTACAGGAGCTATAGTTGACAATAATAAGGGGATAGCAATAGGAACTACAACTTTTGGTAAGGGGTTAGTTCAAACTGTTAGAGGTTTAAATGATGGAACAGGATACAAGCTTACAACAGCGCAATACTATACTCCAAATGGGGATTATATAAATAAAAAAGGCATTAAACCTAAGATAGAAGAAAAAGATGAAAGTAAGCAATTAGATGTTGCTATAGATTGGTTAAATAAACAAATAAATAAATAAAATAAAGCACATGAAACATTTAAATGTTTCATGTGCTTTATTTTATTTATACAAAAATGTCTATTTCATTAAGAAGCTTTAAATATTTCATCTATATTATTAAATATAATGATATCATTTAAGTATTCCTATCAATGATATATATTACAACCAAAATGTTTACGTTTTTCACTGTATAATGAATAAAAAAATAAAAATAAAATTAAATATAAAAAAGTATTGACTCGTTAAACTTTAAGTGGTAAAGTATAACTTGTAAGAAACACAAATAAGAACTTTGAAAATTAAACAGTAGGTTAATTATAAAAATTCTTTTTAAAGAATTAAACAACAAACAACCAAGCCAGATATTCAGATAATGATAGCTG
>NZ_BAAACP010000015.1:0-60043 GCF_039521565.1 Paraclostridium tenue
GCTTTTGTTTCTTGGTAATAGTAATTTCCATATGCTAAATTATTGAATACTACTTTACCATCTTTACCTGTTACTGCCTTTGCTACTTCTTTTTTATTTAAATCAAATATTGTAAATTCTGTTCCTTCTAATACTTTCTTAGCATCCTTTGAATCTACCTTCGTTATTTCTATACTTCCAACTATCTTATCATTAACTGCAGTTTTTTCTATTACTTGATTATTTGTAGCTATTTCAAATGTATACATCTTGTTATCTATCGTATATCCTTCTGGTGCTTTTGTTTCTTGATAATAGTAATTTCCATATCTTAAGTTGTTAAACACTACTTTACCATCTTTATTTGTTACTGCTTTTGATACTTCTTTTTTATTTGAATCAAATATTGTAAATTCTGTTCCTTCTAATACTTTCTTAGCATCTTTTGAATCTACTTTTGTTATTTGTATACTTCCTTTTATCTTTGTATCTACTACTTTTACTGTATTAGTTTTTTCTGATTCAACTACTATATTCTGATTTTTAGCTAAATTGTATCCTTCTGGAGCTTTAACTTCAACTACTTGATAATCACCTTGCTTAACATTATCAAATATTGCTATCCCTTGAGAATTTGTAGTTTTTGTATCTACTACTTTTCCATTTTGTACTAAGTTGAATCTTGCACCTTCTAAAACTTTTCCATCTTCATTTGTTTTGTTTATTACAACTTTTCCTGTCGTTACCATAAGTTCATCCTCTGCAACAACTTTAACTATTTTACTATTTTCTGTAACCTCAAATGTTATAGGTGTACTATCAAGTTTATAACCTTTAGGTGCTACCTTTTCAACTAATTTATAATTACCATAAGGTAGTTCTAACTCTACAGGACTATTTGATGAAGTAATGATATCTTTAACAACTTGTCCATAAACATCCTTTACTGGATTACCATTTGAATCAGTAAGTGAGTAAACTGCACCTGATAACATTTTTTGAGTCTTGTCACCTTTTTCAATTTTTATTATTTCAACTCTTGGACTCTTTATAGTTACAACTTCATCAGTTGGATTTCCATTTACGTAAGCAGTATTTGAAACTGCCTCTCCTGTTCCAACTTCTTTCATATTAGCTTGAATAGTAATATATGCATCATCTCCTGGATTTATATCCGCCTTATCATTAACTGCATTTAATTCTTTTGTTTGATCATTATATGTAACAGTAAACTGCCCTGTTTGATCTATCTTAATATCAGTCAGCCTCGAATCTAATTTGTCTTTCACATGCATTGTATTCTTTAAAAAGTGTCCTGCTGAATCAAATGCTATTTTATATTCTATGTTTTGATCCTTTTCATCATTAGTTATATTAGTTTTATTTACAGTTTTATAGACATTTATAGCCCCTGCTCCTGCTGCTAACTTAACTGTAGCACTAGAATCATTATTTTTCCCATTATATGTTAATTTTGCTTTATTTACATATCTAATGTCTTTTGGAGGATTTGGTAATATCAAAGTATTATAATTAACAGAATAGCTATCATTATATATATCCCCAAGATCTATTTTTAGAGAATCTTTTTCAGCTATAAGTTTTCCAAATTTTAAAAGATCATTAGTTATATCTCTATCTACTCCACTTTCATAGTCATGTTGAATTATACTTATACTATTTTTATCTAAAACCATTCCCTCTGGAATTTGGTCCTCAAAGTAAGCATCACCCATTTGTCCGTTTTGATCTCTATTTATTTCTACATAGTATCTAACTGGTTTATTTATATCTGTTATAAGCCCTTCTCCCTTAGAGTCTCGTGGTAAATATGAACCTTTGTACATAAGTGGATTTGATCCTCCACCTGTTGATTCTTCTCTACCTTCACCTGTTAATGTAACAGTTTCTGTATCTCCATTAGTATTTATAACAATAGGGTATTCTCCATCTTTAATATTTTTATCACCAACCATTGTTACACTTAAATATCCCTCTAATGCATTTTTTATATTATCATTAAATATTAACTTTAATACTCCAGTATTAGGATTATATTCTTGCCCTGAAAAATGCTTATCTGAACATACTGGGTTAACATCTCTAAAGATCTTAGGCAGTGTTATAGTAATACTATCTCCTGGGGTAATTTTGCTTGGATCTTTAATTTTATAATCAATTCTGAAAGTTTTAATCATACCTGCTCTTACAGTATAATCATCAAATGTTGCACTTGTTATTTCAACTGAAGGACTATTAGATACATCTTCAGCATATACCATTATCCCTGGTGAAATAAGATTTAAAATCATACTAAACACAAACACTAAACTTAATATTGCCTTATTTTTTCCTTTTCTCAAATGATCACCTCTTTTTTTCAATAAAAAAAGCTATACTTACATGTTTGTAAATATAGCCGGTTGCATCACTAACTCCATATATCCCAGATGCCCACATACAGAATATACTTCTTCGTTTCTTGTTTATTAAATTTTAGAACAAAAAAGGCTATACCTACAGTTTGTAAATATAGCCGGTTGCATCACTAACTCCATATATTCCAGATGCCCACATACAGAATATACTTCTTCGTTTCTTATTTGTTAAATTTTAGAACAAAAAAAGCTATATCTACAATTTGTAAATATAGCCGGTTGCATCACTAACTCCATATATTCCAGATGCCCACATACAGAATATACTTCTTCATTTCTTATTTATTTAATTTTACTAAAATAGTTTATCAAATTTCGACACTATTTTCAATATTATTATTAATTTACTTATAAATCTAACAATTAGAATTATCTCTTCTTACTTTAACTAATTTTTTCTTTATACTTATTTCTTTATATTTTTTTAAAAACATTTCACCTTTATGATTTAATAAGTCAACATAAGAGCATAAGTCACAAACTTCTATAACACCTATATCTTCATTATTTATGCCTTCAATATTACTAAAAGTCCCAACAATATCTAAAACTCTTATTTTCTTCTTTTTACCTGCATTTAAGTATATTCTAGTTACTTCACTATGAACTTTTTTATCTTTCTTTTTTACCTTCTTGTTATTTAATAATATACTTGAAGCTTTCTCAAACTTAGCTTTTCCTTTTGTTATATCTTCACTACTTAATTCATTAATAATGTTTATTTCATGACCAGTATATTTTATTATCTCATCTATATATTTTTTATCTTTTTCATTAACCATAGTTATAGCTTTTCCATACTTATCTTTTCTTCCTGTTCTTCCTATTCTATGTATATAATTTTCTTTATCTGTAGGAACATCGTAATTTATAACTAAAGATACATCATCTATATGTATTCCTCTACTTGCTACATCTGTACTAACTAAAATATTATACTTACCTTCTTTAAAATCTTTGATTACAAATATACGCTTTTCTTGAGACATATCTCCATGAAGTTGTTCAACTAAAAAGTTGTCTTTTTTCATCTTGTTGTATAATTTAGTTACTCTATCTTTAGTATTTAAAAATACTATAGTAGTTTTGGGATTATGATAATATATTATATTTTTTAATGAATTATATTTTTCTTCTTCTTTTAAATAAACTAGCTTTTCTTCTATTTGTTTTTTATCTAGTTCTTCATCATTTTCAATTTCTATCATACTGTGATTTATCATATATTTATTGTATATATATGATATATCTTTATCTATAGTTGCTGAAAATAATCCTATGGCAGTCTCTTTAGGTATGTTATTAAATATAAACTCCATATCATCTATAAATCCTTTATTAAGCATTTTATCAGCTTCATCTATTATAAAATAATTTATATTATCTAAGTTTATACTACCTCTATTTATATGATCTATTACTCTTCCAGGTGTAGCAACTACTACATGAACTCTTTGTTTTAGTTCATTTATTTGCTCTTTTATAGGTTGTCTTCCAAATATTGCACTACATCTAATTTTTTTTAGTCTTCCAATATTAGATATTTCTTCTTTTACTTGTATAGCTAATTCTCTTGTTGGTACAATTATCAATGCTTGTAGATTTTTATTGTTAATATCTATTTTTTCACATATTGGTATTCCAAAACTTGCAGTTTTCCCACTACCAGTTTTTGATTTAACAACTATATTTTCTTTATTTAAAAGTTTTGGAATTGATTCACATTGAACTTTAGACGGAATATTATACTCAAGATTATAAATGGCTTTTATTATATCTTTATCTAAATTAAAATCTTTAAAATTATTAATCATTACTACCACCTTACTTATCTAAATTAAAATTTTTATAGCTATTTATTATATCATATCTTTAAAGTAATAAATCTTTTTTAATATATTAAACTTATTATCTCTTAAATATTTAATTTCATAATATTATATATTCATAAAAAACAACTTTACTTAATAAAATTTAATATAAGTTATTATTTTATATTAAAAATTTTATTATTTTAAAGGAGAATTAAAATTATGTTTGAAATGATAAAACACACTTATAATAATAGATCTATAGCTAGATTGGACTTAGATAACATTATTCACAATCACTTATACCACAATTGCCCTATGGGAAAGGTATCTGCAAATCTTATTTATGATAATTATAATAATGTAGTTGGAAAAGTTGATGAAAATGGACTTATATATTCTAACCTAGACTCAAATCCTATAGGAAAAGTTTTAGACAATGGATTTATATATAAAAACAATGATTTAGTTGGAAAAATTAAATATCCTAAAACATTATCTCCTTACTTAGCTGGAGCTTCATATTTATTATTAATCCATGAAAATAGATAATAAAAAAGATGACTAATATAAACTAGTCATCTTTTTTATTATTAAATTTATTGATATTGTTTTTTTAATATATTTTTAAACTCAAAAAATTCAAGTGGTTTAAAATACACATATCCTTGTATCATATCACAATTAAATTGTTTTAATATATTTACTTGCTTATTATTTTCTACACCTTCACAAACTACTTTAAAATTAAACTTTTTAGCTAATCTAATTATGGTTTTTACAAATATAAAAGTTTTTTTATTTTCCTCTAAATCTATTATCATGCTTCTATCCAATTTTAATATATCTATATCTATTAATTTTAAATTTGATAATGTAGAAGTGCCTGTTCCAAAATCATCCATAGAAACTTTTATTCCTAATTTTTTAATTTGATATATTTTATTATTTATATATTCAATATCATTTAGTGCTGCTGTTTCTGTAATTTCAATTTCTATTAATTCAGGTTCTACATCATATTTTTTAATAGTTTGTTTAATAGATTGAATCAAATCAGCTCTGTATAGTTCTACTCTTGATAAATTCACAGATATTGGAACTACTTTTTCACCTTTTAATTTACATTTTTTTATATCTTTACAAACTTCTTCAAGTACCCATTTTCCTATTAAATTTATGTTTCCATTTTTCTCTGCTATTGGTATAAATACATTTGGACTTATAAATCCTTTTTTATTATGATTCCATCTTATTAATGCCTCTGCCCCAACTATCTTTTCATTATGTATATCTACCTTAGGCTGATATACAACTTTAAATTCTCCTGATTCTAGGCCTTTTTTTAATTCACTTTCAACTATAATTTCTTGATTGATTCTATTTTTTAAAGCTTCATCATATATATAATATGGTTTATTTTTAATCTTTTTTGATTCTATCCTAGCTATATTTGCATTGTCTATAATTTTATCAATTTCTTCATTAGCATTTTCTATTATATAAGCTCCCATGTTTAATTTTAAATTTAAATCACTATTATTTGAGCAAACAATATTTAGATAATCATGTAGTTTCATTAAAAACTTTTCCAAATCTAATTCTTTATCTAATTTAAACATCAAAGCAAATATATTATTAGAAATTCTTCCATGTATATTTTCAAATTTTAAAATAGTTAATTTTTTACTTATATACTTTATAAGATTATCGCCCTCTTCATACCCAAACACATCATTTATAAATTTTAATCTATTTATATCAATTGATACTAAAACATATTTATCGTCACTTTTAGCATTTTTTAGTTTTTCTTTACAATCTATTTTAAACTTTTTTTGATTACTTATGTTAGTTAAACTATCTATATAAGTAGCTTTTCTTAAAGCTTTTTTGTTTTTAATATACTTTTTATAATTATTAACAACATAAAGTAAGGTAAGTATAAGTATTGTAAATAACGATATATTTATTATATTAGTCAAACTTGAAAAAACTTTATTTATAGGTGTTATTGATACTAAATACCAACCATCAGTATTTTCTATATAATTATAATATAAATAAATTCGCTCATTATTAAAAACACCTAGTTTTGGCTTCTTGCAACTTGCGATATTTGTTTTACCTTCTAGGTTTTTACTTTTGTTATATAATATTTTTAGACCTTCTCTATTCCTTTCATCACCAATAATTATATTCCCATATTTATCTACTATATATAAACTTCCTTTATATGAATATATACTTTGTTTTAAGCTTAAAGCTATACCTTCATAATGGGAAAATCCAACTAAGACTCCCTCTATTTTATCGTTAATTTTAAGTGGAATAGAATATATTATACTATCTTTACCATCAATTATACTTTTTGTTGGCTCACTTACATAATTCTTCCCCTTAATGCTTTCTTTAAAATAAGTGCTATTACCTACATATATATCTCCATTTCCATAATTTAAATAACCTTCTTTATTTACAATTCCAATACCTTTAAATGAATTCGAAATATTTGATTTATTAAAAGTATCTAAAAATATTTGTTTTGCTTTTTCCTTACCATATTTATCTATATCATAGTTTATATAAGAATTAAAACTTTCTAATTTAGACATATTATTGTTTATATAGGTAGCAATTCTTGCCTCTACTTGTGTGTTTACTTCTGATATATTAATTGCAATTTCTTCTTTTAAGTTTTTATCTACAATCAAAATAAAACTGATACTTATAAATCCTATTATTATTGTACTTTTTAAACTTTCAATAATATTTTCATTTAAATTTTTAATCATTTTACACCCTTCTGTCTTTATTGCTAGCTTTTTGATTTTAAATTTTGATATTTTTTATTAATCTTTAAATCTAAATCTTTTCACAAAATTTTTTAAAAAGTGTCAATTAGTTAATATTCAAATAAATATACCTTAAATTATCATATTATTTGTATAAGTGTCAATATTTCGAATTTATAGTAAAATTTTTCCTTTTTATTATTTAATACCCATATAACCAAATTTATAAAGTAATTTTTTCATAAAAAAACAAATCCTATTTCTAGGATTTGCTTTTTTTAATTATTTAACTTCTCTAAACTTAAATCTAGTTCTTTTTCCAGGGTTTTCAGCTCTAGCAACAAGTCTCTTGTCATTATCTCTTACTCTTACATAATACCCATTAGGTGCTTTTAATACATATTCTTTTTCATCTATTTTATACATTTTAAACTTAGTTGCTCCTTTTCTATCAGTATCTGCAACTAAGAAATCTCTATTATCAACTCTTATAAAATCTCCACCTGCTTGTCGTATTTTAACTTCATTATCATCTAGCATTATTATTCTAAATATTCCATTTTGATTAACCCTTCTACCTGTTGCATAAAGGTAATCATCATCTCCAACTACTACAAACTCGTCTTCTACTATAGATTTTATATTAACTTTTAATTTATTATTGTCTTCCTCTTGTTTATCTGGGTTTTGTGGAAAATAATACTTTATAAACTCCTCCATCCATGGTGGATATACTATAACCCCATTTTGATCTCTATTTATGTCAAAATTTTTATTCATTATAAACCTCCTATTGTCAATTAAATTTTAAACTTTAATATATATTACGACAATAGGAGGTTAATGGTTCATACTTCCATAATATTTTTACTATCTACAACATTTTTTAAAGCAATATTCACAAAAATTTTCTTTATTATCAAACAAAGCAATTAATATTAACTCTTCTAAAGTTGGATGCCCACATGGTAAACATCCACCTTCAGCTAATGTTCGTATACTCTCTTCTAATCCAGGATGTCCACATGGTAAATCTATTTCTTCTAATAAATTATATAAATACTTACCTAAATATCTATATATGTTATCTCTATTTCTTCTATCTGGACAAGTAGGAAACTTTCTACATTCATTCACTGAATTATTATTACAATTACAGTGAAAATGGCAATGACAACATTTTATATTGCTATTTGATTTATTACAGGATTTATGATTATTACATCCCATAAAACCAACTCCCTTATATTATTTATGGATTTTAATATCCATACATTAACTTATGCACTTAATACCTTTTTTGACACCATTTTATATATTTTGTCAATTTTTTTATTCACTTCCTTATTTTTATAAATAATAGATAATTTCTTTACTCTTTTTGTAGATATATTTTAAGGGTATATCCTAAATTTTAAGACATACCCTTTTATAATTATTACATACTCTAAATTAATTTATATTTATAAAAACTGTAGTTCCAATTCCAAGTTTACTAGTTATACCTATATCAAATCCGTGAGCTATGATAATTTCCTTAGCTATTGCCATTCCAAGTCCTGACCCTTTATGAATTTCTCCTGTATTTGTACCTCTATAATATCTATCAAATATACACTCTAAATCATCCTTACTAATTCCTTTACCATTATCTTTAACAGATATGATAATTTCATTATCAGTTTTGTAATTTATACTTACTATTATACTAACATCTTCATTGTTATGTATCAAAGCATTATAAACAAGATTATTTATAACTCTTTTAAAAAGATTAGAATCAACTTGTTTTTTTATAATATTTTTATTTGTTGTAAATTCAATATTTCTATGTGCGTATTTAGGATCGTTAAGAATTTGTATTATAGAATCTTTAACTATTCTCACTATATTATCTTCACTTTTATTTAAAAATCTATCACTACTTTTTAGTTTCATCGTTAAATTTAAATCATCAACTAATTCTTTAATATATTCTGATTTCTGATTTATTATTAGTCCATAATCTTTAACCTCTTCACTGTCTATTTCATAATCATTATCACTTAAAAGTTCTGCATATCCTTTTATAGATGATAAAGGTGTTTTTATATCATGTGATATATTTGCTATCCATTCCTGTTTTAATTTATCTAATTTATTTCTTTGAGCTTCATTACTTTTTAAAGTATCTGCTAACTTATTTAACTTATTATATACACTTTGATACAGTCCTTTTTCTTTATAATATACATCATATTTTCCTTCTTCTAAATTCTCGACACCTTCTATTATACTTTTCATAGGTTTTGTAAGTCTTTTGCTAAATAAATATCCAAATATTAACGCTATTATTAAATCTATACATAATATAATCCATATTATTTTTATAGCTGTATTTGCTAAATCCATTGAATTAAATGTAAATATATATTTTTGTAAGTCATTTTTGCTAAACCCTAATATGTAAGTGTACTCTTTATTATTTATAAGTTTACTAGATACTAATATATTATCTGTACCTATATCTTTAAAACCTCCGGCATATTTATATCCATTTATAAGTTGTGCTGGAGTATGCTTTTTATCAAGTTTCTCTGGTGCATTATACCTATATAATTCATTTGAGTTTTCATCTAATATTTGTATCCATATATGTTTTTTGTCTAGTATATTTTTCCCTTCTTTATCTACTAAGATTTTATTATTATCTTCATATATATACTTACTAAAATCTCTGGTAAAATTATCTTCTGGTTTTTTTATATCGTTCATTTTATTAAAAATAATCACACTTATTATCCCAGATATATTTAATATAGTAACTATCATAACTACACATATAATACTTACTATATATTTAAAAGTTATTTTCCACTTCATATTAACCTTCCTTTAAAGTTAGTTTGTACCCTAATCCTTTAATATTTTTTATATACTTAGGCTTTGATGGATTATCTTCTATCTTTTCTCTAAGTCTTCTTATATGTACCATTATAGTATTATCAAATCCTATAAAATCTTCTCCCCATACTTCATCACAAAACTTTTCCTTACTTATTATTTGTTCTAAATGTTTTGCCATATATAAAAACATTTTAAATTCTTTCGCTTTAAGTGCTATAGTTTCTCCATTTTTTTTAACTTCTATACGCTCTTCATCTATTTCAAATGGCCCAAAAACTAATTTATCACTTTTAGGCTCTTCCTTTACAGAATTTAATATTATGTTTTTCTTTAAGTTCAACTTAATTCTAAGCGCTACTTCTTTTGGGCTAAACGGTTTAGTGATATAATCATCTGCTCCTAATGCTAATCCTAAAACTCTATCCATTTCCTCAGTTTTAGCTGATAAAAATAAAACTGGTACTTGAGATATTTGTCTTATTTCTTTAAATACATCGTAACCTTCTTTATCTGGTAACATTATGTCTAATACTACAATATCTATTTCTTTATCTTTAAATATTTTTAAAGCTTCATTTCCTGTTTCTGCTGTATATATATTTTTAAATCCTTCTTTTTTCAGTACTGTACTTAATAACTTTAATATATCTGCTTCATCATCTACTAATAATATATTTTTTTCTTTTATCGTATTTTCCATATTGATCTCCTATCTTTACTAATATACTTAGTCGATAATTTTCATTTTAAATTTATAGCTAATATTGTATCCAAAATATAAATTTTTTACAAATTACATTATAATAAGCTATACAAAAAAACGAATGAAACATAGTAAATTGTAAAAACATTTAACTATAAAACATTCGTTTTTGTTTAATTATTTATTTAAAACTTTTTTAAATACATATATATTTGAAACAATACCTATTATAAGTATAACTATTAATCCTATATATCCTGCATTTACTACACCTATACTTTTTCCAAATATATTTATATCTCCAAGATAATTTCCTATAAACATTTGAGGATTCATAATTATATCTATATAATTTGAACATCCAACTACTGATAATAAGTTTTTTGGTAAAAATTTAAGTGATGCTATTATCTTACCTATTACTATAAATACAGTTACAGATACTATAGATTCTACTGAATTATTTGTTATAAAAGAAAATAAACTTGCAAATACTCCGACACTAACAAATACAATCATCATAGTTAATATATTTACCATAGTGTATGCATATATAGTTATAGGTTTTAATAAACTAAATGTATCGACTATTCTATATGCTTGTAAATCCCCATTAATTGGCTGACCATATTGTATACTAGTTATAACTCCAATTCCTAAAATATAAACTAAATATATAACTATAGGCGCTATAATAGATAAAGTTAACTTCGAAAACAATGCTTTATATTTATTCTTGCCTGATAATATTATAGAATCTACATTAGATAATTTTTCATCTGTGTAAATATTAGAAAATATATATATACAGATACCAACTATAACAAACCCTGAAAAAGCATTATTTATTCTAAAGTTAAATACTTTGTAAAAACTTATATCTTTATAATTTTTTCCATTATCTTTTTTAAGCTTTTCACTGGCCATGTTTGCCATTTTTTTACTCGTATCATCTAATTTATCGCTTTTATTAGCTCTATCTAAAGTTTTAAGTTCTGTAACTTTATTTTCTAGTTTTTCATTAGCTATTACATCTTTTGCTCTATTATCTTGAACATAATTCCCATTTTTATCAAAATAATTATTTTCTGTTTCTAAATCTGGCTTGAAAAAACTCATTACAGAACATAAAAGTATAAGTATTATACTTGATATTATTATTGATTTATTTTTAAATAGTTTTTTAATTTCCCATCTAATCATCTTTTTCCTCCTAAATAGCTTGCATAAAATTATCTATCTTTCTTTTGAAAAGCCTTTATCTGCAAGCTTATAAAGAACAAAACTTCCTACAGTACTTAAAATTATGAATACTACAAATCCTAATATACCTACTTTGTATCTTATAATTTCTGAACTATACATTCCCCATAAAGGAGTAAATCCACCTATTTTGCTGTGAATAAAATATGGTATACCCATTATTAATCCACCTACAAAAAATGGTACTACAGCTTTATTACTTACAGATGATAACCAAAGTCCAAGCTGTGCAAAGAAGAAAGACCCTAGTATAACAGTTAAACAAGTTATCATTAACATCTGTAAAACAGTTATATTTGAACCACTATTTCCAAAGTATCCGATATTTTTTATAGCCATATCTAATCCTTTAAAATTATTTCCTGATATTATCTTAAAACTCATAACAATTAATATAGATAAATTTACTATACTTGTAGCTATTGTATATGCTATAGATTTTGCTAAAACTAACCTATTCTTACCATTTTTAGTAGACTTTATTATAGAATCCATATTAGAACTATACTCTAAAACAAAACTTCCTGAAAACATACTAAACATTAATATTCCCATTAAAGGAGCTAGTCCATAATATTTAATAAATAAATCTGCATAGCTATCTGCTACCGTAAAGTTTCTAACGCTTACATATCCTAAGAATAAAGCAAATACCCAAGATATAATTAATCCTTTTTTATTAAATATTTTTTTTAATTCTAAATTTATAATATTTGTCATTTTTATACCTCCCTAGAATCCTCTAAATCAAAATAAAACATATAAACATCTTCAAATCTAGGTTCTATATTTTTTGCATTAAAGTCTTTTATTTCTTTATCACTTATAACTCTAAGTTCTATATCCTCTACACCACGTTGTATACTAACAACCTTATATTTATTTTGTATATTAAATACTTCTCTTTCATCTTTAACTGTTATACTATATACTTTTCCACTCATATCATTTAAAATTTCCCTATGAGTTCCTTGTAATAATACCTTACCATCTTTAATCATTATAGTTTCTTTAGCTACAGATTCTATATCTGATATTATATGAGTTGATAATATAACTATAGTTTCCTTACCTATTTGAGATAATAAATTTCTAAACCTAGCTCTTTCTTGAGGGTCTAATCCTGCTGTTGGCTCATCTAATATAAGTACTTTAGGGTCATTTAAAAGTGCTTGTGCTATACCAACTCTTCTTTTCATACCACCTGAAAACTTTGATATATATTTATTTTTAACTTCTTGAAGCCCTACTAATTTTAATAATTTTTCAGTTTTTTCCTTAGCTTCACTTTTGCTCATTCCTTTTAGTGCTCCTATATATAATAAAAAATCTTTTGCGCTAAAGTTTTTATAAGCATCAAAATCTTGTGGTAAATATCCGACAACTGCTCTATATTCATCATCTAATGAATTTATATCTTTCCCGTTATATAATATTTTTCCGCTTGTTGGCTGCTTTAAAGTTGCTATTTGCTTCATTAAAGTAGTTTTTCCTGCTCCATTAGGACCAAGCAACCCATATACTCCACTTTCTAATGTTAAATTTATATTTTCATTCGCATTTTTATGCTTATATGATTTTGTTAAGTTTATAATTTCTAGCTTATTCATAATTACCTCCATTTGTTTTCCTCGTTGTTATGACTAAATTATATGGATGTAATCTTACTTTATTATAAACTCAATCTTAAATAATCCTTAAATAACTTAATAATATTGTTAATATAATAAAAAGCTGTATAAATATTGGATTTTCCCAAGTACTTATACAGCTTTTTATTATATTATTTAACTATATTAAATGCACATCCATCTATATTTTTCATATCTATATCAAATATCTTCATTATAGTTGGAGCTTCATCTACTAAATTTCCACCATTTATAGTTATATTTTCTTTTATATTAGGTCCTTTAGCTATAAATGGTGGCTTATCTCCCTTGTGAGGAAGATGCCCATGAGTGGCTAAACAATACTTGTAATTACTATTATCAGTTTCTTTTGTTATTTCTCCAGTTACATCATTACTAAAGGCTATACCTTCTTTTCCCTCTATAACAAAGTCTGCATCACAATCTAATCTGTGATTATTTTTTAATTCATTTTTATCAAATATACTTTCTATACCAAAAGTTTCATCATCTTTCATATCTTTAAGTATATTTTTAACTTTATCTATGTAAGTTGTGTCTTTTACTATAACATGACTAGATATTCCAGCTGACTTAAATATAGCTTTATAATCAGTTATATTTCCATCTTTATCTACACTTATTAATCCTTTATCTTTAAATACTATGTTTGGACTTATTAATTTTTTAACTTCTAATTGGCCATGGTCTCCAAGTATTATAAAATTTGTTTTATCATATACACTTGCTTCTTTTAAAGAATTTATAATTCTTCCTAGCCACTTATCATAAGTCTTAAATGAATTAATAACGTTCTCATGATAAAGTCCATATTGATGTCTTGTATGATCTAAGTAAGCTAAATGTATAAGAATTAAATCTGGCTTATATTCTTTTATTATATCTTCTGCACAACAAACTCCAAATTCATCTAAGTAAGGTTCTTTATTCCAATTTATAATATGAGAGTATTTAGGATATATTTTTTCCATAAGGTGTTTACTACAACTATTTATATAAACTTCTATTGGGTCTTCTCCTTCATTTTTAGTCCATATTTCAGCTATATTGTGATCTGAATTACATCCTCCTGTAACTGGCCACAATATAGTAGAAGTTGTTATATTATTTTTCTTAGCTATATCTATTATAGAATCACATTTTATATCTTTACTATACCAATACCACTCTGGCATTTTTACATTTAATTCTAACTTTTCATTATGACTTATATTATGCTTATCTGGATACACCCCAGTTACTATAGTTGTATGACATGGATATGTTAGTGTTGGATATATACAATTTATATCTTTTACTATAGATGATCCATCTAATATTTTTTTAAAGTTAGGTAATTCTTCTAAATATTTTATATCTCTAGTAAATAGTGAATCTATCGATATTACTACAACCTTATTCAACTTTACCATCTCCTAATAATTTTTATTAACTGTCTTTATAATATATTAAACTATAATTTTTTAATATTGTATATTCAAATTAAATTTCACTATAATCGCTTTCCCTATTAATTTATCTATTGTTTGTTAATACTAATGATAGCATAAATATTTCAAAAATTTATAGTTATCATAGGTTTAATCATATTAATTAATGATTTCTATATAAATACCAAATTAAATTTAACATGTTTTTAACAAAAACTGTCGAATTTTCTGTTAATATGTTATCGTACATAAAAAGTAAGAAAAATCACGATAATAAATTTAACTTTTTTATGAGGAGGCGACAATTTTGTCTATATTGATAAGTCTTATTGGAGGTCTTGGACTTTTCCTTTACGGAATGAACCTAATGGGTGAAGGTCTTCAAAAGTCAACAGGTCCTAAGCTTGAAAAAGCTATAGAACTTTTAACTAGTAATGTAGTAATGGGGGTTTTAGTAGGAGCTGTTGTTACAGGAATCATACAAAGTAGTGGTGCCACTACAGTAATGGTAGTTGGATTTGTTAACGCAGGAATAATGTCACTATACCAAGCGATTGGTGTTATAATGGGAGCAAATATTGGTACTACAGTAACAGCTCAGTTAGTATCATTTGATGCTAGCATATTCTCGTCAATAGCGCTTGGAATAGGTATTGTTTTATATATGGTTGGTTCAAAATCTAAACCAAATCTTAAAAATATATCAGAAATACTTATAGGTTTTGGTATCTTATTTATAGGTATGGAATTTATGAAAGATGCAGTTGCTCCTTTATCTCAGTATGAAGGATTTAGAAGTATATTAGCTGGTCTTGCTAGTCATCCATTATTAGCATTACTTGCTGGTTTTGCAATGACTACTTGTCTTCAAAGTTCAAGTGCATCTATGGGTATATTAATAGCTTTATCATCTCAAGGATTAATGCCTTTAGCTGGAGCACTACCTATATTATATGGAGATAATATTGGTAGTTGTACTACATCACTTTTATCAAGTGTAGGAGCTAATAAAAATGCTAAAAGAGCAGCTTTAATGCATCTATGCTTTAACGTAATTGGTACTATACTATTTATGTTAGTTCTTAATAAACCAATATCAATGATAGTTACACATTTAGACCCAACAGATACTGCTAGACAAATAGCAAATGCTCATTCATTATTTAATGTAATTAATGTTATACTATTATTACCATTTTCTAAGTATATAGTTAAATTAGTTATGCTACTTATACCTGACAAACAAGGTGAATAAGAATATGATAGTCGCATAACAAAATACTTAGATGAAAGAATGTTAGAAACTCCATCTATAGCATTTGGAAATACAATAAGAGAAATACTTAGAATGGGTAACAAAGCTAAAAAAAGTTTTACTTGTTCAATGAATGCTTTACTTGAAAAATCTCAAGAAGATGCAAATAAAACTTTTGAAAAAGAAAAATTACTAAATGAACAACAAAGAAAAGTATTAGATTATCTAATTAAATTATCTAATAAAACTTTAGATGATAAAATGAGACTTTCTCTAGATTTATTATTCCATACTGTCAATGATATAGAAAGAGTTGGAGACCTTTCTGAAAATATAGCAGAATTAGCTGAGTCAACTATAGATAAGAAAACTAAAGTATCAGAAAGTGCTAAGTCTGAAATAATAGATATATATAATAAAGTACTAGATGCATATACATTATCACTAGATGCTATGAAACAAAATAGTGTTAAATTTGCAAATGATGTTTTAAGAATAGAAGATGAGGTAGATGCACTAGATAAATTATATAGAGCTAAACATATGAATAGATTAAATAGACATTCATGCAGTATAGATTCAGGTATTATGTACTTAGATTTGTTAACTAATTTAGAAAGAATATCTGACCACTCTGCAAGCATAGCTAAAAGAGTTATAAAAATTAATCAAACAGCTTAAATATAAAATAAATTAAGTATATACAATTTTAAAATAAGATAAAAAAGTAGGCAACTTATAGGCTAATAAATTACCTACTTTTTTATCATAGACTTTTATTTATAATTTCTTTTATATCTACTGATTTTTTATCTTCAACTTTAACAACTTCACCTTCCCAAGTTCTTATCATTATATAATCAGTTCCTTTAGATATTAAATATTGCGGTAATAATGGTGTTTTCCCTTTTCCTTTTGGAGCATTTATTATATAAGTAGGAATTGCCATTCCAGAAGTATATCCTCTTAAATATTCCATAATCTCCATTCCTTCATCTATTGATGTATTAAAATGAGTAGTTCCTTTTACGTGCTTACTATGGAATATGTAATATGGCTTAACTCTTATTTTTAATAACTCATGATTTAAACATCTCATTAAAAATTTATCATTATTAACACCATTTAAAAGCACAGCTTGATTTCCAAGAGGGACACCACTATTTGCTAATTTCTCACAAGCTTTCTTTGTTTCTCTAGTTATTTCCATTGGATGATTAAAATGAGTATTTATATATATTGGGTGATATTTTTTTATCATATTACAAAATTCATCAGTTATTCTTTGTGGCATTGTAACCAATGTTCTGCTTCCAATTCGTATATAATCTACATGATTTATACTTCTTATCTCACTTATTATCCATTCTAAAGTCTCATCATTTAAAGTCAGAGGGTCTCCTCCTGTTATAAGAACATCTCTTATCTCTTTATTATTTTTTATATAATCTATAGATTCTTTTATAACTTCTCTGCTCTTTTGACAGTCTTTTTGTCCTATATTTCTTCTTCTTTGGCAGTGCCTACAGTACATAGCACACTCATTAGTTACATTTATTATTAGTCTATCTGGATATCTTCTTGTTATGCTTCCTGCTGGATTTGTGAACTCTTCTCCCATTGGATCTAAATCGCTTACTGAATTATCTAATTCTATATATGATGGAACTGACATTAACTTTATTGCATCATATGGATTTTTAGGATCTATTAAACTTAAATAATATGGTGATATTGCCCATCTGAATTGAATTTGAATTGCTTTTATTTTTTCTATTTCTTTTTGAGTTAATTTAAGTATCTTGGATAAAGTTTCTGCATCTGTTATTCGATTGGATAACTGCCATTTATAATCATTCCAATTTTCTTCACTTGCATTTAATACTTTTAATATATGTTTTTTTCTTTCTTCTATTTCATCTGATTTTTCAAGACCTTTTGGTATGCTATCTTTTATTTTTAAATAATCTTCTATTCTCAACTTTAATTCTTCTGCTCTTTCTAAAGAAATTCTATTATTATCATTCATAAGCGCTCCCCTTTCACCTTTGAATCTTATATATTTATTGAAACTTAAGCTTCTCAAAATGTTTTATTTGAATTTATTCTATCATGTTTATTTTTATTTATCAATAAATTCTGAAATTTATATATAAACACCTCTAAATAACTAAACTTTGATTATTTAGAGGTGTTATCAAACTTTTTATATTTCAATATTTTTTACAACTTCTATTCCATTTTGAATCATACTATTTAAAAATACAGTGTTCATAATCTCAGCATTATGTAATTTATCAATATTATATGTGTCTACTAATTCAATAGGAACTATAATATTTTTATCAATATTATTTTGATTAAAATATGCTTTTAATGTAACTACAAATTGATATATACAAATATCTGTGCAATCCCCAACAACTATAATATTTTCAATGCCATTAAAGTTTTTATCTTCTAAGCAGAAAAAACCATTAGTAGAATTTTTAGGTATTATTTTTATTCCATTTATATTTTTAATTTCATCAACAATATCACTTTCAATGTCATCATCTAAGCAGTGTTTAGGATAACTGCTAAGTTCTATAGAATCATTTGTATGACTATCAGTAAATGCTATTATATCACAATTTTTATTAGCTAAAACTTTTGCTATGTTAGCTATTGGATTAATTAATGCTTCTACTCTATCAGAATATAATGCTCCTTTTTTAGCAAATCCATTATTCATATCTACTATAAAAAGCATAGTTTTTTCTAGATCTAGTTCATTTATATTTTTACTATTTAAATTATTTAAAGTATCCTTTAAGTATTTAAAATCTTTTATTAAATTTTCCATATATCCACCCCTTTTTTAACTTTCTATTTCATAATATCAAAATATTTTTACAACTTCAATTGAAATAGTTATTCAAAATAAAAATAGTAGTTATAAGATAATTTTATTTTCTTATAACTACTATTTTTTTTAATAATATACTGTACTTTTTACAATTTCTAATTCTTTTTCTAGTTTATTTATTAGTTTAACTTTCTCTTTTGAATTTTTTTTAAATTTTATTATAGCTAAATCTCCTTTTTCCACAGTTAATACTTTTCCTGATTCTAAAATTATATCAAATTCTTCATTCAAACTATAAAAAACTTTAGCTTCGTATCTATAATTATTTTCATTTAATATTTCTTTAGCTTTTATATCTATATAGGATTTAATTTTAATATATTCTAGTTCTCCTTTACAATCTTGATTAGTCATCAAATTAAAATCAATAGCTTTTCCATAGCTTACAGTATCCCAATCACCACTAAAACTAGTTACATCAAATTTATTTAATTTTACTTTATTGTTATTTTTATGTTTTAAAATTAAATCTCCATCAATCACCATTAATTTTCTTTGTATATTAGGTAATTTAGTAAACGTAGATTCTTCCATTTCTACATTAGCTGAACTTATTCTCCATTTAAAGTTCTTATCTTCATATGATGAATTTTCAGGGTATATGTATAACTGAGTTGTTTCTCCCCCAGACCATTTGCTAATTTTTTGACCTTGCTTTTTTATAATTTTAACGCTACAAGTCAAAATATCCCCCTCCTATTAATTTCACTAGTTATCTATATATATTAATATACTTAATTATATATTAATTTAAATTAATATATTCCAAACAAAAAACTGTAGGTAAACTTTAAAAATAAAATTTACCTACAGCTAATCAATATATTATTTTTTTATATAAAAAAATTAATGTCTAGCTCTTTCTATTCCTCCAAGAGCTATATGAGCAACTCCAGCTCCTAATAAAAGTGCTCCTGCCATATTTTTATAATCATTTTTATTAAATTTATTATATTTATTTTGTTTAATATCCAAAGCAATACCTGCTGTTGTAACTGCTGCTCCTAAAACTATTGGTACCATGCCTTTTTTCATATTAATCCTCCTATAACTAAAAATATTTGTTTAAAGTTATTAATTTAATAGCTTTATAATTATATTGCTCTTATTTTAATTTTAAATACTGAGTAATATTTTCATGTTTTACCTTAAAATATTTTGTTTAATTTAAATATATTTTTTATATTTTGATATACTTATTAATAAAAAATATTTTTAGGAGGATATTATGAGATATGTAGTAGTATCAGTAACTAAAGGAAAAGCAGGAAATTTTAATAACAATCTTAGAAAAGAAGTGTATGAAAATTTTTCTGCTAAATCATCAAAGTTGCCAGCTCATTTTACTATAAAGTCACCATTTGAAACTGATGATATTTCTAAACTTGATAATATATTGGAAAACTTTTGTAAAAATAATAAAATTACTCCTTATAAAATAAAAGGTTATGACCATTTTGATGACAGGGTTATATACATGAAAGTTTTTATGAGTAAACAAGGACAAGCTGTTCATAATAATTTAATAGATGAAATGTCTAAAATAAATTATATAAAATTTTCTAATCATGATGGAAAAGATAAAATATTTCATATTACTATAACTTCTAAAAAAATACAAAAAATATTTTCTGATGTATATAAATATGTTAAAAGTATTCCATGTGAGTTTGATTGTTTTTTTGATAATATTTCGGTTTTTAAATGGGAAAATAACACTTGGGTTTTACATAAAGAGTATTTACTTAAATAATTATTTTTTAAGTTTAAAAATAGAAATAGAAATTTTAATATTTCTATTTCTATTTTTGTAAATCTATTATTTTTATTACTAAATTTAATTTATTTCAAAATAATTTATATCATCACTATTAAAATCTATTGTCTTACTAGAAGCGCTTATATCTTTTAATTTAAAGTTTTCAATAAGTGATTTAAGCATCTGTGCTTGTCCACTTAATTCTTCACTAGCAGCAGCACTTTCTTCTGATGTCGCAGAATTAGTTTGTACTACCTCTGAAATTTGCTCTATTCCTAATTTTACTTGATTAATAGCACTAGCTTCTTCCTCAGATGCTTTAGCTATCTCATCAACTATTAAAATAGTTTCATTAGTTGTTTCAATTATTTTTTGAAGTGACTTAGCTGTATTATCTACAATTTCTGTTCCTTTTTCAACTGCTTCTATTGAATTTTCAATAAGAGTAGCTGTATTTTTAGCAGCTTCTGCTGATTTAGCAGCAAGATTTCTTACTTCATCCGCAACAACAGCAAATCCTTTTCCTGCAGTTCCTGCTCGGGCAGCTTCTACTGCAGCATTTAAAGCAAGTATATTTGTTTGAAAAGCTATATCATCTATTGTTTTTATAATTCTACTAATTTCATTAGAAGTAAATGAAATTTCATTCATTGCATTAACCATTTGTTTCATTTTATCATTACCATCTTTAACTTGATGTCCTGAATTTAATGTTAAATCATTAGCTTCTTTAGCATTATCTGCAGTAACTTTAATCTTTTCTGATATTTCCATTATAGTCGCAGATAACTCTTGAATTGCACTTGCTTGTTCAGTAGCACCTTGTGATAGCATTTGTGATCCACTAGCAACTTGATTTGATGCAGCTCCTACTTCTTCTGATGCTACATTTATTTGTGCCATTGTTTCACTTAAATCATCAGTTATTCTAATCACTGATTTCTCAATATTTTTAAATACTCCCATATACTCAACTTCAGGTTCAACGTTAAAATTACCTAATGCAACTTCTCCTAAAACACGAACTGTGTCATTTATAATATCTTTAGTTTTGTTGCTCATTTTACGCATACTCTCTGATAAAGAACCTAATTCATCTTTTGATTCATATTCAATATTAATATCATAATCACCAACTGCAATTTTATTTGCAGCAATTTCTATTTCTTCAATTGGTTTTTTTAAGCTCTTTGTAATATATATACATATAAATATTCCTGCTACTATGGAAGCAATACAAATTGTTGTAGATGTAATCATTGCTGTTGATGTTGTATTTTCTATTTCTTTATCAAATATAATACCTCTTGCAGCTTCATCTTCATAAATAGCTTTTGCATTTTTTACACTTTCAACATATGCTTGATAATATCCACTACCTTCTGTTATTGCAAGTTGTTGTGCCCCATTATTGTCTCCTTTATCTATAAATGCATATATTTGTCCATTTTGTTGCTTTAAATTTGCAATAGAATTTTCAAGGTCATCAATTAATTTCTTATTTCCTGTTGAATTTTCACGTAATACTTTAATACTTTTATCGATACTATCAAAATCTTTTTGAGCTGAAATTTCATGTTCTTTTGGCTTGTTCCCTGCAATTGAATTCATAACATTTTGATCAATAGATACTATATCTCTTCTAATTGCCATAGATTGATTTGTTACTTGATAAGGCCCTTTAAATAATTCATGACTTTGTTTACTTGCTTTTTTTAAATTAAGTAATACATAAAAACTTGAAAATGCCGTAATCATTAGTAAAACAATAAATGCTATTCCTAATTTTTTACCTATTTTTAAATCTTTCATATATACTCCTCCCCATAACTATATATATTTTGTTAACTTATTCAAATTTAATTTATAATTAATATAGTTTACAAACAAATTATCATGCGTTGTAAAACGTTATCATAACTGATAATAAAATAAGGATATAAATTTTACTTTATACACCCAATCATAGAAAAAGTTTTCCCTATCTTTAAAAATTTTAGCAACATCTTTAATTATATTGAAAGTGTTATATTAAATTGTAAATAAAGACTCTATATAATTTTTTTAAATATTGTAGAACATAGTTAACAAAATACATTACCTTGTTATAATTTACGTTAGATTTTAACAATTTTATTTAAATAATAAATTAAATTGTATTTTATCCAACATATTTATACGGATAAAAATATATATACTTTATATTTAATATTTTCTTAGATTTAAAAATAAAAAAATAATATAACTGAAAACTCATTTAAAAATAAGAGCTCAGTTATATTATTTATTAGCTGTAAATTTTTAATTTTAAACCAACCTAGTATTAATCTTCTTCATATTCCATATAATCTTCAACTTCATGTCCACATACAGGACATTTGTATGTATCTACAAAATATTCATATTCTTCTCTAGTTTCATTTTCTAATCCTTCATTTATTATCTCAATATCAGTTCCTTCTTCATGCTTAACTAAATCCATAACTTCAATTATACATTTAGGACAATACATTGTGCTCATTATATTTACCTCCATTTATATGATATTTATTTTTAATACTTAACTCTATTTTAATATAGCATAAATAAAAATCCACCTAAAAATAACTTAATTTAATATAAAATATACTACAAATAGTAATATTTTTAAATAGCTAGCATTTTTTAATGTATCTCTTAATGATAACCCTAGTTTATCTATATTTTATTTTTTAAATATAACATATTTTATATTCTATATTATTTTTATTATTTAAATAATTAATAATAACACTCTTTTTTACAATATATTTATTTAATAAAATAGGCTAGGTATAAACCTAGCCTATTTTAAAATTTACTTTTCTAATTCTTTTAAGAATAGTTCTTCATTTTCTTTTATAACTAATTCTCCATCTATAAAACCAACAGCTTCCTTTTTGAAAGCTCTACATTGCCCTATGCAGCCAGTTTTAACATTCTCTTCTCCAACTATTTCTTTTACTTTATTAACATCAACATTTGAACAAAATGGACATATTCTTATCATTTAAAATTCCTCCTGTAAATCATTTTTGTATTATACAATATACCCACAGGACTTATATATAAACATAATCGGTCCTTATATTTTCTAAACTATTTAACAAATCATTTTATTCAAATTTATTTTAATTTTTAAATTTTTTGTATACTTATTGAAAAAAAGATGATATTATATATAAGTATTGCATATTTGTATGCAAAATACGTTTTTATAAATTATATAATAATTTAGCATTTGTAATTATAGGAGGATTTAAAATGTCAAACGAAACAAAAGTTAAAGTTGTAACTGCTGATCCTTCAGCATTAGGACTTTTCGGATTAGCAATGATAACATTAGTTGCTTCATCTCAAAAACTTGGATTAACTTCAAATGTATCATTAGTTTTACCATGGGCAATATTCTTAGGAGCTACTGCTCAATTATTTGCTTGTATAAATGACTTCAAGCACAATAATGTGTTTGGTGCTACTGCATTTGGTGGTTATGCATTTTTCTGGTATGCAATGGGATTATCTTGGTTAATACAAAATGGAGTATTTGGTGAAAAATTAGCTGCTTCAGCTGATCCTAAGCAATTAGGATTCGCATTTTTAGGATACTTAATATTCACATTATATATGACTATTGGTGCAATGGAAGCTCATAAAGTATTATTTATAATATTTGTACTTATAGATTGTTTATTCTTAGGATTAACTCTTTCTACATTTGGAGTAATGGAACATGCTACGCATCAATTTGCAGCATATTCTGAATTAGGAATAGCTATATTCTCATTCTATGGTTCTGCAGCTGCTGTACTAAACGGACATTTTGGAAAAGAGTTCTTACCAGTTGGAAAACCATTTGGAATATTTAAAAAGTAATTTTTTGTAGGGGGGAGCTGTCATAATATTTATGACTTTTCCTAAATATATTTAATATAGATTCATTTAATAGAGTATGTCTTTAGACATACTCTATTTTTATTCTCTTTCTATTTATATTAATCATAAATTTAAAGCTTTTGTAAATACTATTATTGGTTGATTAATTTAGAAAGGGTGTTTTTATGATTTTAACTAAAAACATAAAAAAAAATGTAGAACTTATGAAAAATCATCTCCCTTTAGATAAAAGTTTTGATGTAATTCAAAGGGAAGTTATAATAGGTGAAAAAAGTTGTTACTTATTTTTTATAGATGGCTTTATAAAAGATGAAGTAATGGAAAGAATTCTTTCTGGTTTTTTCAAAATAACTAGTGAGGATTTTAAGTCAATTCATGAGTTAAAGGATTTTATCCATAAATATATACCTTATATAGAAGTATCTAAGGAAAATAATCTAAAAAATATTGCTAAAGAAGTATTATCAGGTCCAATGGCTATAATTATAGATGGATTTGATGAAGCAATAATTTTAGATGTTAGAACCTACCCAGTTAGAGGAATAGGAGAACCTGAAAAAGAAAAATCTTTAAAAGGAGCTAAGGATGGTTTTGTTGAAACTATCGTTTTTAATACTGCATTAGTAAGAAGAAGAGTAAAAGATCCAGATTTAATATTTGAGATGTTTAATGTTGGTAAAAGATCTAATACTGATATGGTTATTGGGTACATAGATGGATTAGTAGATAAAAAAACTCTAAAAAACCTAAAAAAATCTATTGAAGAAATAAAAGTTAAATCATTGGTAATGAGTGAGCAAAGTATAGTTGAAGCCCTAGTACAATCTAAATGGTATAATCCTTTCCCAAAAGCTAGATATACAGAAAGGCCGGATGTAGCAGCTGCTCACGTTTTAGAAGGTAAAATATTGTTAATTATAGACAATTCACCTAATGCTATTATATTACCTACTACTATATTTGATTTTTTACAAGATGTAGATGATTTTTATCAACCAGTAATTATAGGTAATTATTTGCGATTAATTAGAAATTTTACACTGCTTTCAACGTTATTTATAACACCACTGTATACTTTGGCTATTAAATACGCTTCTCATCTTCCTTTATGGCTAGAGTTTATAATCCCAAAAGATACATATAATGTACCTATATTTCTTCAATTTTTAATTTTAGAATTTTCAGTTGATGCTCTACAATTAGCATCACTTAATACTCCAGGGTCACTAGGAATGTCATTATCTGTTATTGGCGCTTTAATATTAGGAGACTTTGCTGTTCAAACTGGATGGTTTATACCTCATACAATATTGTATATGGCTATAGTAGCCCTTGGAAGTTTTTCACAACCAAGTGTTGATCTAGGATATTCAATAAAACTTATTAGAATTTTATTGTTAATTCTAACAGCTATATTTAACTTATGGGGATTTATAGCAGGTTTAATAATTTCATTTATACTTGTTGCTACGAATAAAACTATTACTGGCAAAAGTTATTTATATCCTCTTATCCCGTTTGAATATAGTGCATTAAAGCGACTAATATTTAGGGTTAAACTTGATACTAAAAATGAAGGTAAATGATAAATATAAAAATGATACCTATTAAGGTATCATTTTTATGTTTAATTAACTTGAATTATCTTCCTTACATTATTATATACTTTTTTTAAATTAATAATATAAATTTTGACATAATAAGATTGAATATATTTAATTCATTTTACAATTTAAAAGTGGTGTGGTATAATTAATAAGTTATTTTAAAAAAAGGAGATTATCGATATGACAACTAAGAATAAAATCGTTAATATTGCCGTTATCGCCCACGTCGATGCTGGTAAATCAACATTAGTTGATGCTTTCTTATCTCAATCTGGAGTTTTCAGAGAGAACGAAGTAGTTAAAGATTGTGTAATGGATAGCAACGACTTAGAAAAAGAAAGAGGTATAACAATATACTCTAAAAACTGTGCTATAAACTATAAAGACTATAAAATAAATATAGTAGATACACCAGGACATAGTGATTTCTCTTCTGAGGTTGAGCGTGTTATAAAAACTGTTGATACAGTTATATTATTAGTAGATGCTAGTGAAGGTCCGATGCCTCAAACTAGATTCGTTTTACAAAAATCTTTAGAAGCTGGACTTAGACCAATACTTTTCATAAATAAAATAGACAAGCAAGACCAAAGAGCTGAAGAAGTTGTTGATGAAGTATTTGATTTATTCGTTGACTTAAATGCAACTGATGAACAATGTGAATTCCCAATAATATATGGTATAGCTAAACAAGGTATAGCTAAGCGTGAAATGGATGATGAAAGTGCTGATTTATCTCCATTATTCGAAACAATAGTAAATCACGTTGAAGCTTATCCTGACTATGCATCTGAGCCTTTACAACTTCAAGTTTCTGCTCTTGCATATGATGATTATGTAGGTAGACTTGGAATAGGTAGAGTTTACAAAGGAACAGTTAAAAATGGAGCTCAAGTATCTGTATGTAAAGCAGATGGAACTGTAGCTAAAGGAAGAATATCTAAGCTTACAGCTTATGAAGGCCTTCGTCAAGTTGAAAAAGATGAAGCTTATGCTGGTGATATAGTAGTTGTAGCTGGTATGCCTGATATATCTATAGGAGAAACTATATGTGACTTAGATAATCCATTACCAATGGAACTTATACACATAGAAGAACCTACTTTATCTATGAACTTCTTAGTTAATGATTCACCATTTGCTGGTAAGAGTGGTAAATTTGTTACAACTAGACATATAAAAGATAGATTAGACAAAGAACTAGAAGTTAACGTTGGACTTAAAGTTGAGCCAATGGATACTACTGATGGATTTAAAGTATCTGGACGTGGAGAACTTCACTTATCTATACTTCTTGAAAACATGAGACGTGAAGGATACGAAGTTGGAGTTTCTAAACCAGAAGTTTTATTTATAAGAGAAAACGGAAAATTAATGGAACCTATGGAAAGAGTTATAGTTAACTGTCCAGAAACTTACTCAGGAACTGTTATAAATAAATTAAACTTAAGAAAAGCTATGATGGAAGCTATGGAAATAGAAGGAGATTATGTTAAAATAACATTCATAGCTCCTACTAGAGGTTTATTAGGATACAGAAGTGAGTTCATAAATGATACTCGTGGAGAAGGATCTTTAGTTAGATCATTTGAAAGATACGAAGAACACAAAGGTGAAATACCATCAAGAACTAATGGAGTTTTAATAGCTCAAGGAGCTGGTACTACAATGGCTTATGCACTTAATGCTTTAAGTGAAAGAGCTCAAATGTTCGTTGATCCAGGTGTTGAAGTTTATGAAGGTATGATAATTGGTATGAACTCAAGAAAAGATGATATGGTAGTTAACCCTTGTAAAAACAAGAAATTAACTAACGTTCGTGCTTCTGGTACTGATGATGCAGTTAAATTACAAGCTGCTAGAACATTTACTTTAGAAGAAGCCTTAGAATTTATAGATGATGATGAGTTAGTTGAAATAACTCCAGATTCTATAAGACTTAGAAAGAAATTCTTAAATGAGCATGATAGATTAAAATATAATAAATCAAGACAAGCTAATAAATAAATTTTTAAAGGAAGTCGATAAGTTCGACTTCCTTTATTATTTTTAGCCCTTTAAACTTCTACTATTATAGGGAATATACTAGTACCTCTTTTTAATTTATTATATAAATATCTATCTACAGATTTTTTAACTCTAGATTTTATAACACTCCATTCTAATATATTTCTATCTAAACAATTTTCTACTTCATAAGTTACAATATCTTTAACTTCATCTATTAAATCTGTAGCTTCTCTTGCATATATAAATCCTCTGGTTATGATATCTGGTCCTGCAACTATGCTAAAACTTATTTTATCAATAGCTATTACTATTGTCATCATTCCATTTTCTGCTAAGTATTTTCTATCCCTCAAAACTATATTACCTACATCCCCTACTCCTATACCATCAACATATACAGTACCTACTCTGACTTTTCCATCTTTCTTAGCTTCTTTTTTAGTTAGTTCTAAAACTTCTCCATTTTCTAAGATAAATATATTTTCTTTATTCATTCCAATTTTGACTGCAAGATTTTTATGATGTACTAAATGTCTATACTCTCCATGGACAGGCATAAAAAACTTAGGATGAACTAATGTGTGTAGTAGTTTTAATTCCTCTTGATATGCATGACCTGAAACATGTATAGCTTCTAAATCTTTATAAATAACATCTGCACCTTTTTTATACAATTGATTTATAACTCTAGATATAAGCTTATCATTTCCTGGTATTGGAGATGCTGATATTATAAATAAATCATTGTTTTGTATTTTAATTTTTTTATGTGTATCAAAAGCAATTCTAGCAAGTCCAGCCATAGCTTCACCTTGACTTCCTGTGGTTATTATAGTTATCTCATCATTATTAAAGTTTTCCATTTCATCTATGCTTATCTTATATCCATCAGGTATATTTAAATATCCAAGTTCTATAGCTACACTCGATACATTTTCCATACTACGACCACTAAATACAACTTTTCTATTATTAGTTACTGAAGCATTAACAATTTGTTGCATCCTATGTATATTAGAAGCAAACGTAGCTACTATAATCCTACCTTTTCGTCCTGTAAAAACTCTATCTAATGTCTCTCCTATTGTTTTTTCAGATAAAGAATGCCCCTTTCTTTCTACATTTGTACTATCTGCTAATAATAATAAAATTCCTTTTTTCCCTAATTTTGATATAGTTTCTAAATCCATTCTTCTTCCATCTATAGGAGTATAATCTACTTTAAAATCTCCTGTATGCAAAATTATTCCCATAGGTGTATGTATCGCTAATGCACAAGCATCTGCTATACTATGGGTAACACTTATAAATTCTACTTTTATATTATCTAGCTGAACTGCTTGTTTATCCTCTACTGATTTTAAATTACATATATCTAGTATATTGTGTTCTTTTAACTTATTCTCAATTAAACCTATAGTAAGTTTAGTTCCATAAACAGGTATATTTAATTGCTTTAATATATATGGTATAGCTCCTATATGATCTTCATGTCCATGGGTAACAAACATACCTTTAACTTTATCCTTATTATCTAATAAATAAGTTATATCAGGAATTAATAAATCTACTCCATACATATCTTCATCTGGAAAAGATAAACCTCCATCTATTACTATTATCTCGTCATTATATTCTATTGCTGTTATGTTTTTTCCTATTTCTCCTAGTCCTCCTAATGGAATAACTTTTACCTTATTTGTACTTGAACTTTTTGAAGTTTCCACACAATCACTCCTTTTCAAACTATATTATCTCCATTATGTTTATTATTAATTTATTTTTGTTATATTAATCTAGTCATTTTAATAATATTAAAATGACTTTTAATTAATTTAATTATTGACATGACAATGTTTTTAGTATATTATTAAGTTGTATCAATAATAGTAATGATTACTAGTTTTATTTTAGGAGGATATGAATATGAAAAAGTTTGTTTGTACAGTATGTGGGTATATACACGAAGGAGAAACTGCTCCAGAAATTTGTCCAGTATGTAAAGTTGGGGCTGACAAATTCGATGAGTTAAAAGGTGAAATGGTTTGGGCTGATGAGCATAGAATAGGTATTGCAAAAGATGTTGATCCTGAAGTTGTTGAAGGATTAAGAGCTAACTTTGTTGGTGAATGTACAGAAGTAGGAATGTACTTAGCTATGAGTCGTCAAGCTGATAGAGAAGGTTATCCAGAAGTAGCAGAAGCTTATAAGAGAATAGCATTTGAAGAAGCTGAACATGCTGCTAAATTTGCTGAATTATTAGGTGAAGTTGTTGCTGCTGATACTCAAGCTAACTTAAAAGCTAGAGTTGAAGCTGAGTATGGAGCAACTGATGGAAAATTAAAATTAGCTAAAAGAGCTAAAGATTTAGGATTAGATGCTATACATGATACAGTTCATGAAATGTGTAAAGATGAAGCTAGACATGGTAAAGCATTCCTAGGATTATTAGAAAGACATTTTACTAAGTAATTTTTAATACTTTTAAAATAAAGAGTAGTCTACTTTTATAGGCTACTCTGTTTTTATATTCATAACTTTTTAAAATTAAATTTAAAGTTAAATTTGATTTAAACGTATAACTTATAATATAATTTGATTATAGATATGCTGTTTTGGGTATATTTATTATAAAAAAGTTTTAATAGGAGGTGGTATTTTGAAATTTTCAAAACAAAGAGAACTTATATTAAATGCTGTAAAAGATAATACCGTTCATCCTACTGCAGATTTTATATATGAATATTTAAAAAAAGATAATCCTAATTTAAGCTTAGGAACTGTATATAGAAATTTATCTCAACTTGTAAGCCATGGATATATTCAAAAGGTTAGCATACCTGGGTTTCCTGATAGATTTGATGCTAATATAGTTGAGCACAATCATCTTATTTGTGATGTTTGTGGAAGTATACAAGATATTCATTCTAATATACTTAAAGATATTCCTAATAATATTTCAAATGAGCTTGATATAAAAATCACATCTTGTAATATTATACTTCACGGAATTTGTAAAAAATGTAAAAGTAATTAAATTAAAAAAGGAACTAGTCTCTGGATTGAGATAGTTCCTTTATTTTTATATCTATATATTATTTTTCATAAATCATGTTGTCCTCAGTTGAATTTTCAGATATATACGCAGCTACATATAACCCATACATTACAGCTACTAAAGCTGCAGTTATTAAAACTATAGCCATATTTAATCACTTCCTTCTTAACTCTAATTGTAGTTTTTTCATATGAATTTTGTATGACTTTACTGTGACTTTTTATTGATGATTTAATAACTTTAAATCACTTATTTCTTCATTAGATTTGATTCTTAGAACCATCATTTTATCTACTTTACTATTGTATATTTCATTTTTATAATTATCATTTTCATTAGCTTCTTGATATGTGATAATTATACCATTATTTTCTTCCTTTATAGTTACATTATTGTAATATTTACCATCATGATTTTTTAAAATTACATATGCACATTCATTTTTCATTAATTTATTTTTATCACTATTGTTGTTAACTATACTAATTCCTTCAAAATTTTTACTCATATTTAAATATTTTTTATAAATCAATTCACTAGAATCAACTTTATTTACATAAAATTTTTCTTTAAAAATGTTATTTGGAGTTGTAAATATTAAAAATAATATACATATTATAGAGGTTTTAATTAATACTTTATACTTTGTCTTCATATATAAATCCCCCAATTTAATTATTTATACTCTTTTAACTTGTATTTTACTTCATCATTTTCTTTGAAAAAATTTATTAAATTACTAATTTTAACTAAAGTTTCTACACTTATAGTATGTTCTATTTTTTCAGTTTCTTCATGTAAACAATCTTTTACACCTATTAAATCTAAAAATTCTTCAACTATATTATGTCTATACAATAATCTCTCTCCTATTGCTTCTCCTATATTACTTAAAATTATAGATCCATACTTTTCATGTTTTAATATATTCTTTTGTTTTAATTTTTTCACCATATTACTTACTGATGAAGGCTTTATATTCAAAGCCTTAGATAAATCACTAATCTTAACATCTTTTGTATCGCTATATAGTCTATAAATCATCTCTATATAATCTTCTTCATTGGGGCTTAAATTGTTGCTTTTCATATATTCATTAAATGTATAAAACTGATTAAGATTTTTCAATAAATCGCCTCCCCCCTAATAACCTCTTATATTTAATATATTTTATTTTTATCTTATATATTCTAATTTTATGTAACAAATATATAATTTTTTTCATAGTATCTATTGTAAGAAATTTAGCTTAAGCTAAAACTTACCTTGTAATATAAAAAATTGGAGGTATTTTTCATGGTTAAACTTGCTGATGTAGATATATGTAGCACCGTAAAGGTAGAAGGACTTTTATCAGATGGTTATCTAAGAGAAAGAATGTTAGCCTTAGGTTTAACTAATGGTGCTTTAATAGATGTTTTACGCCGTGGACCTAAAGATAATCTTACAGTTTATAACATAAGAGGTGCAATGATAGCACTTAGAAAAGAAGAAAGTGAAAAAATAATAGTTTCATATCTATAGCATTAAATGGGGGGACATTTATGGGGTTAACTTATGATTCTACTAAAATTAAATCATTAAAAGATATGTTTAATATCGATAAAAAAGACGATCAATTTGTTATAGCTCTTGCAGGAAATCCAAATACCGGTAAAAGTACTGTATTTAATTATCTTACAGGACTTAGACAACATACTGGAAACTGGCCTGGTAAAACTGTTTGTACCGCTAGGGGAGATTTTAAGCATAATAATAAAGATTTTACTCTTATAGATTTACCTGGAACTTATTCTTTGTTTGCAGCTTCTCAAGAAGAATTGGTAGCTCGTGATTTTGCCTGCTTCGGTAGACCTGATGCAGTTGTAGTAGTTGCTGATGCTACATCTTTAGAAAGAAACTTAAATTTAGTATTTCAAATTATGGAACTTACAGATAATGTTATACTTTGTATAAATTTAATTGACGAAGCTAGAAAAAAATGTATATCTATAGATAAAGACTTAATAGAAAAAGAATTAGGAATACCAGTAGTATTAACAGCAGCTAGAAATGGTGAAGGTATGAATGAACTACTTGATACATTAGATTTAGTTGTATCTAAATCATATAATTACCAAAATAAAATTATAAAGTATGATAATAATATAGAACAACTACTTAGTACAATAGAACCGGATTTATCTAAAAATATACCTTATATAAAATCTAGATGGTTGGGTCTTAGACTTATAGATGGTGATGAAAGTATATATGAATCTATGAATAAGTATATAGGCAGTGATTATAAAAAAGCTGTAGATAAAGTTAAGTTAAAATTACCTTTAGATATAAATAAAACTAATATTCGAGATAGTATGAATATGTCAATATATTCTTATGCCAAAGAATTATATGATAAAAGTGTTACAATTCAAAATAAAAATAAATTTAATAGAGATGAAAAAATAGATAAAGTATTAACTTCTAAAAAGTTTGGTTTACCATTAATGTTATTAATGTTATGCATGATACTTTGGATTACTATAGAAGGTGCTAATGTACCATCTGGAATGTTATCTGATTTTCTATTTAAATTTGAACCTATTTTATATGACTTTTTAACAAATTTAAATTGTCCTTTATGGTTAAATGAAATGATTAGTTACGGAATGTATAGAACACTTGCATGGGTTGTATCTGTTATGCTTCCTCCTATGGCAATATTTTTCCCTCTATTTACTCTTCTTGAAGATTTAGGATATCTTCCTAGAGTAGCTTTTAATTTAGATCATATGTTTAAAAAAGCTTGTTGTCATGGTAAACAATGTTTAACTATGTGCATGGGATTTGGTTGTAACGCAGCTGGTGTTATAGGTTGTAGAATAATAGATTCACCAAGAGAAAGATTAATAGCTATTCTTACTAATAACTTCGTTCCTTGTAATGGTCGTTTTCCAACACTAATAGCTATAGCTACAATATTTTTCACATATTTTATACAAAATTCCTTTGCTAGTAATATTGTAGTTGCTCTTTGTATAGCTTTGACTATAGTGTTTGGTATTTTAACTACACTAGTAGTATCTTATATACTATCTAAAACTATGTTAAAAGGAGTTCCTTCAACTTTCACACTAGAACTTCCACCATATAGAACTCCTAAAATTGGTAGAGTTATATATACTTCTATAATTGATAGAACTATATTTGTTTTATGTCGTGCAATTGTTGTTGCAATTCCAGCAGGTGTTATAACATGGATATTTGCAAATATATACGTTGGGGATACTAGTGTATTATCACACGTTGCAGGATTTTTAGATCCAATAGCAAAATTTATAGGGCTTGATGGATTTATATTACTTGCATTTATACTAGGATTCCCTGCAAATGAAATAGTAATACCAATACTTTTAATGTCTTACCTAGCAACTGGCTCTATGATTGAATTTGATAGTTTATCTGCTCTAGGTGAAGTTTTAAAAGATAATGGATGGACTTATTTAACAGCTATAAATACTATGTTATTTAGTTTACTTCACTGGCCTTGTGCTACAACTTTACTAACTATAAAAAAAGAAACTGGTAGTAATAAATGGACTGCTGTTGGATTTTTAATGCCTACAGCTATAGCATTTATAGTTTGCTTTGGAACTACTTGTATATTTAAATTATTTGGAATAGCTTAATATCTAATAAATAAAAATAGACTGTCTTAAATTTAAGACAGTCTATTTTTATTTATCACAACAAGCTATTCCTATTATTCCAGGACCTGAATGTGCACATATACAAGTGCTTACATTAACACTTATAATTTCACCTACTTTAAATTCTTCTTTTAATCTTTCTACAAAAGAATTAAATTCTTTATCATTATCTCCAAACCCAAATATAAGTCTTTTATTAGTTAAATCTTCTCCAAAATTTTCTTTGATTAATGATAATATTTTACTTACAACTTGTTTTTTACCTCTTACTTGATTTATAGGTTTAACAAGCCCTTCTTCTATAGCAAGTATTGGTTTTATATTCAACATATTCCCGATAGTTGCTTTAGCAAGAGATATTCTACCACCTTTTTGTAAGTACTCTAGTGTATCTACTGTAAATAATACTTTAACACTTTCTTTTAAATTCTCTAAATGATTTAATATATCTTTTATATCTACTTTTCTTTCTAACATTTCAGCTGCTGATAATAAAAGACATCCACTACCTATAGATAGATTTTGAGTATCTATCATATATATATTCCCATCTAAATCATTTTTAGCCATCATAGCACTTTGAAAAGTCCCTGATGCAACAGAAGATCCCCCTATATATAATATATCATTTCCTTTATTTAGATATCTTTTAAAAACATCTCTAAATTGTATATATGTACATTGAGATGTCTTTGGCATATCTTCACTATTTCTTAACATTTTGTAAAATTCTTGCTTACTTAAATCTATACCATCTATATATTCTTTACCACCAAATATAACTGTTAATGGTATTACATGTATATCATATTTATCTATTAGCTCCTTAGGTATATCTGATAAACTATCACATATTAACTTTATATTATTCATCCAATCCTCCGTATTGATTTTTATAATATTTTTATCATTAATTATTATTACCTGATACTAATACTATATTTAATTTTTTATTTACTTTCTATATTTTATTGTTTATAAAAATAAAAAAAGTTATTTTTAATAATAAATTATTATTAAAAATAACTTTTTTACATACTTATTTATTTTTCATTTTCTCTTCTATTTTTTTCTTATCTAAGTAACTAACAGCATTAAGTGCTGCTATTTGTCCTTGACCTGCTGATTTTAAATACTGATATGGCTTACCAGCACAATCACCACATGCAAAACATCCTGGTATATTAGTTTCCATATTTATATTAACTTTTATGTGAACCCCTTCTGTTTCAATTCCCGGAACTAAAGCTTTTGGTGATGCACTATCCTTCATAACAAAAACGCCATCAACATCTAAATCTTGACTTCTTAATTGTAATTTATTAACTAGTTTATCCCCTTTTATTTCAAGTGGAAAATCTTTTATAACTTCTATATTTTCATTTAAATTAAGTTCATTTTTATGCATAGGTATGAAATAAGTTTTAGATGCTATTTCACTTAAAAAGTTTGCATCTTCTTCTGCTTCATGGTTATAACCTATTACTGCAACTTTTTTATCTCTGTATAAAGGAGCATCACAAGTTGCACAATATCCGACACCTTTACCTAAAAATTCTTCTTCTCCTTTTATAGGCTTACCATATTCTACACCTGTAGCTATTATAACTGCACTGGATTCAAAAATCTCATCCCCTGCCATTAAACTAAAGTAATCGCCCATTGAATACACATTATTTATTTTGGCTTTAGTTATTTCTATTTTCATTTCATCTAAATGAGTTTTAAACTTATCTTTTAAATCTTTTCCGCTTATATCATAAAAACCTAAATAATTATCTATTGATGGTGCTTTGACTAATTTTGCACTTAAATCATCATTTCCAAATAATATTATTTTTTTATTTCTTATAGTCGCATTTATAGCAGCCGATATACCTGCTGGTCCACTACCTATTATAGCTATATCATATCTCATATTTATTCACCTTCTTTATTTATTTATAAATCAAAGTATATGTAATTTAGGGTGCTAATAATTTAGCACCCTAAATAAAATTTCTTATAAATGAGCTTCTACTTTAGCTTTTAAACTATCTTTTGGCATAAATCCTACTAAAGTATCTACAACTTTACCGTCTTTAAATATCATCATAGTTGGAACTGTTGATATTCCGTATTTTTGAGCTAATTCTAAACTTTCATCTATATCAACTTTAACAAATTTAGCATCATTTAATTCTTCTGAAACACTTTCAAATACTGGAGCTAGCATTTTACAAGGTCCACACCAAGTTGCAAAAAAGTCTACAACTACTACCCCTTTATTTTCTTCTACTGCTCCTCTAAAACTTCCTGTATTTACTATTTTAGCCATAGTATTATCCTCCTAATATATATTAATTAAATTTACATTCTTTATTATATGCAATAACGTATATTACTATATTTTTGTAAGTTATATACCATTTATTGCTATGTTTTAATTATACCCAAGTGATATACTTCAAATCAATTATTTTTTATCTTTTTAGGCAAAACTATATCAAATGTTGTGCCTTTATTTTCTTTAGAATATACATTTATATTTCCTTTTAAACTATTTACAATCATTTTGGCTATACTAAGCCCAATTCCAGATCCATCAATATCTTTATTTCTAACATTTTTACTTCTAAAAAACCTATCAAATATTAAATTAATTTCATCATTACTTATACCTATGCCACTATCCTTTATAGATATGATAAAATTATTCTCTCTATCATTTACACTTATATTTATAGAATCACCTTTATTAGTATATTTAAATGCATTATCTATAAATATTAATATAAGCTGTCTTAATTTAGCTTTATCAGTAATTATAATATTACTATTTTTACAAAAGTCATAACTAAATTGTTTATCATACATATCAGCTATTTCTATATAATCATCACTTATATCTTTTATAAGATTATTTATATCAAATTCTTCTATTTGTAAACTTGTAATACTTTCTTCTTTAGTTAAATGTAGTAAATCATTTACCATCTTTTTTAATCTTCTATTTTCTTTCATAGCATCAGCTATAGTTTCTACTTCATCACTTATAGAATTTTGAGGATGTTTTAAAATACTTTCTAACTTAGAAGAAATTATAGCTATAGGAGTTCTAAGTTCATGTGATGCATCTTGAATAAACTTAACTTGATTATTCCAAGTTGTTTCAATAGGTACTAATGCTTTTTTTGTAAGATATAAAGCAATAAAGTAAGTAATGATTATTGCAAAAATTATTCCAACAAAAAAAATAGCCATTAACCTATTTAATAATACCATTTCTGAATCTATATTTCTTATTATCTGTATAGTATATCCTGAAATATTAAACTTAATTTCTCTAAATGTGTAGCCATTTTCTTTATAAGTACTAAACCCTAAATCCTTACTATTATTATATGGTATAAAATCTTTAAAGTATCCATTAGGAGTAAAATATTTTACTTGATTGTCTTTATATATATATATAATATTTTGAGGATCTAATAATTTAGGAGCTACATACAAATGATTTCTTTCTAACTGTATTCCAATATACTCTAATTCTTCTTTTAAATAACTATCTACATTTTTATAAGTTTGGGCTTTAAAATAACCATATATACAAAACGAAAATATTATTAAAAAACTGCCAACAACTGCTATGTTTATTTTAATTAAGTTTTTCTTCGTTTTTATTAAAATATCATTGTTTATCATCAAACATATACCCCACTCTTCTTTTGGTAACTATGTACTTTTGATAATCGTATTTACTTAATTTTTTTCTTATATTGCTTATATATACTTCAACTATATCTATTGTAGAATCACTATCCATTCCCCAAATTCTATCAAATATTTGTTCTTTTAATAATATAGTTCCTTTATTTAAAATCAGATATTCTAATAAATTAAATTGCTTATTAGGAAGGTCTAATTCTTGTCCATTTATAGTTGCACTTTTTTTATTTAAATCAAGCTTTAAATCTTTAAATTCTAATATATTTTTATTATCTATCTTTCCTTTTGTTCTTAGCATAGCATATATTCTAGCTACTAACTCTTCCATATAAAATGGTTTAGTTAAATAATCATTAGCCCCTATCATAAATGCCTTTACTTTGTCATCTAAACTTTCTTTAGCTGTAAGTATTAAAACTAATATGTCTTCATTATTTTTTCTTACATTTTCTAATACCTCTATTCCATTCATACCTGGAATCATTAAATCTAGTACAACAAGATCATATATATTTTGATTTATAAGATAATAAGCTTCTTCTCCATTACTTGTACTTTCAACTTGAAAGTGATTTTCTAACTCTTTTGTTATACTTTTAAGCAAACTTATATTATCTTCTACTACAAGGATTTTCATAAATACTCCTCCTTTATATTTATATCTATTATTTTAGTATAAAATATAAATATTTACCAATATAAAAACTTTACTATATGTATATAAAAATAGACTATCTAAAGTCCTAGATAGTCTATTTTTATACTTAATTACTATGCTAAATATTTTTTAAGATTTTCATTTGAAAATTTTATTATTTCTTTATGTAGAAGATTTAATTCATGAAGTTCTCCGTTTTTAAGATTATATACTTTATTAGTTACTTCTTCTATTAAATTGAAAAACTCTTCACACTCGTCTTCATTTAAATAATCTATCTTATTACTTATGTTTAAAGGTAAATTTAAATCATCATTTTCAACTCCATAAAGCTCTTCATTTTTAATATCTTCAATCATTGCCATAACTATAGATATTATATCACTTATATCAAATATATTACTTGTCATTTGCTAAATTACTCCTTTAATTATAATAATATCAAATCTTTGCAGTTTGTTACTTTATACCAACTACAATTTCCACATATATCTTTTATTATATCTTCATTTATATTATTATATATTAAATTTATAATTTCTTCATATTCATATACTCCTGTTTTTATATTAAAGTATTTCATCACCTTTTTATCCATTTGAACTACACTTTCATTAGTATTACATATTTTATTTTTAATATTGTTAGGACATTTTGAACATAACTTATCTAAATCAACTACAACCTCTATCTTTTGATTTTTATTTTCTTTTAGATTATTTATCGTATCTATCATATTTTCTGTAAAATCTTTACTATATCCTCTTCCTATAAAAGCTTTCATGCATAAAAAGTGATGTGGTCTTATTTTTAACATGAATATACCTCTTTTTTTATTCTACTTTTAACACTTATGCCTATAGTAGTAGCTAAACATATCTTTATTATATCTGCAATTAAAAATGGTACTACACAAACTGTAAATCCTTGTATAATTCCAACACCTGCTACAAATGAATACCATAAAGTTCCTATTGAATAATTTATAACTAATGCTAAAATCATAGAAATAATTATCCAATAAACTTTATCATTTCTTTCACTTACATAACCTATAACTAATGCCATTATTGGAAATGAAATTATAAAGCCTCCAGTATACCCAAAAACTACGCCCATTCCTCCACTCATGCCTGCAAATACAGGCATTCCTATAGCTCCTAATATAACATATATCAATTGTGATATAAACCCTTTCTTAGCTCCTAATATTATACCGCTTATAGTTACTGCAAAAACTTGCATTGTAAGTGGAACTGTGGAAAATGGAAGTGGTATAGAAATTTGAGCTAAAATAGCAGTTATACTTGCAAATATTGCACAAATTATTAAATCTCTAGTACTTAGTTTCATTACTTATCCCCCCTTAGTTAACCTTTTTCATATTGTTAGTTTACATTTTAATTGTAACGATTAATCCTTTCAAATGTCAACTTTTTTATTTATAAAGTTAACTAAAAAAGCTATTTCAAATAAACTTTAAATAATAATCAGTTTAATTTGAAATAGCTTTATAAATTTCTATTTAACAAATAATTGTAAAAGAACTCCTGCTGCTACTGCTGAACCTATAACTCCAGCAACATTTGGTCCCATAGCATGCATAAGTAAGAAATTTGAAGGATTCTCTTCTTGTCCTACCTTTTGAACTACTCTAGCTGCCATAGGAACTGCAGAAACCCCTGCTGCACCTATCATCGGGTTAACCTTACCTTTAGTAACCTTATACATTATTTTCCCAAATAATACGCCTGCTGCTGTCCCTACTGAAAACGCAACAAGTCCCATAGCTGTTACTCCTAATGTTTGAGGCGTTAAGAAAGTTTTTGCATTAGCTGTAGCTCCAACTGTTAAACCAAGTATTATAGTTATTATATATAATAATGGTCCTGTAGCAGTTTCAACTAATTTTGGAACTACTCCACTTTCTTTTATTAAGTTTCCAAACATAAGCATTCCTATAAGTGGTGCTGCAGTTGGTAGTAACCCTATAACTAAAATCATTATAACTATAGGAAATACTATTTTTTCAGTTTTAGAAACTGGTCTTAATTGTTCCATTTTAACCATACGCTCTTCTTTAGTAGTTAAAGCTCTTATTATAGGTGGTTGTATAACTGGAACTAATGCCATATATGAATAAGCTGCTAATGCTATTGTTCCTAATAAATGTGGAGCTAATTTTCCTGTTAAAAATATTGCTGTCGGTCCATCTGCTCCACCTATTATTCCTATAGATGCAGCTTCTGGCCCTGTAAATTTTAAAAGTATAGCTCCCATAAATGCAAAAAATACTCCAAATTGAGCTGCAGCCCCTAATAAAAGTGTTTTAGGATTTGCAATTATTGGTCCAAAATCTGTACTAGCCCCTATACATAAAAATATTAGTGGCGGATATATTCCTAGTTTAGTTCCTTGATATAAGTAATATAATAACCCTCCATTTTCAGAGTCTGTAGCTGCTTTCATTAAATCAACACCTGGCATATTAGCAAGTAACATACCTATAGATATTGGTATTAAAAGATATGGTTCATATCCTTTAGCTATAGCTAAGTATAAAAATATACAAGCTATTAAAATCATTATTATTTGTCTATAATCTACCATTGCAAATCCCGTATTTGCAAAGAAAGTCTGTAACATTTCTAACACATCAACGCCCCCTATTTATTATACGATTATCCTATTTGTACTAAGCTATCTCCAAGGTTTACATTCTGACCCTTTTCTACATCAACAGAAACAACTGTTCCATCTATCGGAGCTACTATTTCATTTTCCATCTTCATAGCTTCCAGTATAGCTACTACTTGACCTTTCTTAACTGACTCCCCATTTTTAACCATTATATTTACTATAGTTCCTGGCATTGGTGCATCTATTGATTCTCCTAAACCATTAGACGCTACTTCTTTTTTAGGTTGTTGTGGTGTCTTTTGAACTGTAGGCTCTGGATTTTGTCCCTTTTGAACTTCTTCTATTTCAACTTCATAAACTTTTCCATTTAATTTTATATGATATGTCTTAGCGCTCATTTTTATCTCTCCCTCAAATATTTTATTATATATTTATATAAATAATTTATTTTATTCTAGTTATTTTCTTTACATGAAGATTAGGATTTATTTTCCCCTCTCCTGCCATTATAGATGCTGCAAGTGCAACTACTATTCTATCTTCTTCATCATCGTAGTAAGTACTATCTTGACTCACTGGTAAATCTCTTTTTACTAATTCTTCTTTAACTTTTGGTTTTGTTTTAAATATATATTTAAATGAAGATAGTACAAGAGATATCAATATCAAAGTCAAAAATACTATAGTCATACTTGATATAGTTATATTAATGGCTTCCATTATACTTATTTCATTACCAAACATTAATTATCACCCATTTTCTACATAGTTACTGTTATATAGTGAATTTTATTTTCTTCACTTAATACTTCTTCTTTTTTTGGATTATACTTATTTTCTAAAAAATTTGGTGCTACTTGTGGGAATAATGCATATGTTAATACATCTTCATCACATTTAACTAATTCTCCAGCTTCTAACTTTATCTTTTCAAATTCTGGTTCTAAAAGATCTGCAGGTCTTATAGTTATAACTTCTTCTTCACCTATTATCTTTTTCTTTATTTCTTCATCAATAGGTGCTGGTGCTTTTCCATATTGTCCTTTTACATAATCTTTAATTTCTTTTGGTACTAATTTATATCTTTCTCCAGTTAATACATTAAATAATGCTTGAGTTCCTACCATTTGACTCATAGGTGTAACTAATGGTGGATATCCAAGATCTGCTCTCACTCTTGGAACTTCTCTTAAAACATCTTCATATTTTTCTGTTGCATTTTGTTGTTTTAATTGAGATAGTAAGTTTGATAACATACCACCTGGAACCTTGTAGTTTAACGTTTGAGGTTCTGTCAACAATACTTTAGGGTTTAAAGTACCGTTTTCCATATACTTATCTCTTATAGGTTTAAAATACTCTGCAACCTCTAATAAAGCTTCCATATTTAAATTTGGATTTCTATCCATTTCACTAAATGTTACTGCTAAAGACTCAGTTGGAGGTTGAGATGTACCTCCTGAAAATGGAGATATTGCAGTATCTATTATATCAACTCCAGCTTCTACGGCCTTCATATATATCATATCAGCTATACCACTTGTACAGTGCGTATGTAGTTCTATAGGTAAATTAGTTATCTCTTTCATTTTTTTTACTAAATCATAAGCATTATATGGTGTTAAAACCCCAGCCATATCTTTTATGCATATAGAATCAGCCCCCATAGATTCCATAGTTTTTAATAATTTTAAATAATACTCTGTAGTATGAACATCACTTGTTGTATATGATATTGCACATTGACAATGTCCACCATATTTTTTTATAGCTTTCATAGATGCTTCTATATTTCTTACATCATTTAAAGCATCAAATACTCTTATTATGTCGATACCGTTTTCCAAAGAAAGTTTAATAAACTTATCAACTAAATCATCGGCATAGTTTCTATATCCTAAAAGATTTTGTCCCCTTAAAAGCATTTGTAATTTAGTATTTTTAACTCTTTTTTTTATTTCTCTTAATCTTTCCCATGGATCTTCGTTTAAAAAACGTATGCATGCATCAAATGTCGCTCCACCCCAAACTTCCATAGAGTGATATCCTACCTTATCCATAGTTTCTAATATAGGTAGTATTTCTTCTGTAGTTAACCTTGTAGCAATTAAAGACTGATGCCCATCTCTTAATGCTGTTTCAGTTATTTTTAACTGACTCACTATATCCTCACACTCCTAAATAAAAATATATACCCAATATAAATTTTACCTCGCTTATATTATATACTGCTTTATTTAATTTCTAAAGCATTTTTAGTATTTTTTTATATTTTTTTAGCATATTTTTTTTAAAGGTTATTTTTTGTTAAGTATTTGACGTATCTTTTTTATTTATATATATTAACAAACTATTTTAAATGATAAAATTAATTTAACTTTTCATATATTTTAGTATTATTTAAATAATATTATTTTTTATCAATTTTTTAAACTTTATTTTAATCTCATCTTTAAAATTAAAAACTTTAGCTTAATAAAAAATATAGGATACTCACTTGAATACCCTATAAAGAAAATTAAATATTTAATTTTAATTTACTATCCCAACTTCTTTAAATGGAAATAATCTAACTCCAACTTTCCCTATAATATCACTTTTATTTACCAGTCCAACGTCTTTATCTCTACTATCTTTGCTTAATAATCTATTATCTCCCATAGCAAAATAACAGTCATCAGGTATAACAACATCTACATCACCACAAGTATAATCATCATTTATATAAGGTTCATCAATTAATTTATCATTTATATAGACTTTTCCATTTTTTATAATCAAATGTTCTTTAGGTAAGCCTATAATTCTTTTAATCAAACTTTTTTTGCTACCTTTATTATCTTTTAATTCAGTTTTAAAAACTACTATATCCCCTCTATTTGGCATATTTTTTTTATAAGCAAATTTATTTATTATTAAATAATCTTCGGTATTTAATGTTGGATACATGGATTCTCCACTAACTACAGTTGGTACAATAAAATAAGTTACTATAAGCCCCATACATATAGCTAATGTTATAACTTTTATCCATTCAACAGTTTTATTTATAATTTTAGCTTTCAATATAATCACCCCATATATTTATTTATGTATTTAGCTTTCTATTTTTATAAATATATGTCCTTTGATATTTTCTAGCTTTCGTACTCTATATTCTTGCATAAAAAAACCCTAGCTAACATTTTGTTACCTAGGGTTACATATATACTTATTTTATTAAATTATAGGATTTAGCATTCTATCTTTTAATACTTCTTTCGCTTTCTCATAGTATTTCATGTATTTTTCTTTCGGATAATCTCTAAAATTAGAAAGTTCCCCTCTAACTCCATATCTTCTAAACGGTATTAATTTAAATTTAGTATAGTTATTTAAGTTTTTTATATAATTAAGTTCTTTTGAAAATATATTTTCATTATCGTTTATATTTTCTAATAAAACAGTTCTTATTTCATAAAGTTTATTAGATTTAGAACATTTATTTATATTATTTAAAACTAAGTTATTTTCTACACCTGTAACTTTTATATGTGTATCACTATCAAATGCTTTCAAGTCAAACATAAATCCATCTACACAATCTAAAAGATTATTAATATCATTTTCATTTATATATCCATTAGTATCTACAAATACATTAAGGTTAGTTTTTTTATGTACTATATTAGTAAATTCTATTATAAAATCACTATACAAAGTACATTCTCCTCCAGAGAAAGTTATTCCGTCTATAAAATTTTTATACTTATTTATATAATCAAAAAGTTCATTTGGTGTATAATAAGTAATTTTAGGTGATGCATAACTTTTACATATCCCTATGCACTCATCACAATTTATACAAATATCTTTATCATAAATAATTTTATCATTAAACTTAATAGCTCCTACCTTACACACATCTAAGCATTTTTTACAAGAAATACATATATTTTGAGTCTCTGGGTTATGACAATATATACATTTCATATTGCAACCTTGTAAAAATACACTTATTCTACATCCTGGACCATCTATAAAACTCATGTTAATAATTTTATTTACAGGAGCTTTCATTAAATATTTCTAACCTTTCTATCCTCTATTCCATTTTTCATAGTTAACGCTCCTAATAAAACAGAATCTTCTCTTAAGTTTTCACCTTCATTAAATTTCTTTATATCACTCTTTTTTACTAGATATCCAGTTATTCTAACAAACTCTGAAGAATCACTATTTATAGATAAAACTCTTATACCACTTTCAAGAGCACCTTTTACAACTCTTAACATTCCATCTATATTATTTTTAGCTGTTTCATCAAATAAATATATATCACTACATCCTGTATCAAAATACTTATGAAGTCTTGCTGATAAATTTATATGATCAAATATATTAGGTTCACATCCGTATTTTATTCTTACAGCTGGTGTTGTATCAGTATCGGATTCTAGTCCCCCTTGTGCATGTACTCCATGCTTACCATTAGTTCCTCCACAATAAATAGCTTCTTCATTTTTTGCTAATTCAGCAAATTTTTTACATATTTCTTCAGCTACATCATTAGCTTTTTCATCATGTCCCATTTGTTTTCCTGTGAATATTTCAACACATTCAAATGTTCCATATATAGCTGGCATTGATGTAAATTTATTTAAATCTATTAGCCCTTCTTTTGCTAAAAATGAACTTTCAAAGAATTTTACATCTTCTACTAAATATTTTATTCTTGCATTAGTAAGCTCACATAATGCTTTTACTGCTTTTGGAAGTTTGTCATCCATAAAATCTTCATAATTTTCACTTTCCATAGCTAAAGCTTTTAAATTAAGTCTTGTTAAAGTATGTGCTCCTCCACCTATTCTTAATGAATTATAGCAACTAACAACTCCATAATCTTCCCCTAAATCATTAGTCATTAATCTGTGATTTACAAAATATGGTTTTATATTTTCAAGAGCTGATTCTATTCCATATTTTATAAGATCATCTGGAGTTTCTTCGCTACATTTTAAAGTAACATTAGGTATAGTTTTTTTAAGTTCTCTTTCTATTTGTATTACTAATCTACCAACTCTAGTATCTTTTGGTCCTATATTCATATGCACAAAAGCATCTGGTAAAGTTCTATCTATATTTATAAGCAACATCTTTATTAAATTATATGCTTCTTTTTCACTTACAGTATCCATAAACGGTTCAAGTACATCATCTATTTGACCAACATATACTGGATATCCTGTTATAGAAGGAACATATCTATAAATTATTATTAATGCATCAACTGCTTCATATAAATCCGTTGGTGGTTTTATATCTAAATATTCACTACCCTGTTTCATAAACTTAACATAATCCGGTAATATGTACCTTGGTCTATAAGGTCTTGTTCCTTCATTCATATCACATAATATTTTTCTATCTAAATACGATTTAGTTTCATCACTTATTTTTAAAGGAGATAAAGAGTCTTCTGCTAATCTTGCTAAATTTGCTCTCTTCTCATGATATTGCATATCCATAGAATGTAATATTTGTTCTATACTATTCATTACTTAATCCCCCATTTTTATATTTATTGTACTAATTCTACCATACTATTAAGCTTTTGTTAATACTAATAAACATTTATTAAATATATTTTAAAATCCTATATACAATCCAATAGTTAAAAATATAATACATACTATTATCATAATCCCAAATAAAGGGACTAAAAATCTTACCCACTTAGACCATGGTATTTTCGCAAAAGCCAATGCACCCATTAATACTCCAGATGTTGGAGTTATTAAATTTATAAGCCCTGCACCAAATTGATAAGCCATTATTATTAATTGACTAGAAACTCCCACTAAATCAGAAAGTGGTGCTAATACTGGAATAGTAAGCGATGCTAAGCCTGAAGATGATGGTATTAAAAATGCTAATGATGATTCAAGTAAAAAAGATAAAATTATAAATATAAACTTTGGCAATTTACTTAAAGCATTGGCAGAATAATTTAATAATGTATCTATTATATGTCCATTTTGTGCTACTATAACAATTCCACGAGCTAATGCTATAACAAGTGCTGCAGAGAGTAAAGCTGAAACTCCTGCTAAAAATGAATCTATTATTTCTTTTTGCTTAAGTCCTCCAAGTATTCCGGAAAAAACACCTATTATACAAAATATCATAGCTATTTCAGGTATATACCAGTCCATATTTAAGACTCCATAAACCATGATAATCATCCCACTAATAAATATCGTTAAAACAATCCCTTCTTTTAGAGTAAATGGCTTTATATCTGATTCATCTAGTATAAAATCTTTTTTATTGTTTGTATCATATTCATATACTAGTGATTTTTTTGGATCTTTTTTAATTTTATTAGCATAAATCATCAAAAATGTTATAGATATAGTCATGAGTACTATAAAGATAATAATTCTATAAAATATACCTGATCCTGGCACTACATTAGCTAATGCCTGAGCTATTCCTACTGAAAATGGATTTATAGTGGATGCTATAATTCCAGTTCCTGAACCTAAAAATACTGTACTTATTCCAGTTAATGAATCGTACCCTAAATTTATCATAATTGGTATAAATATCATATAAAAAGGAAGTGTTTCCTCATTCATCCCGAATGTAGAACCACCTAATCCAAATAGTATCATAGATACAGGTATTATCAAAACCTTCCATCCTTTAAGTTTACTTACGATTTGGTTTATACCTGATTCTACAGCTCCAGTTTTGTTTACTATCCCAAAAGCCCCTCCTACCAATAATACAAATCCAACAACCTCTGCTGCATCTACAAAACCATTAATAGGGGCCATAAATATATCTTTTATTCCTTGAGGATTAGAATCTACCCTATGGTATGTTCCAGACTTTACTACTATCCTTCCACCTAAATCAATCCTTTTAAACTCTCCACTAGGAATAATGTACGTTAGAATTGCTACTATTATTATAAGTAAAAATATTATAGTAAAGGTATGTGGTATTTTAATTTTAAACTTATGCATAATAATATCTCCTATTTAAAAATATTTAATTAAATGTGGAATTTTTAATATAATTTGTAATGTATTAAATTATTATTTAAATAGCTATTATACAACCAAATTTATCTTTATAAAAAAGACACTATCGTGTCTTTTTTTTATTATTTTTATTATTTAATTTATTCTTTAATATATAAAAGCCTAAAATAATAATTATCAAAAAAATTACAAATAAAGAGTACTTCTTTAATATAGATATTATTATATGCAATTTATCACTTAATATATATCCTGCTGATATTAGTATTAAATTCCATAAGCTTATTCCTATAGTCGAATATATTATAAAAGCTATTATGTTCATTTTTATAACACCTGCAATTATTGAAATAAAAGTTCTAGCAACTGGTATTAACCTAGATATCATAATTGACGATTTATCATATTTTTTTATCCATGAATAGGATGCTCTAATAGATCTTTTAGTACTTGGAAACCTAGTAGCCAACATATCTACTAATGGTTTACCTAATTTTAATCCTAAGTAATAGTTTATTATAGAACCACTAAGTCCTCCTAATACAGATGCAGTTAAAACTTGTATAAAATTCATATCATACTCAAATGCAAATATACCTATTAATGGTAAAACTAATTCACTAGGCAGAGGAAGATTTGCATATTCTAAAGCTACTATTATAAAAATACTTATTAGACCATAATTTATAATAAACTCTTCTATTAATAACTTTAAATTCATCTCCTTCACCTCTTATTAATTAAATTTATATACTACTATGTTTTAAACAGTACTATATTTTATTATAATACCATAATAACGATAAACGCATCAATATACTTATTTACTTATATAAAATTTTCAAAATCCTTTCATTTCGTTTTTTATGTTGTTTAATTAAATTTTATATAAATTTTAGTCAGATATTGTCTTTCATAATGTTTTGAATTTTTATATTATTGGTTGTACAATTTAATTATAGGAATATGTATTTATAAAACTTTTTGGGGGGTATATATGTCTATATTCATTTTAATTTTATTTATGTTGTTTTTAATTTATTTTTTATCTACAGTTTGCATAAGATATAGCTATATTTCAAATTTAGCTATAAAAAGTAAACTTGATTTTAGTTCATTTTACATAAGAAAGTACATGCTAAGTTATGATAATAATTTTAATAAACTTACAAGTAATATAGCTTTTTCTTTATACAAAATATATAATAAATGTTAAAAAATATAAAGCGTTAATTATTAATTAACGCTTTATATTTTTTATAATTGATTTATATATTCACTTAATTTATTTTTTAATTCTTCTATCTCATATTCACTTATATATATCTCTTTAGAATTTTCAAATATACCTTGATTTGCTTTTATTATTTCTTTACTAGCTTCACTATAAATTTGTAGTAACCTATCTTTTATATCATCTTTTATACTTTCTTTAAAATTTTCTATATCTTTTATTATTTCATTGCTTAACTGTTCTTTCTTCAATTTATCATATATAACTTTACCTATTCCACCTGTTAAAGTACCTGCTAAAAGTAAAGGTGGACAATAAGTAAGCATTGCAGCTCCTACAGTTAAACTCTGTGCCGATGTTCCTACGACTGCCGCATACATTGCTAAGGCACTACCTGATGTAGCTCCAAGTATAGCTCCGGTTCCTATGGTAGCTAACATTTCATTTATATTTATATTTTCTTCATTTAATATTACTTTTGGTAATTCTATATTGTAATTTTTATAATCTATAGTATCTATAAATTCCCTTATATTCTTATTTGTTATATAATTTACTTCTTTTATACATTCATCCCATTCCTTAAAAAATAATTCATCTAATTCTAACTTTTTATTATTTATAACACTATTTATATAATTATCATTTATATAATCATTAGCTATATCCATACTTTTATTTATTTTATTTATTTCTTCAGATAAAAATACTTTATTTATCCACTCATTTACTTCAAATTCCATTTTAGATTGTATATAATCAAATTTATCTTCAAGCAATTTTTTATGATTTATTATTTCAGATTCTAGCATTTCTAATGATTTTAAATAATCATAGTGATAAATTTTTTCCTTATATTTTAAAGCCTCTATTGAAGATTTTACACTTTCTATTTTTAAACTATCATTTTTATTACTAACTTCATTTAAAAATTCTAAAAGTTTACTAAAGTTATCTTTTAATATCTTAGGATAATCTATTACTATATCATTTTCTTTGACTGTAGCATTTTTACTTATGGTATGTTGATATTCTAGGTAAGATGATATTATAAAAAATTTATCTATATATACACTATATTCATCATTAATATAATTTAAAATTTCTTCATAATCACTTTCTAATAAATCTGCTTTATTTAATATACCTACTATAGGTTTCCCATAAGATGAAATTAAATCAACAGCTTCTTTAATATCCTCCTGGCCTATATGAGTTGAGTCAAATATAAATAATATTAAATCTGCACTTTGTATATATTTTATAGATTTTTTTTCATTTTCTTTTGTTATGCTTTTTAACCCTGGTGTGTCGACTATATTAATATTTTTTAAAAATTTTGAATTAACACCTATATTTACACAGTTACAATCTATATTGTAACTATATTCACTATTATAATGTAAATTTATTATATTTGATGTAGCTTCTAATACATCTACTTCCGAAACTTCTTTTCCTATAATAGAATTTACTAATGTAGATTTGCCCGATTTAACTTCTCCCATAATAACTATTTTAAAAGTTGTAAATGGCTTATCTAAAAGTACATCCAAATTATTCATGACATCTTCTAGATTATGAGCTATAATTTTTTTAAATGGTATATTCCTTTCATTTAATAAATAATTTCTAATTGGAGATTCTATTAAAGTATATTTAATTTCTTCAATGTAACTATTTAAACTATCCATTGTCATCCCCCCATTTTTTTAATATACTATCTATATTATTTATATATATTAAATGATTTTTTATTAATTCATAATCTGTATACTTTCTTCTAAATGATATATTTATGTTATTAATTATAATCTGTTCTAATTCTATAATTTTTTTCAATTTATTTTCATTTATTCTAATTTTTAATGTATTTATGTTATTTTTAATTATATAAACTTTTCTTTCATTATTTCGTTGTTTATTAATTATATTTAAATCAATAACATTTTTATTGTTATTTATTTTATACTCTAATATCAAGTTCTCTAAATTTACGATTTCTTTCATTTTAGATTTGTTAACTTGCAAATTTAGCTTGTATTCAATATAATCTGTATCAAATATAGATATATTTTTTAAGTAGTTATATACTTTAGTAATTTCACTTATAATTATATATTCTAAATTTTTCATCTCAATTTTTATATTGTTAGATATTAAATTGTCAAAAGATAAAAACTTATTAATATGATTTAATAAGTAATTTCTGATTCTATCAATTTCTTCATCTAATATTCTCTTTGCTTCATCAAATTTATATATGTCAGAATATAAATTTCGCTTGTAATTATCTATCTCTTTTTCTATTTTTTTGCTCATAATCTTTAAATTTTTAAATTTAGATTTTATTTGCATATCTTCAGAATGTCGTTTAAAGTTTACATTTATACTATCCTTTAAAGTTTCTATGTTACTAGATTCTATAAGATTTTTGTCATTTTTTATATATCCTTTTATAGCTTCTTTTGATGATATTAAAACTATATCTCTAAAGTAATTAGAATATATTTGACTTATTTTATCTTTAACTTTAAAAAAATCTTTTTCTTGCTTTTTTATAATATCAATTTTATTAACTACGCAAATTATGTTATTGGTTTTATTGTCTATTACATAATTTTCTTTTAGGTCATTTAATAGGTCATTGGTTGATTTTGAGACTATATTTTGACTATCTAAAACCCAAATAACTCCGTCTGCTCGTTTATAATAATCTATCATACGTTTTTTTGTATTTTTTAATAAACTTTGATTTAACCCTGGTGTGTCTACTATTATAAAATCATTTAATATACCTTCTTTATTTATATAATGTCTGACTTCTAATATGTTTGATTTATATAAATGCTTATCTTCTAGATATTTTTTATATAATTTTAGTTGTTCAATTCCTAATTTTTTGCCATTTTTATATTTATCAAACTTACTTTTTACAATCATCTTTGAATCTCTAAATTTATTTTCTTCATTTTTTAGTATTTCATTGCCTTTTTCATAATCAAAACTTTCAATATCATCATTCTCATAAATAATTTCAATTTTTCTATCATTTGAATGTATAAGTGAATCTAATTTCCATGTGTTGGGAATATCTTTAGTTTGTAGTATATTATCTTCTAATAAGGAATTTATAATGGTTGATTTTCCATATTTTCCTGGACCTATAATAAATAATAAAAATGGATTTTTAAGTTCTTTTATGCTTTTAAAAGTTTTTTTAACTTCTTTTTCCACTATAGTTATAAGCTCATATGTATAACTTGATTTACTAAAAATTTGCATCTTTATATTTTCTATATTTTGATTTATTAATTTAATGTTGTAAGTTATTTCTTCATAAACTTCATCTCTATTTAAATAATTCATAGTATCAATCCTCGAAAATGAGTTTCTTTTATATAGATAATTATATTAATGACATATAAGTTTTTATGATTTATTTAATTTAAAAATTATTTTAAGCATAAAAAAACATGTATATAATTTAAATTATATACATGTTTTTTTATTTTAATAAAAATGCTTTAATTGCTTTAATCTGCTTGGATGCCTTAACTTTCTAATAGCTTTGGCTTCTATTTGTCTTATTCTCTCTCTAGTAACTCCAAATACCTTTCCTATTTCTTCTAAAGTTTTAGGTATATCATCATCTAATCCAAACCTCATTCTTAAAACTTTTTGTTCTTGTTCACTAAGGCCTGTTAATAATTCATCTATTTTTTCTCGTAGATTATGTTGTTCTACCTCATGCATAACTACATCTTCAAAATATGCATCTGATGGTATAAACTCAACTAAACTACTATCCTCATCTTCTTTTATAGGGGTATCTAGCGATACTATATTTTTGTCTCTTTTTAGTAAATCTATAATTTTTTCAACTTCTATATCACATGCAATTGCTAATTCTTCTATCTTTGGCTCTCTTTGAAGTTCTAACGATAGCTCTTGTTTTTTTCTTTTAACAAAGTTAATTCTTTGATGAAGGTGAACAGGTATTCTAATAGTATTTTCACAATCGTCTATATATCTAGTTATACTTTGTTTTATCCACCATGTGGCATAAGTACTAAACTTATATCCTTTTTTATAATCATACTTTTCTACAGCTTTTATAAGTCCTATATTTCCTGCTTGAATTAAATCTAGCATATCTATATTTTCTTTTCTATATTTTTTAGCAATACTAACAACTAGTCTATAGTTTGCATTAATAAATTCTTCTTTAGCTCCTATAAATGATTCATCTATTTTTTTCGCTAACTCAATTTCTTCTACTGCAGACAACATTTTGTACTCTTCAATCTCTTTTAAGTACATTTTCATAGCATTTGATGAATTTGATGAATCACTATAAATATAATTTTCATAAGTATTTTCTCTTTTAGCCCCCATAATCTACCCCTTCTATCTCTAATAATTTGTTAATCAAGTTTAAAAAGTTCCTATAGTTTCATCCTCATGTTAATTTTATGTAAGCACTATAAAAAAAATACTTTTTACTTGTCAACAAATTCCTGTATCTATTATTCTACACTCACCTTGTAAAATCCTTGATTTTTTTTATATTTTTTAAAAATAATATTATATTAACTGAATTTATCTATAAAAAGAACAAAAGACTGCACAATGTGCAGTCTTTTATCCTCGAACGACAAAGTTAAATCCCAATTAATAAATCCAATAATAGCTTGCCCCTATATTACGGTAAAATATTAATGAGATTATAACAAATTTATAATACCATTAATAAAAGGGATTAGTCAAGCTAATCCCCTTTATCATCACAAATTTAAGACAATGTTTATTATTTATGATCGTGTCCACATCCACAGCTTCCACCACAACATTCATGATCATCACCATGACTATGATCATGTCCACATCCACATTCATGACTTGCTTCATGTTCTTTTATTTGTTCTTCCATATCAAAAAACTCTTTTACCATTACATCATATTCTGGAAGAGCTTCTTCTGTATCATACTCTTCTCCTGTCCAATTTGCATACATCATTTCATTTCCATTAGTTAAAACAGCTCTTCCTGCTAAAGTTATATTATCTACATCTTCTAAGAAATTTACTGCTTCTTGAGCTTCTTCTCCTTGAAGTGGAGTCTCTTCATCTAAACATTTTATTATCATAACTGGTGCATAAAAATCATCGCTATCTTTTACATTTACCATTATATCTATAACACCTTCTGCACCTTCTTCAAACTCTGATAATGCTACATCTGTATCTATCATCTCTTGTGGAACATATAAATCTTCCATTAAGTATTTTATAACTCTGTCTTTTACTAATTCTTTTGACATAAATTTTCTCCTTTCAGCTTTTACCATAATTACCTTTTTATAGTATAACATATTTTTAGCTATTTTAATAAAATAACTAGATATCTTGCTTATTTTATCTAATTTTTAAGATTTATTAACCTTATACCCATCAATATATTTTTTACTCTTTATTTTTAATTTATACCCTATTTTATTACATAATTGTAATTTATATATATTGTTTACATAACTTTACATTATATATTTATTTGTATATGTGTTATGATAATAAATATCCAAGGGGTAAGCATACCCTTAAGGTTACAAAATAGTAACATTTTTAGAAAATTCATTTATAAATATTTCAAAAGAGGTGACTTATATGAACAAAAGATTAAAAACATTATTATCATTAGGTGTAGTATCTGTATTAAGTGCTTGCGCTACACTTCCTGTTAATGCAGCATCAAATGAAACAATCAATAAAAAACTATATTGCGAGAAAGCTGTACATAAAGAATATATACGCATATATGTTAAAGGAAAAGATTGTTCTGCTCCAATAAAGCCTTTAAACTATTTAATTCAAGATTTAATAAACGGTAATTTAAAATGTAGTAAAGTTAATTTATCTAATAATATAGATAATACTTCAAATATAAAGGTAGAAGATACTACATACTCTAATAAAAAATCTAATTCTAAAACTACTTCTACTGAGAATAAAACATCTACTAATACAGTGAATACTAGTAATTTTCAAAATAAATCATCAAATACTTCATCAGCAAAGCCAGAGTCTAAACCTGAGACTACTCCTACTGAGAATAAAGTTTCTACTCCATCAGGAAATTTTGCAAGCTTCCAAAAAGAAGTATTAGATTTAGTAAATGTAGAAAGAACTAACAGAGGTTTACAACCACTTAAATTTAATAATGAATTATCAAACGTAGCTACTAAAAAATCTCAAGATATGATAGATAAAAATTACTTTGATCATACATCTCCAACTTATGGTTCTCCTTTTGATATGATGAAGCAATTTGGAATAAGCTATCGTGCAGCTGGTGAAAATATAGCCATGGGACAAAAAACACCAAAAGAAGTAATGAATTCATGGATGAATTCTCCTGGACATAGAAAAAACATATTAAACCCTGATTTCACTGAATTAGGTGTAGGTATAGCATCAAATGGATCATCTATATATTGGACTCAAATGTTCATAGGAAGATAGTGTAATTGTATTAAAAAAAGGTATAGTCATAAACTATACCTTTTTATTTAATTAATTATTAAATCAACTATTATAAACTCAGTTAAAAATCTATTTTCTTTTTATAATTTGATTTAAACATATTTAATAAAAACATTTTTTTGTTTATCCTAAATCTTACTCATCATATAAACTAAATTTTAAGTTATATTTTCTAAGCATTATTTAATATAAATATAGTATTTGAGTTAACACTTTAAAAATGTTATAATTTTGTAATCGTCAAAATTTATAAAATGCTTTATTATATTAGTATCTATTTAAATTGTTTTAAAGGAGATTAATTATGAGTTTAAAAAAGAAAATAACTTCCATTGTTATATGTTGTACTATGATTTTAGGAAGTATGAGCTTAGTATTTGCTGATACAGCAAGAGTTGTTACATTAGGTGCAAATTTATCACCTGAGCAAAGAAAAACTATGTTAAAATACTTCGGCGTAAATGAAAACGATGCGGTAATATTAGAAGTTAACAATAAAGAAGAAAGAAAATATTTAGAAGGCATAGCACCTAATTCTCAAATAGGAACTAAAACTTATTCATGTGCTTATGTTGAGCCTACTAAAGCTGGAAGTGGAATAAATGTTAAAACAGCTAATATAACATGGGTTACTTCAGCTATGATAGCAAGTACTCTTGCAAGTTTAGGTATAACTGATGCTAACTGTGTTATAGCTGCTAACTTTCCTGTAAGTGGGACAGGTGCCCTTACTGGAGTTATGAAAGCTTATGAAGATGCTACTGGTAAACCATTAGATGAAAATAAAAAAGAGATTGCTACAGAAGAGTTAGTAGTATCTGGTAAATTAGGTCAAGATATAGGTCAAGATAAAGCAACAGGTATAATCAATGATGTTAAAACAGAGATTATAAAAAATAATACTAGTGACACTAATCAAATAGCAAACACTATAAATAATATCACTAATAACTATAATGTTACTTTATCACCTGAACAACAAAAGCAGGTAAAAGATTTAATGACTAAAATATCTGAACAAAATTATAATTATAAAGATATGAAAGATGCTTTAAACAGCATATCTAATACTGTAAATGAAAATTTAAATGCTATAGGTGAAAGTGTAAATAATTCGGGTATATTAGATACAGTAAAAGGTTGGTTTGAAGGTATAGGAAATTGGGTTTCTAATTTATTTGGTGGAGACGATAAAAATTTAGGTATATTAGAAAAAACTGACGATAGCGTACTTGGTAAAAATGCTCAGATAACTGCTACTGATAAAGATGCTATAAACTTACCATCAAGTAATGAAGCAGAAGGTTTCTTAACTAAAATCTGGAATTGGTTTACAGGATTATTTAACTCTAATTCAGATAAAGTTGAAAATAATAATTCTGAAAACAATTTAGAAGATAAAGAACAAAGTCAATCTCAAGATTCTACAAATACATCAGATAATCCTAATCAAAATGTAGAAAAAAACAGTACTGTTGACAATAAAGAAACTAATACTCTTAATGAAAATACTGTATCTACAGAACAACAAAACAATTAATATTAATAATGCAAAATAAAAGACAGATAAATTTATTTATCTGTCTTTTTTAATATAGTTATTTAAATTTTATTTACACATATACTTAGATTAAGCTAAAGTTTTTGCTAATTCTTCTTCCCCTAATATACGTGTTATTCTTACACCAAAATTATCATCTACTATTACAACTTGTCCATAACCTATTTTTCTACCGTTTACATGTATCTCAACTTCTTGATCTTCAAAAGTATCTAATTCTATTAATGACCCTTTAGATAATTCAAAGATATCTTTTAGAGGTATTTTAGTTCTCCCAAGTACTACACTAACTTTAAGTTCTATATCTAATACTCTGTCAAAATTTTCGCTCATATGCCTACACTTCCTTCTTTATATAATCTGTTATAATAACACCTTTTTTATTTTTAATAAGACCAGGTTTACATTTAAATGCTCTTGATCCTCCTACATGAAGTTCCATATCTCCACCTGTTTTAGTGTCTAAAGTTATAACATCCCCTAATTTTAGACTTACTAATTCTTCTACACTTATTTCTGTTTTCCCTAATACAGCGACCATCTCAGTACTTGTACTACAGATTTTATTGTATATTGCATTTGTAAATTCAAAATCATATTCATTAGTTTTGCTTTTAAAAAGTCTTTTAGGTTCTAATTGTTCTAATACTGGTTCTAAGCAACTATATGGATTACAAAAACTCATTTTCCCTACTTCTTTATTCCCATCCATCATCTTCATATGAGAAACAACAACAGATTCACTTACTGGATATTTCTTACTTGAACCTACATTTGTATAAATATTAGAAACTTCTCTAGATTTACAACCTTCAAAGATATACATTTTTGTTAAAAATTTACTTGATATGTATGATACTAATTCTCTATCAACTTCAGTAAGTTCTCTTTTTTCATCACCAAATTCACCATCTCCTCCAAGTATTAAATCTATAAATGAAAGCGCAACACTTTTATCTAACTGATATATAAGTCCTTGAACTAGAGGTTGTACTGCATGTTCAACAATTACAGAATCATTTGATATCATATTCATATATTCTTCGTAATTTGTTTGTTCTATTTTATCTACTTTACATACTATATTTGGTCTTTTTAATTCATAAGTTATAAATAAATTTATGCTCTTACAAAATTCTTCTGCTATTACAGATAAAAATCTCATATTCGCTGTAGAATATCTTTGTGGTTTTTTAAAGTCATATACAGTTATTTCTTGATTCATAATGTCTTATCATATCTCCTATATAAATTTTACCTTCTTTGAAGATTATTTATTACTAATTTACTTATTAATAAATTAGAATTATATATTAAAATTTAATCTGTTATCCAATTTTAAATAATTAATATTAGATAGATTAATATAATCTTTCAATATATTTTAAACCTAAATAAATTGATTTTTGCTCATGACAAAATTAATTTATATATATTAATTTTTACTTATCACAAGTTTTTGTTATCATCCATTAGTTGTTAATTTATAAACTACATTTAAAAAATAG